>CALMRC010000102.1 GCA_937873275.1 uncultured Spirochaetota bacterium
GAGTTCCCCCTCCCGGGCGATCGACCCGGCCAGGATCTCGGTGCCGGGAGCCGCTCTCCGCGGCCGGGACTCCCCGGTCAGGGCCCCCGCGTCCACCCAGCCCTCGCCGTGCTCCACGACCCCGTCCAGGGGCACCCGCTCGCCCGGACGGACCCGGACGAGCTCGCCCACCCGGACCTCCTCGGGCCGCAGGACGACGAAGCTTCCGTCCCGGAGGACCCGGGCGGAGTCCGGGCGCAGGGCCAGGACGGCCCGGATGGAGTTCCGGCTCCGCCGGGCCGCGGACTCCTGCAGGATCTCGCCGATCTTGTAGAAGATCATGACCCCCACGGCCTCCTCGGGATGGCCGATCAGGAAGGCCCCCACGGTGGACAGGGTCATCAGGAATAGTTCGTCGAAGGGGTTGCCGGCCAGGATGTTCCGGGCCGCCCCCAGGATCACGTTCCATCCCGCAAGGAGGTAGGCGGCCAGGAACAGGACCGGGAGGCCCCCCGCGGGGGGAAGGCCCGGGGCGCCGATCTCCAGCAGGAACCCGGCGCCCGCCACCAGGGCGGCGGATCCCAGGAAAAGTCCCTCCCGGACCAGGGCGGGATCCGGAATCCGGCGTCCCCCGGCGTCTCCGACCTTTCGGGCATCCGCCGGGGTTTCCGCCTTTCCGGCGCAGGACCCGCAGGCGCATTCGTAGCCGCTACTCGTTTCCACGGTTTCCGTCCTCCTCGGCCAGATGCCCGGAAGCCACCGCCAGGATCTGTCGGACGTGGTCGTCGTCCAGGGCGTAGAATACCGTCTTCCCGTCCCGGCGGTACCGGACCAGCCGGGACCGCTTGAGCACCGCCAGCTGGTGGCTCACGGCGGACTGGGTCATGTCCAGGGCGGCGGACAGGTCGCAGACGCAGAGCTCCTCCGCGGCCAGGGCTCCCAGGATCCGGAGGCGGGAAGGGTCCGCGAAGACCTTGAAGAGCTCGCCCATCCGGAGCAGGCGGGCCACCGGGATCAGGGCTTCCCGGGCCCGCTCCACCCGGTCCTCGTGCACGGTCCTGCAGCCGCAGACCGCGGCTTTGTCCGAATCACTCACGCCGCCTCCCTTCCCGAGCCGTCGTGGAGCATATATGAACATATGAACATGTATTCATGTATATCGCGGGATATCCCGAATGTCAAGGGCGGGACCTGGACCTCAAAGGCCCCCGGCCAGCACGGGTATGCTGATGAAGTTGCCCAGGGCGCCTCCCAGGCTGGACAGGAAGAAGATCAGCAGGATGTGGGTCACCCGGTTCCGGTAGAAACCTTTCAGGGTGGAGATGTCCTCGTTCAGGGTCTCGAAGTCCCGGACCGAGGGCTTGCGGAGGAAGGCCTCCACCAGGCCCGCGAACATGCCGACCCCGACCAGGGGATTGAGGGTGGCCGCGGGGGCGCTCAGGAAGGAAGCCAGGATGGTCAGGGGATGGGCCATGCAAAGGGCCGATCCCAGGGCCGCCAGGGATCCGTTCCAGAGCACCCACTGGAGCAGCATCCGCAGGCTCACATCGGCGCCGGAGCGGAAGAAGCCCGCGGTGATGAGGCCGACCAGGGCCAGGGGGATGATCCATCCCAGGATGCGGGAGAGGGGGGAGGGCGGGGGAATCACCTCGAGGTCGGAAACGTCGACGCCGCCTTCCCCGGCGGTGAATTTCCGGAGCCAGGCTTCCAGGCCGTCCAGGTGCCCCGCCCCGACCACGGCCACCAGGGAGGCCTCGGGCTGGGAGAAGATCCGGGCGGCCAGGTAGCGGTCCCGCTCGTCGATGAGGACCTCCTTGACCGAGGGCATGTAGTCCGCCAGTTCCCGCATCATCCCGTCCAGCTCGTCCCGCTCCTTGAGCTTCTCCACCTCCTCGGCGGAGAGCTTCTCGTTCGTGAAGACCCCGGACAACAAGCTGGCCAGGAGCTTGGACTTTCCCCAGAATCCGGACCTGCCCCAGGCCCGGCGCAGGGTCGTCTGGACCTCCCGGTCGCAGAGGCTCCAGGGGATGCCCAGGCGCTCGGCGGCCTCCACGGCGGCCAGCATCTCCTGGCCGGGCTTCACGCCGATGTCGCCCCCCAGCCGGCGCTGGAACGATGCCAGGGCCAGGTTGGCCAGGAGCAGGAAGCCCTTGCCCTCCCGGAGAACCTTCCCGATGTCCAGGCTCTCCCAGGTGGAGGACTTGGTCATGGACCGATACCGGCCCTCGTCCAGTTCGACGCAGACCCGTCCGGGCTTCTCGGACTCGATGATGGCGGCGGCCTCGTCGATGCTTTCCCGGGAGACGTGGGCGGTCCCCACGAGGACGAAGGTCCTGCCACCGAGTTCCAAACGGCGAACGTTCTGCATCTTGCGCTCCAGGCTGGTAGATTCGGGCCGGGGTCAGGGCTTCGGGGTCAGGCGCTCCAGTTCCCGCTCCATCAGGCGGTACTCCAGGATACCCTCCCGGCCCATGTCCTTGGCCAGGAGAAGGTACCGCGCCCCCAGGGAAGCCTTGCCCTGGATGATCCAGTACTGCCCCAGATAGAACAGCATTTCCGCCCGCGTGTCGAGGCTCCTCTCCGCGGGTATCCGGTTTTCCAGCTCCGAGACCGCGTCGTTCCGGTCCTGAAGGAGCCGGAGGATGAGCCAGGGGAGGTTCTGGGTCTCCCGGTTCACCCGGGTCAGGTAGCGGGCGGCCAGGGCCTTGCCTTCCGCGTCCTGGCCGGCCCGGTAAGCCGAGATGACCGCCAGGATCCCGTACTCCACGCGGCCCGGTGAATAGGAGAGGGCCTTCTCGAAGCCCTCCCGGGCGGAGGCGAAATCCCCCAGCCGGAAGGAGGTGGCGCCGATGGACTCGAAGGCGTACCAGTAGTCCGGGTACAGGGCCGTGATCTTCCGGTAGTCGGCCCGGGCCTCCTCGTCCTTCCCGGTCTGCTCCAGCATCCCTCCCCGGTAGACGTAGGGGAGGAAGTAGTCGGGTTCCAGGCGGATCGCCTCGTCGAAGTCCGCCCGGGCCTCGTCCAGCCGGCCCAGGTCCATCCGGAACCGTCCCCGCTCGATGCGGTACCAGGGTACCTCCGGATCCAGCCGGATCGCCTCGTCCAGGTCCTGCAGGCTCTCCGCGTACTTGCCCAGGCGGTACCGCACCCCGCTCCGGTCGGCCCGGGCCTGGGAGGAGGAGGGGTGGACCTGGACGGCCCGGTTCAGGGCGACCTCCGCCTCCGCGGCCTTGTCCCGCCGCAGGAGGGTCCTGCCCAGGCCCAGGAGGCCGGAGAGGTTGTCCGGGTCCGCGGAGACGCTTTTCCGGTAGAATTCTTCCGCCTTCGCGTAGTTCTTCCCCGCGTACCAGGAATCCCCGTAGGCCGCCAGGGCTTCGGGATTGGCCGGATCCGCCGCGAGCACCTTGTCCAGGGCGGTCCGGAGAGCCTTGTCGTCCCCGGAGTAACGTTCCACCTGGGCGGCCGCCATCCAGGCATCGGGATCCCCGGGAGCCGCCGCGACCGCCTCCGCGGCCGCGGCCCGGGCCTCGGGCAGCTTGCCGGCGGAAACCAGGACCGAGGAGAGGAGGATCCGGTATTCGTTCTTCCCGGGGTTTTCCGCGATCAGGTCCCGGAGTCTCGACTCGGCCGAGCCGAAGTCTCCCCGGGAGAGCAGGTCGGACAGGGTCTCCATGGTTCGTATTTCCCGTTCCCCGGGGCTCAGGGCCGTTTCCGGGACTTTTTCGGGGACGGGGGGGCGTTCCGGTCCTCCCGCGCAGGAGGAGACCAGGAGGGCCGCCGCGGCCAGGAGGGCCGCCGCGAACCGGGAGGCCGCGGGATTGTTGCGGGTACCACGCATCGGGGTTCTCCGTTCGATCTTGGTCTGGCGAGGGCCCATGGTACGGTGTTCCCGGATTCCGCGCAAGGTCGAGGGTCGATTGAATTCCCCGGGAAAACCTGCTAGAGTCCGCCCATACCATGAAACTTCGGGCGTTCGGACGGGGCCTGGCCCTCGCCGTTCTCTATATCGGCATACTCCTCGGCCTCGTCCTGCTCCAATTCCGGGAAGGCGGGGACTTCACCCTGGTGTCCTCGGGGATAACCCTGAAGGGCCGGTCCGGGGAGGGCGAAGGCTCCCTGGTCTCCGGAAGCCTAAGCTTCGGGGGCCTGGTCCTGGTCTTCTCCCCCGCCAAGCCTCTGGGATGGACCGCCCAGGACGGCAGCGGGCGCTCGGCCCTGCCGAAATCCTACCAGGTGACGAAGGACGGCTTCCTGATCCAATTCACGGACGGCCTGGAACTTCGGGCCCGATCCTCCGGCGAGCCGGGCTCCCGGGCGGCCTTCGAATTCTCCCGAAAGACCGGCCCCCTCCGGAACGTCGTCGCGACCCTGGCCCCGACCCGCCGATCCCGGTTGACCCAGGAGTCCAAGACCTACTTCCTAGCGGGGAGCGCCGGACGCTTCGTACTGGACGTGCCGGAAGGCGCGGTCTCCCCGGATCGCCGCAGCCTGACCCTCGCCTTCGCCCGGGGTCGGATCTCTCCCGCTTCCGTATCCAAGGCCGAGGAGGGCGTGCCCACGGCCTCCCTGCGCTTCCTGGACCAGGCGGCCCTGGATCCCGCGGTTTTCCAGCGGGAGGTTTCCGCCTTCCGGGACAAGGTCTGGAAGGGACTGTCCGCGGATCGGTTCCTTCCGGAGACGGTGGAGTGGAGGGGTTCCTCCGGGAAGGCCGCCTTCTCCGAGGCCGCTCTCACGGCTTACCTGGCGGAGGCTTGGTCCCGGGGCCAGGGTCCCGCCGCCTTCGAGCGGGTCCAGGCGGCCAATACCCTGTATGCCGGCTCCCTGACCTACCTTTCCGTGCCCTTCCTGGGCCGAACCGTTGAACGGATGCGGGCCTTCGAGGAAGCAGACCTTCTGGAGGTCAAACGTCTGGAGCGGCTCGTCCAGGCGAGGAACCCGGAACTGCTGGAAAAACCGGGTCTGGTCCGCTTCCTCCTGGACCGGGCCCCCTACGCCCTGGCCCGGGACGCTTTTCAGATGGTAGGGTCCCTGGACCTCGCTTCCCTCACGATCGCCCAGGCCGCGGGGGGGCTGGCCGCCTGGGCCGAGGCGGAGGATCTTTTCGAGTCCGGGGAAAACCCCTTCGCCCGGTTCTCCGGCATCCCGGAACGCCAGATCCTTCCCGCCGTCGTCCGGGCGGGAGACGGGTACTTCCTGGCCTCCGGGTCGGACGGCTCCGTCGACCTGGTCACCTCCATCCGCGCGGGCCTGTCCCTCATCCGGCTGGGGGACGCGACGGCGAAAACCATGTTCACGGGCATCGGACAGAGCCTTGTCCTGGGCGCCCTCCGTCTGGCGGATCCCCTCGGGTTCCTCCCCCGGACCGTCGTCCTCCGGAACGGGGCCGTGGCGGACCGGCTGGAGGTCCTGGCTCCCGAGGAGGCTTACCCCCTGGTCGCGGGCAATCCGTACTATCCCCGGGAGGTGTCCTTCTTCAAGGAGGTCGGTCCCGGGGCCTGGATGTGGACCTGTTCCCCGAAGGTGTCGATTTCCGCCACGTCGGAGCGCATGGTCTGGACCCTGGAATTCCCGGAACAGGGGGTCCACTACATCGCGGCGTACGGGGTCAAACCCTTCTCCAAGATGCAGCTCTACGGCCTGGACTATCCCATGGATCCGGCCTTCGAGAACTACAACGCCTCGGGCTACCTGTACCGCCGGGCGTCCAACGTCGTGTACTTCAAGATGCGCCACAAGTCCCGCACCGAGGACATCCGGATGTACTACTAGGCCGCCCGGAATTCCGGACCGGTCCCTTCTGCCCCGGGGAAATCAGTTCCCGGAGGCCGTCCGGGCTTCCTCGGCGGCCTTGGCCAGCAGATCCGCCAGCTTGGCCAGGGTTTCCGCGGGAAGCCCGTCCATGCGGCCCTGCAGCTCCTTGACCAGTTTTTCCAACTCTATCGCCTTCGCAAGCGCGGCGTCCCCGGAGGCCGTCCGAGCCGCCAGTTCATCGATCCGTCGGATCACCTGGGCGTTGTTTTCCTCCACGGATTGTACCGTGGCGACACCCAGGGTCTTCCATACCGTGGCGCACCCGGCGAGCAGCATCGCCAGGGCAATGGAAAGAAGCGCGTACTTTTTCATGGAATCGGCTCCTCGCATTCTTCCGCGTTCGGACGGCCCGGGTCTCCGTCTCCGCCCGATACCGCGATCCTAGGACGGAATCCCCGATCCCGCAAGGCCGGGACGAGCCGCGGGCCGGACGGAATCCTCTCCTTCGGCCCGGCTCGTCTTCTTGTCCCGGCCCGTCCTTACCATTACCTTTTCAATCATCAAGGAGATTTCGATGAAACGATCCGTCCTACTGGCTTTCGCCTTCCTGTCGGCCGCGTCCGCGTTCGCCCAGGCCCGGCCGAAACCCATATCCCCGGCTGCCGCCCGGGACCTCCTGGCCTCGGACAAGAGCGTCCTGCTTCTGGACGTCCGCACCCGGGAGGAGTACCTGGAGGCCCGGATTCCCGGGGCCGTCCTCCTGCCCTACGATGCGATCGACGCGGCCAGCGCGGCCCGGGTCGTGGGCCCCAAGGACCGCACGGTGGTGGTGTACTGCCGCTCGGGCCGCCGGAGCGCCGTGGCGGCGTCCACCCTGGCCTCCCTGGGCTACCGGAACGTGTACGACCTGGGCGGCATCGGGTCCTGGCCCTATGGGACCGTCCGTGGGGAGTAGCATCGGAAGATTCGGGGTGGGGATCGGCGAAGACTTTAGGCCTCGCCGCCCGGTGTGTCCAATACGTTTCTAACGTATTGGACACACCTCGCTATTTCATGAACAGCCCCGGCAGGAACTCGGTGAACCACGGAACGTAGGTGATCAGGAGGAGAACCGCGATCATGGCCGGCCAGAGGGGAAGCATGGCCCGGCTCGCTTTCTCGATCGTCGTCTTTCCCACGATGCACCCGACGAAGAGGCTCGCGCCCACGGGAGGGGAGGTCAGGCCGATGCCGAGGTTGAGCATGAGCAGGATACCGAAGGTGACTTCGCTCATCCCCGCGGCCTTCACCACGGGAAGCAGGACCGGGGTCACGATCACGATCAGGGGCGCCACGTCCATCACCATCCCCAGGAGGATGATCAGGACGTTCACCAGGAGCAGGATCAGGAAGGGATTCCGGGTGAGGCCCAGGAAGGCGTTCATGACCGCCGCGGGAATCTGCAGGTAGGTCATCATCCACCCGAAGGCGGAGGCGCAGCCGATCAGGAACAGGACGATGGCCGTGGTCTTTACGGATTCCATCAGGATGGGCCACAGGTCGCGGACCCGGAGCTCCTTGTACACGACGAACCCCAGGAAGGCGGCGTAGAGTACGGAGACGGCGGAAGCCTCCGTGGCGGTGAAGATGCCCGCCGCGATGCCGACCACGATGATCAGGGCGGCCAGGAGGGCCAGGATCCCGTCCGCCGCGATGCGCAGGCTGGCCCTCAGGGGGGGGCGCTGTTCGCAGGGGTACTTCCGTTTCAGGGCGATGATGAAGCAGGCGACCGACAATGCGAGCCCCAGGAGTATGCCCGGGATGTAGCCCGCCAGGAACAGGCGCCCCACCGACACCCCTCCCGCTACCATGGCGTAGATGACCATGTTGTGGGACGGCGGGATGATGATCCCCTGGCTGGCGGACGCGACGGTCACGGCCACGGAGAAATCCCTCCCGTAGCCCTTCTCCACCATCATCGGGATCATGATGCTCCCCGTGGAGGAGACGTCCGCCACCGCGGAGCCCGAGACCCCGCCGAAGAACATGGACTCGATGCAGTTCACGATGGCCAGGCCCCCGGGCAGGGGGCCCACGATCACGTAGGCGAAGTCCACCATGCGCTTGGCCACCCCGCCGCGGGCCATGATGGATCCCGCCAGGATGAACAGGGGTATGGCCAGGAGGGGGAAGGATTGCATGCTTGCCGCAACCCGCTGGGCTATGACGGCGGGTCCCATCCCCACCGCGGAGGCGGCCAGCAGGGAGGAGATGCCGAGGCTGAAGGAGATGGGGATGCCCAGGACGATCAGCAGGGCGAAGGACCCCAGGAGGATGATCTCAACGGGCATCGGCGCCCTCCTTCCGGGGGGATCCCGTCCCCAGGGCTTCCGCGGCGTTCCGGACGACCCGAAGGGCCGCGAAGGCGATCATGAAGGCCGCCGCGATCGGGAGGACCACGTAGGTCACGCCGAGGGGCAGGGGTATCGTGGACATCCGGCTGGTCCAGGTGGCTTCCGTGAGGAGCCATCCGTTCGTGAGCAGGAAGGCGGCGAACCAGCCGATCGCCGCGTCGATGAGGATCTCGAGTACCAGGCCGAACCGTTTCGGCAGTTTCTTCGTGACGAATTCCAGGCGCATGTGGTCTCCGGTCCAGACGGCCCCGGCGGCTCCGAGCAGTCCGATCCACATGATCGCCGTCACGGAGAATTCCTCCACCCAGATCGGGCTGTTTTGCAGGACGTAGCGCGCGAAAACCTGCCAGCAGACGAGGACGGACAGCAGGCCCATGATCGCCGCCGCGACGCCGATGAGGATGCGCTCGATCCGGTCGATGATTCTGAACAATGTGCCTGGCATGGGATCCCCCGTCGAAGAAGCGTTGCCTTGAGTATACGACTCCCGGGGCATCCGCGCTGGTCCGACGCGGGATGCCCCGGGAGCCGAGGTTCGGGGTCCGGCGGAATCGCCGACCTATTTCGTGGCCACGATCGCGTCGATCAGGTCCTTGCCCACGATGGGCTCGAAATCCTTCCAGACGCCCCCGACGGCCTTCTGGAACTCGGTGATGTCCTTCACCTCGTTGAAGATCATCCCCTTGGCCTTGAGGTCCGCGACGGTCTTGTCGATCATCTCCCCCCAGAGCTTGTTGTGCTTCTCCATGGCCTCCAGGGCGGTCTGCTCGATCATGGTCTGCAGGTTACGGGGCAGGCTGTCGAAGAGCTTCTTGTTCATCATGAGGAAGTCGGGGATGGAGGAGTGGCGGGTGTAGCTGTAGTACTTCGCCACCTCCTGCATGTTGAAGGAAAGGACGGTCGGTTCGTTGTTCTCCCACCCGTCGATCACCTTGGTCTGGAGGGCGCTGTACACCTCGGACTGGCCCATGGGGACGGCGTTGCCGCCCAGGGCGTTGATCGTGTCGATGAGGGGCTTGCTCTGCATGACCCGGATCTTGAGGCCCTTGAGGTCCGCGGGGGTGTTGATCGGACCCTTGGAGGTCGTGATGGACCGGAATCCGGCGTCCATGAAGGCCAGTCCCTTGTATCCGGCCTTGTCCAGGTCGGCCATCAGGCGCTTGCCGATGGGACCCTGCAGGACCTTGTGCTGGTGGTCCAGGTTCCGCCAGATCAGGGGCAGGGAGATTACCTGGAAGGTCGGCGCGTACTGTCCCACCGGCCCGGAGGACACCTTCGCGAATTCCAGGGACCCGATCTTGATGGATTCGATGTAATCCTTTTCCTGGCCGAGCTGACCCGCGGGGAAGAGGGTCAGCTTTATGTCCCCGCCGCTTTTGCGGGCGAGCTCGTCGGCGAAGAAGACGAGGGCCTGGTGGACGGGGTGGGTGTCCGGCAGGACGGACGCCAGCTTCCAGTTGTACTTGGGAGCCCCGGCCGCCAGGGTCAAGGCAACCGCGGCCAGAAGGACGCAGGCGAGGAATCGTTTCATGATGGTCTCCTTTGGTCGGTCATGAGTTCCGTATTATGGAACAACGTTTCACGATCAAAAATAGTGTAAAACCCTTTTCCCAAACGCGCAAGCCGAATTCCGACGCCCGGCGGCGTCCGCCGCGCTTGCCGACGATCCCGGGCGGCGTTAGACTGGGTTCGGAAAGGGGGGCACGGCATGGATCCACTTCGCGGGAAAAAGGCCCTGGTGACGGGCGGCGGATCGGGCATCGGGAACGCCATCGTACGGGAATTGGCGGCCCGGGGCGCGGAGGTCCTGATCCACTACTTCAAGAGCGGGGACTCCGCCCGGGCCCTTTCGGAGGAGATCCGCTCGGCCGGAGGTTCGGCCGAGGCCGTTCAAGCCGACCTCACCGGCGAGGACGGGGCACGGTCCCTGGCCGAGGTCGCGGAGCGGCGCTGGGGCAGCCTGGACGTCCTGGTGAACAACACCGGGGACCTCGTGGGACGGCGGAAGCTGGAGGAGGCGGATCTCGATTTCTACCGCTCCGTGATGGCGGTGAACCTGGACTCCCTGGTGTTCGTGACCCGCGCCCTGATCCCCCTTCTCCGGAAACCCGGGGCCGCGTCCATCGTCAACCTGTCCTCCCTGGCCGGCCGGAAGGGCGGACACGGAGGCTCCCTGGTCTATTCCACCGCCAAGGGCGCGGTCCTGTCCTTCACGCGCTCGCTTTCCACGGAGCTGGCCCCGGACGGGATCCGGGTGAACGCGGTGGCCCCCGGCCTCATCCTGGGATCCGCCTTCCACCGGATCCACACGACCGAGGAATCCAAGCGGGCGACCATCCGGGACATCCCCCTCCGTCGCGCCGGCACCTGCGAGGACGTCGCCCGGGCCGTGGCCTTCCTGGCTGGCGAGTACGACGGATTCATCACGGGCGCCACCCTGGACATCAACGGCGGGGTTTACATGGCCTAGCCCGGGGGCCCGGTTCCGGGGCGGCCGGGGCTTCGGCGGGCCCGGCCGTTCTCCCGCCTATCAATCCACGGACCGCCCGTGGACCCGTTCCCGCTGTCCGTACCCGGTGTGGAGCAGGTGGTGGGCCTTCTCCGAGCAGGGAGAGCCGAGGAAGGTCTCGTACAACCGCTGGACCGCGGGATTCTCGTGGGATTTCCGGCTCCGCAGGCTCCGGTCCTCCCCGTAGAGGCCGCTCCCCCGTTCCTCCCGGGTGCCCAGGGTCGAGCCGAAGGGCTGCCCGCCCCCCCCGACGCAGCCCCCGGGGCAGGCCATGATCTCCACGAAGTGGTAGTCGCTCTTCCCCGTCGCGGCCAATTGGGCCTGGATCCGGTCCAGTATCCTGCGGGCGTTCCCGAGGCCGTGGGCCACCGCCACCTTCAGCTCCAGGGTGCCCCCGTCCGGGAGCGGCAGGGGCACGACGGCCTCCTTGACCCCCTCCATCCCCCGCACGGGCAGGATGTCCACGTTTTCCAGCTCCCCCCCGGTCACCAGGTGGTAGGCCGTGCGCAGGGCCGCCTCCATGACACCCCCGGTCGCCCCGAAGATGGTGGCCGCCCCGGTGTACGAACCCATCAGCTCGTCCGCGGGGGCTTCCTCGAGGTCCTCGAACCGGATGCCGGACTCCTTGATCATCCGGGCCAGTTCCCGGGTGGTCAGCACGAAGTCCACGTCCTTGAAGCCGCTGGACCGCATCTCCGGCCGATCCGCCTCGAACTTCTTGGCCGTGCAGGGCATGACGGACACCGAAACGATCTCCGCGGGGTCGAGCCCCGCCTCCCGGGGGTAGTAGGTCTTCGCCAGGGCCCCGAACATCTGCTGGGGGCTCTTCGCGGAGGAGACCAGGCGCCGGAGCCCGGGATAGAAGGTCTCCATGAACTTGATCCACCCCGGCGAGCAGGACGTGATGACCGGCAGGTCCGGGCTCCCCGAGACGATGCGCTCTACGACCTCCGTCCCCTCCTCCAGGATGCACACGTCCGCGGCGAAATTGGTGTCGAAGACCCGGTCGAAGCCCAGTTTCCGGAGGGCCGCGTGCATCCGGCCGGATACGACCGTGCCGGGGGGCAGGCCGAACTCCTCACCCAGGGCCGCCCGGATGGCGGGAGCCTCCTGCACGACCACGTGCTTCCGGGAATCCGCCAGGGCCCTGCGGACCTCCCGGGTATCGTCCCGGGAGGACAGGGCCCCCACGGGGCAGTAGACCACGCACTGGCCGCAGTTCACGCAGACGCTGTCCTCGATGGTCAGGTCGAAGGCGGTGCCGATCTTGGTATGGTAGCCCCGCCCGATCCGGGTGAGGTTGGCCACCCCCTGCACTTCCGTGCAGACCGATACGCAGCGGTTGCAGAGGATGCACTTGTTGGGGTCCCGGAGGACGATGCCCCCGTCGCTGCGCCGGGAATAGCCCTCCTTTGCGGGCATCCGGATCTCCCGGATCCCGAGGTCCTGGCCGATCCTCTGGAGGTCGCACTTTCCGTGCTTGTCGCAGATGGGGCAGTCCGCGGCATGGTCCGCCAGGATCAGTTCGATCAGGGTGCGGCGCGTGTCCATCACCCGGGGCGTGTTGGTCTGGACGCGCATCCCTTCCCCGATCGGGGTGCAGCAGGACCTCCGCACGCCCACGCCCTCGATCTCCACCACGCACATCCCGCAGGTGCCGTTCGGCTTGAGGTCGGGGTGGAAGCACAGGCTCGGCACCTCGTACCCCGCCGTACGGGCCGCCTGGAGGATCGTGGTCCCCTCCGGGACCTTCACCCCGACTCCGTTGATGGTCAGCGAGACATCGCGAGCATCCATCGCTGGGCCTCCTGTCGTTCCTTCAGGACGTTGAAGCGGCATACCCCCGCCCGGCACTTCCCGTTCACGTGCTCCGCGAACTCCTCGCGGAAGTACCGGATCGCCGTGGCCAGGGGCAGGTAGGGCGACTGCCCCAGGGCGCAGTACGAGGCCACCTTCATGGCCGACGCGATCTCCTCCAGGAGGTCGATGTCCGACATCCGGGCGGATCCGGTCCGGAAACCGTTCACGGCCCGGACAAGCCGTTCGTTGCCGATCCGGCAGGGGACGCAGGAGCCGCAGGACTCGTGGAGGAAGAAGTTCAGGATCCCGTGGACCATGTCCACGATGCAGGTCGTCTCGTCCATCACCAGCATGGATCCCGAGCCCAGGATGCCGCCTTTCTCCTTGAGGGCGTCGAAGTGCATGGCCTCGTCCAGGACGCTCGGGTCGAAGATGCCTCCGGAGGACCCGCCCACCTGGACGGCCTTGAGCCGCCGCCGGCCCCGGATGCCGCCCCCGAAGCCGTAGATGAGCTCCCGAAGGCTGGTCGTGGTCTCCATCTCGACCAGGCCCGGGCTGACCACGTGGCCGATGATCAGGTAGATCTTGGTGCCCGGGGACCGCTCGGTGCCGAACTGCCGGAACCAGGCGGCCCCGTTGCGCAGGATGGGCGGGACGTTGGCCAGGGTCTCCACGTTGTTCACCACCGTGGGCCGGCCCCAGAGACCCTCCGTGGTCGGGTAGGGAGGCTTGAGGCGGGGCGTACCGCGCTTGCCCTCCAGGGACTCGATGAGGGCGGTCTCCTCCCCGCAGATGTAGGCCCCCGCCCCTTCCTTGACCTTCACCTCGAAGGAGAAGGACGAACCCAGGACGTTCGGGCCGAGGTAACCCGCGTCCCGGGATAGCCGGATGGCGTTCTCCAGGCGGTCGATGGAGGTGCGGTATTCCCCCCGGACGTAGACGAAACCTTCCCGGGCCCCCGTGGCGTACCCCGCCAAGGCCATGGCCTCCAGGATCCGGAAGGGGTCCCCCTCCAGGAGGATCCGGTCCTTGAAGGTGCCCGGCTCCCCCTCGTCGGCGTTGCAGATCACGTACTTCCGGTCCCCCGGGGCGTCCTTCACGGCCTCCCACTTCATCCCCGTGGGAAAGCCCGCGCCTCCCCGTCCCCGCAGGCCGGACTCCTTGACGGTCTCCAGGACGCCCTCGGGGGTGCCGTTCCGCACCGCCTCCTCCAGGGCCTTGAAGCCGTCCCGGGACCGGTACTCGGACAGGCTTTCCGGGTCGACGGCGCCGACGTTGTCCAGGACCACCCGGCCGCGGCCCTTCTTGATGATCCCCTCCTTGCGGCGCCATTCCATGAGGCGCCGGGTCTCCGGGGAACCCAGGAAGAGCTCCTCCACGGGCTTGCCGTTGATGAAGTGCTGCTCCACGATGCGGGCCGCGTCCCCGGGCTTGAGGTTTCCGTAGTAGACCTCGTCGGGGTATACGAGCAGGCAGACGCCCCGTCCGCTGACCCCGAGATTGGCGGATTCCAGGATGCGGACGTCCTCCGATAGGAATTCCTTCCGGAGCTTGGCCTCCAACACCTCCTGGAACTCCCGGGCCCCGGCCTTCACCGCCTCCTCGCTCACGTCGAGGATCACGTGCATCAGGGGGATCATGGCTCCTCCCTTCGTTTCCGGTCGATGATCTCCCGGAGCCGCACTCCGTCGAGGTTCCCGTAGATCTCCCCGTCGATCATCATCGCCGGGGCGATCCCGCAGGTTCCCAGGCAGCTGGACATCTCGAGGGTGAACAGTCCGTCCTCGGTCGTGTCGCCGAATTCCACCCCCAGGTACTCCCGGAGTTCGTCCCGGATGGTCCGTCCCCCCATGAGGTGGCAGGGCGGCGAAGCGCAGACCCGGACGACGTGACGGCCCCGGGGCTGGACCGAGAACATCGAATAGAAGGTGGCCACTCCGTAGACGAAGCTGTACGGCAGCTCCAGGTAATCGGCCACCTCCCGGATTTCCGGTTCGTCCAGGAAATTCCGGGTGCTGTCGTTCTGGACCCTGTGCAGGATCGCGAGCAGGTTGTCCTGGGTCGGTTCCAGGGAACGGACGATCTGGCGGGTCGTCATGGGGATCCTCCTTTCGGCGGACGGGATGGACCGGACCGGCGGGAAGGGGAGGAGGGGTCTTCGGCGGGAAGCGAGGGTCCGCCCCGGGGAGGGACGGAGGAGGAAGAGCCGGACGGAATCACTGGGAACCCGTCGGACACCGAGGCAGCCTCCCCGGTCGGGAATCCGTGCAGCCCGGGATGTCGTGGCGCCGGCCGTCCGCGGTCGACCGGTCGGCCGGCCCGCGGTAGTTGTTCGGTAGAAAGTATCCCTTCGAGAGTTTCATCTGTCAATACGACTCCCGCGCCCCGGGCGGAGCGGGGAACGGGGACGTGCGATCCGGGGATCGGGCATCGGGGCCCGGCTTCTTCTGGTTACAAGTGAGCACAATAGTGATCGTTTGATGGCCCTCGAAACGATGAATTCGATAATCGATGTTTAAAACGAACAAATAAGTTGCAAATATTTGAATATAGGTCTACAATTCGACCAAAATCTGGTTCATTCGTTCATATTTTGCCCAAAGGAGTACCCCATGGCACTGCCCCTGCTTCAGCTCGCCCTGGACAACAAGACCCTGCCGGACGCCCTGGTCTCCACCCGGCTCCTGGCCTCGGAGGTGGACGTGCTGGAGGCCGGTACCATACTCTGCTGCTCCGAGGGCATGCAGGCGGTTCGCTGCCTGAAGGCCCTCTACCCGGACCGGATCGTCCTTGCGGACATCAAGGCCGCGGACGCGGGTACCATCCTGGCCAACATGGTCTATGACGCGGGGGCGGACTGGATGACCGTGATCTGCTGTGCCCCCATCGCCACGGTTGAAAGCGCCCTGGCCGCCGCCAAAACCCGCAACGACGCGGGCAAGACCGGGGGGGTGCCCCGGGACGTCCAGGTCGAGCTGACGGGCTCCTGGACCTGGGAGGAAGCCGCGGCCTGGAGATCCGCGGGGGTGCGCCAGGTCGTGTACCACCGGGGCCGGGACGCCCAGGCGGCCGGCCAGTCCTGGGGCGAGGAGGACCTGTCCAAGATCCGCCGCCTGGCGGACATGGGCTTCGACCTTTCCATCACCGGGGGCCTCGTGGAGGACGACCTGCCCCTCTTCAAGGGCATCCCCGTGAAGGTCTTCATCTCCGGGCGCTCCATCCGGGACGCCGCGGATCCCGCCGCCGCCGCCCGGTCCTTCAAGGCCCGGATCGCCGAGCTCTGGGGTTAGGCGTGGACGAGCGGCCCCGAACCCTGCCTCCCCGGATCGGGATCTACGAGAAGGCCCTGCCGGCGGGGCTCGACTGGCCCGGGATGCTCCGGGCGGCCCGGGAGGCGGGGTACGAGTACGTGGAGATGTCCGTGGACGAGACGGACGCCCGGCTGGCCCGCCTGGAGTGGACGGCGGCGGAGCGGGCGTCGTTCCGTCAGGTGGTGGCGGATTCCGGGCTCCGGGTGCCCTCGATGTGCCTGTCCGGGCACCGGCGCTATCCGTTCGGAAGCGTGGATCCGGCCGTACGGAAGCGCGCCCGGGAGATCCTGGCCCGGGCCGTGGACCTGGCCGCGGATACGGGGATCCGGACCATCCAGCTGGCGGGCTACGACGTCTACTACGAGCCGTCGACCCCGGAGACCCGGGCGCGGTTCGAGGAGGGGCTGGCCTGGGCTGTGGAGCTGGCGGAGCGGGCCCAGGTCTGCGTCGCCCTGGAGATCATGGACACGCCCTTCCTGGGCACGATCACCCGGTGGCTCCGGTTCGCGGAGAAACTGCCCTCCGCCTGGTTCCAGGTCTACCCGGACATCGGGAACCTCTCGGCCTGGGCCGAGGACGTGGCCGGGGAATTGGCGAAGGCCCGGGGCCGGATCGCGGCGGTCCACCTGAAGGACACGCTGAGGCCCCGGCCGGGCTTCCCGGGGAAGTTCCGGGAGGTTCCCTTCGGGACCGGATGCGTGGACTTCCCGGGGGCCTTCCGCGCCCTGCGGTCGATCGGGTATCGTGGCTCGTACCTGGTCGAGATGTGGACGGACCGGTCCCCGGACCCGGCCGCGGAGATCCGGGCCGCCCGGGAATGGATCCTGGGCCGGATGCGGGAAGGAGGCATCGCGTGAACGTCGACGAGCTGAGGGAGTCCGTCTTCCGCGCCAACTTGGAGCTCCGGGACCGGGGCCTGGCCATCCTGACCTGGGGCAACGCCTCCGGCATCGACCGGGAGCGCGGCGTCGTGGCCATCAAGCCCTCGGGGGTTCCCTACGACGCGATGCGGCCCGGGGACATGGTCTTGGTGGACCTGGACGGGAAGTTCCTGGAAGGGAACCTGCGTCCGTCCTCGGACCTGGCCACCCATCTTGTCCTGTACCGGGCCTTCCCCGCCCTCGGGGGCGTCGTGCACACCCACTCGGTCCACGCCACCGCCCTGGCCCAGGCCGGGGCCGACCTGGAGGCGGAGGGGACCACCCACGCGGACCACTTTTACGGTCCGGTGCCCTGTACCCGGGGCCTGACTCGGGCGGAAATCGAGGGGGAGTACGAGGCCGAGACCGGGAACGTCATCGTGGAGACCTTCCGGACCCGGGGTATCGATCCCGCCCGGGTCCCCGCGGTCCTGGTACGGAACCACGGCCCCTTCGCCTGGGGGAAGAGTCCCGGGGACGCCGCGTTGAACGCCGTGGTCCTGGAGGAGGTGGCCCGGATGTCCATCCTGTCCCGGGCCTACGGGAACCCGGGGCCCATGCCCAAGGAGCTCCTGGACCGGCATTATCTTCGGAAGCACGGGGCCGGGGCGTACTACGGGCAGAAGTAAGGGGGTGGGCGGCCCGAAGCGAGCCCTTGATTAGGTTCTTTTTTATAGATACTATCCCGCCCATGTCGGATCCCCTCAACCAACCCCACAGCAAGACCAGCATCGTGGTGGCCAACCCCTCGGCCATGGGCCTCTTCGGGCTGGCCATGGTGACCCTGGTCGCCTCCACCCAGAAACTCGGCTGGACCTCGGGCACCGCCTTCGAGCTGCCCTGGGCCCTCTTCCTCGGCGCGTCCCTCCAGCTGTACGCGTCCATCCTGGACGCCAAGCTGAACAACGCCTTCGGCGCCACGGCCTTCGGCGGCTACGCCTTCTTCTGGTTCGCCGTCGGCATGACCTGGATGATCCAGGGCGGCTGGTTCGGACCGGACGTAGCGGCCCGGGCGGACATCCGCCAGCTGGGCGTCGCCTTCGCAGGCTACCTGGTCTTCAGCCTCTACATGACACTCGGCGCCCTGGCCACCACCAAGGTCCTATTCGGCATCTTCGTGCTGATCGACCTGCTTTTCCTGGGCCTGTCCCTGTCCGTCCTGGGGGTCGCCCCGGAATTCTTCCACACCCTGGCGGGCTGGGCGGAACTGGCCATCGCCTTGGCGTCCTTCTACGCCTCCGCGGCGGCCATCCTGAACGTCCAGTTCGGCCGGACGATCCTCCCCCTCGGGAAGGCCTTCGGCATCCGCCGCGGCTGACCGGTAGCCCCGCGGAACGCACGACCGGCCGTTTCGGCCGGAGGCCGCCCCGCGCTTCCCGATGCGGCAATAAAAAGGCCTCCGGATCTCCGGGGGCCTTTATTGCATACGGCGGATAGACGATCCGCCGACCTCGCCGAAACCGGAAGGTTTCGGCGCCGGCCGGACGCGAGCGTCCGGCCGCTACAGGAACGAGGGGTACGGCAGGTCCGTCGGGCCTTCGAAGACGTCCTCGAAGCCCCGGGGGTAGTGGTACTCGATCCGGTCCTTGTCGACGGGCCAGGTGAACTTGCCCCCCACCTGCCATACGAAGGGTGTGAAGCCGTAGCCCAGGCGGTCCTTCCGCATCCTCCACAGGGCCACGATCTCCATGGGGTCCGCCTGGAAGTTCGTCCAGATGTCGTGGTGGAAGGGTATGACCGTCTTGGCGTTCAGGCACTCCGCCATGCGCAGGATGTCCACGCTGGTCATCTTGTCCGTCACGCCCCGGGGATTCTCCCCGAAGGAGCCGAGGGCCACGTCGATCCTGTGCTCGTTTCCGTGCTTGGCGTAGTGGTTGGAGTAGTGGGAGTCCCCGGAGTGGTAGAGGGAGCCGCCGGGGGTCTTGAAAAGGTAGTTCACCGCCCGTTCGTCCATGTCCTGGGGCATTCGGCCCGCCAGGCCCTGGTCCGCGGGGGCGGTGATCAGGGCGGTCCGGTCGAAGGATTCCAGGGCCAGGATCTCGACGTCCTTGACCTTGACGACGTCCCCGGGCTTCACGGTCACGCAGCGGCCCTCCGGCACCCCCCAGGAGGTCCAGAGCTTCACGCAGGCCGCCGGCCCGACGAAGGGGACGTCGGGGCCGCAGTTCTTCAGGACCGCGGCGGCCACGTTCACGTCGATGTGGTCGTTGTGGTCGTGGGTGGCCAGGACGGCGTCCACGTTCTTGATGGCGAAGGGATCCAGGGGGAAAATCGAGTTCCGGAGGTTCAGCTGGAGCTTTTTGGCTCCCGTCATCCTCTGCATCTGGTGTCCCGCGGCCATCACGGGATTCTTGTGGGTCTTCTTTCCGGTCCCGACCCAGAAATCGGTGCAGATGTTCGCCCCCCCCGGGGACTTGAGCCAGATGCCCGTGCAGCCCAGCCACCATATAGCGAAGGTCCCGGGGGCGACCTTTTCGTCCTCGATCTCCTCGTTGAGCCAGGTTCCCCATTCGGGAAAGGTGCCCAGGATCCAGGATTCCCGGGTGATTCCGTCGATCTTAGCCAAAACTGTCCTCCTATGGTTCTTTTCGCTACGCCCGGGAGAGGGTTCGGCGCTTGGGCACCAGGTACCCCTCGTTCAAGAGCAGGGCGAGTATGATCACGGTGCCGATCGCGATGGGTTGATATAGGTTCGGCACGTTCAATAGATTGAGGCCGTTGATGATGAAGGCCACCATGATGGCCCCGATCAGGGCTCCCACGACGGAACCCCGGCCGCCCACGGCGCTGGTACCGCCGATCACCAGGGCGGTCATCACGTCCAGCTCGATCCCCGAGGCCGCGGCCGCGAAGACCTGCTGGGTCAGGGAGGCCAGGATCACGCCCCCCACCGCGGAGGTGCCGCCGGAGATCGTGTAGGAGATCAGCCGGACCCGGTCGGGGTCCACGCCGGACAGCCGGGCGGCCACCTCGTTGGACCCCACCGCCATGACCTGGCGCCCGAAGGCCGTCCTGCGGAGTACGAACTGGCTCGTGATCACCAGGGCTACCATGATGTAGATCGGGTTGGGCAGGCCCAAAAAGCGGCCCGTGCTGATAAGGATGAAGGGTTTCGGTTCCAGGATGGCCAGCATGGCGCCCTGGGAGACCACCAGGGCGATCCCGTAGAGGTAGGTCTTGGCGGCCATGGTGACCACGAAGGCGGGGATCTTGATCTTGGCCACGATGAAGCCGTTGAACAGGCCCACCAGGGATCCGATGACCACGGTCAGGAAGATGGACGGGATCCAGGGTATCCCCATCCGGTTCATGAACAGGTCCACCACGATGCCCGAGAGGGCGGCCGTGGAGCCCAGGGACAGGTCGATGCCCCCGGTGATCCGCGGGTAGATGGCCCCGGAGGACAGGATGCCGATGAAGCATACCGACCAGACCACGTTGGTCAGGTTGTCCAGGGTCAGGAACCGCGGGGACAGGATGGTCAGCACCGCCATCAGGGGTACCAGGACGATGGCGAGCCGGAGTTCGGTGGCGATCGGTTTCTTATTCATCGTCTCCCTCCCGGATGCCGGAGGCGGCGCGCAGGATCTTCTCGCCCGTCAGGACGCATTCCCGGAACTCATGGAAGAACCGGCCTTGCCGGAGGACGATCACCCGGTCCGACAGGCGGGTGAGCTCCGGCAGGTCCGAAGACACCAGGAGGACGGACACCCCCCGGGCCGAGAGGGCCCGGATGTGCTCGTAGATCTCCTCCTTGGCGCCGATGTCGATACCCACCGTGGGTTCGTCGATGAAGATCAGCTTGAGATCCCGGACCAGCCACTTTGCCAGGACCACCTTCTGCTGGTTCCCTCCGGACAGGTTCCCCACCAGCTGCTCCGGCCGGGGAGGCTTCACGTTCAACAGCTCGATGCCCCGGGCCGCCCGGCGGTCCTCCTCCTTGACGCTCACGATGCCCCGGGGGGCGATCCGGTCCAGGTTCGGGATGCCGATGTTCCGGGTGATGGATTGGGTGGCCAGGATGCCCTGGAGGCGGCGTTCCTCGGGGATGAAGCCGATCCCGCCCTCGATGGACTTCCGGACCGAGGGGACCCATTCCTTCCCCAGGTAGCGGATCGTGCCGGCGTCGAAGGGATCCGCCCCGTACAGCGCCCGGACCAGCTCCGTCCGTCCGGAGCCCACCAGGCCCCCGATGCCCAGGACTTCGCCCTCGTGGAGGTCGAAGGACAGGTCCTCGAACTTCCCCACCGAGGTCAGACCCCGGACCTCCAGCACCACGTTCCCGCCCTTGGGCGAAAGCTCGTGCTGGACCGCCTTCTCCTCCAGCTTGTGGCCGATCATGAGGCGGATGATCTCCTCCGGGCTGATCTCCTCCTTGTCCAGGACCTTCACGAGCTTGCCGTCCCGGAGGACCGTCACCCGGTCCGACAAGGAATAGACCTCCTCCATCCGGTGGGAGATATAGAGGACGCTGATCCCCTCGCTCTTGAGGAGGGCGATGATCTTGAAGAGCATCTCCACCTCCGTCTTGGTCAGGGAGGAGGTCGGCTCGTCCATGATCATGAGGCTCGCCTTGCCGGACAGGGCCTTCAGGATCTCCACCAGCTGGCGCTGGGCGATGCTGATGTCGTCGATCAGGTCCCCGGGTTTCAGGGGGAATTGGTACCGCTCGATGAGATCCCGGGCCTGGTCGTTCAACTTCCGGACGTCGATCAGCCGGGTGAGGGGGCGGAGGGGCTCCTTGCCCAGGAAGATGTTCTGGGCCACCGTCATGCCCGGGATCAGGCTGAGTTCCTGGTAAATGACCGCGATGCCCAGGGCCTCCGCGTCCCGCCGGAGATGCTCCATCGGAACCACGGTCCCGTCGTACACCATCTGGCCGGAATCCCGGCCCGTGGCGCCGGTGATGATCTTGATGAGCGTGGACTTGCCCGCGCCGTTCTCCCCGACCAGGGCGTGGACCTCGCCCCGGCGCACCGAGAAGTCCACGGCGTCCAGGACCACGTGGCCCGAGTAGGATTTCGTGATGGAGCGGCACTCCAGGAGGAGGTCCGCGCCGATATCGTTGGTCGCCATGCCGCCCTCCTAGGCCGCGTCCCGGCCCCGCTCGGCCGAGAGCCGCTTGATCTTGGCCCGGGCCGCCAGGTGCTCCCGGAGTTTTTTCTGCCAGACGTCCACGATGACCGTCACCACGATGATTCCCCCGATGGCGATCGGCTGGATCCAGGGGGAGATGCCGGTCTTCAGGATCCCGTTCTTGATGAGGGCCAGGAAGAGGGACCCGAGCATCGTGCCCCAGACGTCCCCGACGCCCCCGGAGAAGGCGGTGCCCCCGATGACCACCGAGGCTATGACGTCCATTTCGGAGCCCAGGCCCAGCTCCGGCATCGCGGTCATCATCCGGGAGGAGATGAAGACCGCGGCCAGGGATGCGCAGACTCCCGAGAACATGTAGACCCCGATGGTGGTGCGTTCCGTGTCGATCCCCGTCAGCCGGGCGGCGGTGGGGTTGGCGCCGGTGGCGTATATGTTCGTTCCCGTGCGGGTGTGCTTGAGGAAGACCTGGGCGCCGACTCCCAGGATCAGGAAGGCCATGGTGGTTCGGTAGATCCCGAAGAGCCCGGAAGTCCCGAACCAGAGGTAGGAGTCGTTCTGGATGTAGACGTTCTGCACGAAGCCCAGGGAGTCCTTTACGGCGATGACCAGGGCCAGGCCCGACAGGATGCTGCGGGTGGCCAGGGTCACGATGAACTCCGGAAGCTTGAACTTGGTGATGAAGTAGCCGTTCACCAGGCCCGTCAGGGCTCCGACGAAGAGGGAGAGGAATACCAGGACGGGGATCGGGACCTTGGTGTAGTGGAGGAAGTTGATGCAGACCATGGAGGTCACCGCGACGACCCCGCCGATGGACATGTCGATCCCGGCGGTGATCATCACGAAGGTAAACCCCACGGCGATGATCCCCGTCTGGGCCGCTTCCTGCAGGAGCTTGAGCAGGTTCCCGGAGCTCAGGAAGACCGGGTTGATCGCGGTGATCAGGGCGGAAAGAGCGAGCATCAGGCCGATCAGGATCAGCCTACGGACGGCATGGTGGGACACGGCGGGCCTCCGTTTTGGATTGGAAGCGGCGGGACCACCCCGCGCCCGGCCTCCGGACGTGCCGGTCGGCGCGGACGCGGGCGGACCCGTTGGGGACGGAAGGGACTACCAGCGATCCTCGGGGGCGATCTGGCCGACGGTCTCCTTGGTGGCGGCGAAGGGCGGAATCTGGATGACCTTGGTCTCGGCGGCCTTGGAGGGCCCGAGCTTCTTCTGGAGGATCTCCATGACCATTTCCGCGATCAGGCTGCCCTGGGCGAAGGAGTTGTTGTACGCGGTTCCGGCGATCTTTCCCTGCTCGATGAGGGCCAGGGTGCTCTTCTGGCCGTTGGCGCCCCAGACCTTGATCTGGTCCAGGCGGCCGGCGGCCTCGGCGGCGATCATGGCGCCCTCGGCCATGTTGTCGTTGACCGCGAAGACCCCGTCCAGCTGCTTGTTGGCCTGGAGGAAGCCGTTCATGATGGTGATGGCGATCTCCTTCTTCCAGCCCTCGGCGCTCTGGGCCCCGACGATCTTGATGTTCGGGTAGAGCTCGGCCAGGGCCTGGCGGAAGCCCTTCTCCCGGTTGACGCCCAGGATGGCGCCCGGGGGCGACTGGATGATGACCACGTTGCCCTTGCCGCCCAGCTGCTTGCCCATCTCCTTGCCCACGGCGTAGCCGGCGGAGATGTCCGCCATCTGGACGCTGGCGGTGTGCTTCTGGATGGTGGCCAGGTTCACCGTGATGACGGGGATGCCCTTGGCCTCCGCGGCCTTTACCGAGGCGGAGAGCCCCGCGGCGTCCATGGCCTGCAGGACGATGGCGTCGTACTTCTGGTTGATCACGTCGTCCATGTAGGAAACCTGGAGTTCCGCCTTGAGCTGGGCGTCGAAGGACTGGACCTTGACGTTCGGGTACTTGCGGAACACGCGCATCATGCCCTCGAGCCAGGCGTTCGTGTTGGGCTGGCCGATGGACTGGGGGATGTACGCGACCTTGTAGGTCTGGGCGAAGACGGGGACGGCGAGCAGTACGCAGAGCAGCGCCGCGACGATAGCGGTCTTCTTCATTCTGTGCCTCCTGGGCTGGATGGATCCGATCCGATTCGCCGGTGGACAGGAGGGTGCAGCAACGCGAATCGATCTTGATCGTTCCCCAGGATAAATCCCTAATGCTCATTTGGCAAGCATTATTTTCGCATTATTTCGTTTTTATGTTCTAAAAGTGTCCCTTTAACCCTTATTCGATCATTTTATCGATCGTTTATGGGCGCCGAAGGGTATCAAGCCAGGATCACCTGGATGCCCAGGGCTTCCAGGTCCTTCCGGTAGGGATCCGGGCAGTCCACGTCGGTGACGAGGATATCCACCTTCGAAAGCGGGGAGGATACGAAGTTTGCTACCTTTCCCATCTTGGAGGAGTCCGCCAGGACGATGATCTTCCCGTGGGTATGCTCGATCATCGCCTGGTTCACGCTGCACTCCTGGTAGACGCTGGTCGTTAGCCCCCGATCCAGGGACAGGCCGTTGGTGCCCAGGATGGTGTGGTCCGCCCAGATGTTCCGGATGGCGGACAGCGTGAACTCCCCGACCAGGGACTGGGACTGTTCCCGGTACTCGCCGCCCAGGATCATGAGCTCCAGTCCCGGGGAGCCGGGGACCGACAGGGAGGCCACGTTGTTCGTGATGACCTTCGCCCTCCGTCCCGCCAGGGCCCGGAGGAAGCAGAGGGTCGTGGATCCCGAGTTCATGAACAGGATTCCGTCGTCCTCCAGGAGCCGCACGGCCGCGGCGGCGATCCGGTTCTTGGCCTCGATGTTGAGGACGTCCTTCTCGCTGAGCATCTTCTCGGGGACGGAGCCGTCCTCCTCCACGGGGACGGCACCCCCGTGCCTGCGCAGCAGGGAGCCCTCCCGGGAGAGGTGGTCCAGGTCCCGGCGGATCGTGATCGGGGAGACGCCGAGGGACTCCGAGAGCTCCTCCACGGTGGCCATTCCCCTCGACCGGACCGATTCCAGTATATGCAAGCGTCTTCTGTATACCGCCGCGTTCGAAGCCATGGCTCTCCCCGTTCGACCGTTCCGGGCTTTTCGGACTTCCCGGACGTCCGTCCATATATGTACCATACGGGGCGAAGCTCGGCTAGCATTTTTGATCGCTTATCCGAATATCTTGCGCGATCCGATCCAAACGATCGTATACTGTTCACGGAGGCGCCATGGGAACCGAAGGCATCATCGCGATCGACGCGGGCACGACCAGCATCCGGGCCGTCCTGTTCGACCGGTCCGGGCGGGCCGCGTCCGCCGCCCAGGAGGAGAACCCCCCGGCGTACCACGGCGACGGCCGGGTGGAGCAGGAGGCCTCCACCTGGGCGGGGGCCCTCTTCCGGATCCTGGGCCGGATCTCCCGGGAGGCCGCGGCCGAAGGAGTCGGCGTGTCGGCGATCACCGTCACCGCCAACCGATCCTGCGTCCTTCCCGTGGATTCCCGGGGAGGGGCCCTCCATCCGGTCATCATGTGGCAGGATACCCGAACCGACGGGATCTGCCGCGAACTCGCCGCCCAGTCCCGCAGGGTCTACGAGCGGTCCGGCCTACCCGTCACCTCGGTGTTCTCGGCGGTCAAGATGGCCTGGCTCCGGAGGGAGCGCCCGGAGGTATGGGCCCGGACGGCCCGGATGCTGGGGGTCCAGGATTACCTGATCTTCCTTCTCACCGGACTTTTCGTCACGAACCGCTCCCTGGCCAGCCGCACGAACCTGTTGAGCCTGGAGACCGGGGACTGGGACCCGGAACTCCTCGGGATCTTCGGTATCGAGCGCCGGGTCCTCTGCGACCTGGTCGATCCCGGCCGGGAGGCGGGGGCCCTGACCCCCGAGGCGGCGGCCGCCGCCGAGCTTCCCCCGGGCATCCCGGTGGTGACCGCCGGGGGAGACCAGCAGTGCGCGGCCCTGGGCATGGGGCTCCTGGCGGCGGGGGACGTTGTGGCCAACACGGGCACCGGTTCCTACGTGATCGGCCTGTCCGACCGGCCCGTCCGGGATCCGGAGATGCGCCTGTATTGCAACATCTCGGCCCTCCCCGGGCGCTACGTGGCGGAGGCCGCCTCCCCCGCGGCGGGGGTCGCCTACCGATGGTTCCGGGACCGCTTCTACGGGGGGCCGGACGGTTCGGCGGACGGGTTCGGGGCCGTCAACGCCGAAGTCGAGGCGTCCCCTCCCGGGGCGAACGGTGTGGTCCACCTTCCCCGATTCAAGAGCATGGGGGCCGGGGTCGGAAACCCCGGAATCTCGGCCGGCCGGGCCTCTTTCCACGGCATCGGCCTTTCGACCTCCCGGGGCGACCTGGCCCGGGCCGTCCTGGAGGGCGTGGCCGCGGACATGGCGGACAACCTGGGGCTGGTCGAGCGATGGACGGGTCCCAAGGAGGCGGTTCGGGTCGCGGGGGGACTGACCCGGTTCCCGGAGTTCGACCGTATCCTGGCCTCCCTCTGCGGCCGTCCGGTTGTCCTGGCCCCGGAAAGCGAGGCCACCGCCCGGGGAGCCTGGATCAGCGCCGCGGTCCGCCGGGGCCTGTACCCGGACGCCGCGGCGGCCTATGCCGCCTCCGGCGCGGGAGCGGGGGACCGGATCTTCGAGCCGGACCCCGCCCGGCGGGACGTGTACGCGAGGCTGCGGGAGGAGCGGGCCAGGCTCGGATCCTCGGACTGAGGTCCGCGGCCGCTGCCGCCGGCGGCACGACGCGCACCGACTCCCGGTCAGCCGGTCCTGAAACGTCCGACGGAGTCGCGGACGATGTCGATGCTCTGCGAGAGCTTCGAGATCGCGGTGTTGAGATCCCGCATCGCCTCGATGATCTCCCGGGTGCCGATGTCGATCTCCCGGATCCCGTTGAGGGATTCCTGGCTCACGGAGAGAACGCTTGCCGCGCGTCCGCGTATCGTCTCGCTGCGTTCCGCGATACGGACGGAGCCGGATTCCACCCGCTCGGTGGCCTCCCGCAGGGCGAGTATCGCCCGGGAAATCTCCTCGGCCCCCAGGGAAAGCTCGTCCGTCGCGTGGGCGATCTCGTCAAAGGCCTCCCGGGCCGTGCCGATCTGGGTTTCGATGTTCCCGTATTTCGTGTGGACGTTGTCCGTGAAGGTCTTGAGCTTGCGGATGTCCTCGGCGTTCTTGCCGAGGCTCTCCCCGATGGCTTTCGCGTTCTCCGCCGAGGACTCCGCGAGGGACCGAATTTCCGACGCCACCACGGCGAATCCCCGGCCGCTGTCGCCCGCGTGGGCGGCCTCTATCGCGGCGTTCATCGAAAGGATGTTCGTCTGGGTCGCGATGCCGTTGATCGCGGTGATGGCCTCTTGGAGCCGCTCAAGGGATCCGGCGAGCTCGGCGACCTTCTCCGCCGTCGCCTCTACCTCCTCCCGCCCGCCGTCGGTCAGGGCCTGTAGTTCGGCCAGCGCGGAGGTCTTGGTCCGTGCGGTGGAAGCCACGCTCCGGATGGAGGCGAGCATCTGCTCCACCGCCGCGGAGGACTGGGTGACGGCCGAGGCTTGCGCCTGCACCTGTTCGGAGAGACTGCGGCCGTCTTCCGCGATCTCCTCCGCCGCGGAGGAGGATCCTTCCGCCTCCGCCGAGAGACGCTCGATCTGCCCACGCATGGATCGGATGGTCGCCGCGATCTCCTCCGCCGCAGCCCCCGTCTCCGTGGAGCTCGAGGCCACCACGGTCTTCTGGGCGGTCGCCTCCTCTACCGCGACCTGAACGGAGGACACGATGCCGGCCAAGGATTCCACGAAGCCGTTGAACTCTCTCGCCGCCGCGCCGATCTCGTCGGAACGGCGGACCGCCAGCCTTGCGCCGAGATCCCCGCCGCCCGCGGAGATGGCCCCCAGCCTCGCCCCGAGATCCGCCAAGGGACGCAGCACCAGGCGGGATACCGCCCCCAGGGACACGGCCAGGGAGAGCAGGCCGACGAGGCCCAACAGGGCGCCCGTCCTCGTAAAGGAGCCGGCTTCGGCCGTGATCGCCGCCTCGTCGGCTTCCACGAAGACGGACCACCCGTTGCCGGCGGGCTTTCGGAATGCGATTTTGCGCCGGCCGGAATCCTCGAAGCGAAGGAACTCCCCCGGCGGAAGGCCCGAAAGGCCGCGGACGGCCGGCCGGTCCGTGTAATCCACCAGGTCTTCCTTGCTGAGGAGGGCAGGATCGTCGTGGGCGATCAGGAACCCTCCCCCGTCCACGACGAAAAGGGATCCTCCCTCGAAGCGATTTCTCCCGACTATGTTCGAGATCTCCGTCAGCGTGGAGGCGAGGAGCAATACGCCGGCCGGAGTCGGCGATCCGTCCGCCGCCGGTATCGGGAACCCGTAGGCGACCGCGGGAACCGGCGGGTTCAGGGACCGCCCCATGAGGACCTGCCGGGCGACCGGCATCCCCGCCATCGCCTCGGTGAAGTAGGTCCTGTCCGCCCGGCTACCGCTTCCCGGACGTCCGTCGTTGAGGATGAAAACGCTACCGTCCGGTTTGATGGAATACAGGGTGTAGACGTAGGCCGAGAGGGCCGGGAAAGCCCCGGCGAACGCGGCCGCGTGGCCTCCCGGGTCCATGGCCCGAACCGCCGGATTGCCCGTGACGGTCCTCGCCGCCGTGACGATGGTCTCCTCCCAGCGGTCGATGTCGTTCGCGGCCGTCTCCGCCCGGTGCCGGATATCCTCGAAGGCCGCGTCGAGCAGCAGGGAGCGAGCCCGGATCGTCACGAATCCTACGAGCGTCCCAAGCACGACAAGGGCGATTACCGTTGCCAACAGAGTCAGGCGCGCGCCGATTTTCATCGGGTATCCCCCTGAACCGATACTCGTATCTAAATTTACATTATGTGTATTAGTGTCCACCTCTTCAAGGAATCATCGGTACGCTCCGCGATCCGGAGTGACCTTCCGCGAATCCGCTCCCGGGAACGGCGCCGGAATCCGGCGATCTTCCCGTCTTCCCATTGAAGATCCGCCTGTTACGTGTACACCTCGGGATTCAGACAGTCCGGGGCCTTCTGGCCCTTCACCATGGCGATCACGTTCGCGGCCGCTTTCAAGGCCATTCCGTTCCGGCTGGAGACCGTGGCGCTGGCGGTGTGGGGGGTGATGACCACGTTCGGCAGGGAGGCCAGGCCCTCCGCCAGGGCGGGCTCCCGCTCGTAGACGTCCAGGCCGGCCCCCGCGATGAGCCCGTCCTTCAAGGCCCGGACCAGGTCGTCCTCGGCAAGCACCGGACCCCGGGCGGTGTTGACGAGGTAGGCGGTCTTCTTCATCTTCCGGAAGGTGTCGTAGGTGAAGAGGTGCCGGGTCTCCGGCATCAGGGGCACGTGGACGCTCACGAAATCCGACTGGGCAAGGAGTTCCTCGAAGGGAACGAAGCGGGCGCCGACGGCCTTCTCCAAGGCCTCGTTGCGGCGGGCGTCGGTGTACAGGACCTTCATGCGGAAGCCGACGCTCTTGGCGGCCATGGCCGCCCCGATCCGTCCGGCCCCCACGATGCCCAGGGTCGCCCCGGTCACGTCCCCGCCGATGAACTGCAAGGGCCCCCAGCCCTTCCATGACCCCGAGCGGTTCACGCCGTCGGACTCCACCACCCGCCGGGCCGCGGCGAACAGCAGGGCCCAGGCCATGTCCGCCGTGGCGTCCGTGAGCACGTCCGGGGTGTTGGACAGGGGAATCCGGCGGCGGGTGGCCTCCGGCACGTCCAGGTTGTCGAAGCCCACGGCGAAGTTGGCGAAGCCCTTGACCCCCGCGGCGGCCTCGAAGGCCTCGGCGTCGACCTTGTCCGTGAGGAGGCAGACCACCCCGTCCCGGCCTTGGATCGCGTCCAGGAATTCCCGGCGGGTCAGGGGCCGGTCGTGGGGGCTCACCTCCACCTCGCATTCCTTCCGGAGCAGGTCCAGCCCCGCGTCGGGGATGCGCCGGGTCACGTATACCTTGGGTTTCGCCATCGTCGTCTCCTTGGAAAGAATATGCCCGGCGCGGATCGAAGTCCCGCCGGGCAGTCGAATGATCGGGCGGTGTCCGGACCCGCCTCAGTCCCGGAGCCCGAAAACCTCGGTCTCCAGGAGCTTCCAGGTCTCCAGGTACCCGGGCCCGCCCATCCGGGCCTCGATGGCCTTGGAATCCAGGCGGTCCAGGAGCTTCTCGATCCGGCGGGAGAGCCGGGCGTTCGCCTCGAAGGTGCCCGCCACGTCCCAGCGGGTCGGGCTCGTGTCCGAGGTGTACCACCCGTCGTACCCGATACGGCGAAGATACCACAGGAACTCCACGTACTCCAGGTAGTGCTTGGTGCCGCAGAAATAGTCCCAGTCCCACTTGCCGTCGTTGTCGTTGATGTGCACGTACAGGGGTACCCCGCTTCCGTGCACCAGGGCCGCGGCCTCCGCGGGGTTCTCCCCCCCGTAGACCGAGTGCCCGAAGTCCAGGGTGACCCCCAGGCCCCGGGTTCCCGCGTCCCGGATCAGGCAGAGGGTCTTGGCCGCGCTGTCGACGAAGCACCGGCCCCGGGTCTCCGAGGGTTTGTACTCCACGAAGAGGGTCACCTCGGGCCGGTGGGCCGCGGCTTCCGCGAAGGCGTCCGCCAGGTGACGCCAGGAAGCGGCGTAGTCGTACTGGAAGGAGAACTCGTACCCGTCTCCCAGGGGACAACAGGTCACCTTGTCCGCCCCGACGGCGGCGGCGTAGTCCTTGGCCTCCTTGAGGAAGCGGACGGCCTTGGCCCGGATCCCGGGATCCGAGGAGGTCAAGCCCCCGGAGCGGAACTCGGGTTCCGCCTTGACGTTCACGTTGATCGCCGCCACGGAAAGCCGGTGCTTGGCCAGGAGGGACTTGAGCTCTCCCGCGGAGGGGACCTCGTAGGGATGGACCACCTCGACCCCGGAATAGCCGGGGATGGAGGCCAACAGCTTGAACTTTGCGTCCAGGTCCAGGGCCTCGTTGTATTCATGGAACCGGTCCTTGGTCTTGCCCAGGAATCCGGTGATGACGGCCAGCTTCATGCGGTCCTCCTTCTCGTCTCGATGCCGGAGCCGCCCGGGGGCGGTCCGGGACTAGTTCTTTCGCGCGACCAGGTCCCGGGCCGTCCGGGCGATGGCGGCGGCGTCCAGGCCGAACTTCTCCAGGGTCTTGGCGTACGCCCCGCTCTCGGCGAAGGTGTCCGCCAGGCCCAGTTGTGCGAAAGGCACGGAGCGGCCGTTCCGCATGCACCAGGCCGCCAACTCGTAGCCCAGGCCGTTCCGCCTCTGGTGGTTTTCCGCCACCAGTAGGGCTCCGGTACGGTCCAGGGACTTCGCCAGGGCGGCCTCGTCCCAGGGCTTCAGGGAGTAGAGGTCCAGTACCTCCGCGGAGATCCCCTCGGCGGCCAGGAGCTCCGCCGCCTCGACGGCCTGGATGACCATGTCCCCCAGGCAGGCGATGGTCACGTCGTCCCCGCGCCGGGGGGTGTGGCTCCCGCCCACCCGGAAGGTGGTCTCCGGGGCGTAGACCTCCTTGAGGGGATCCCGCATGAGTCGGACGAAGACGGGGCCCGGGGTGTTCCGGGCCAGGTCGAAGGCCGCCCGGGCGCTCGCGCTGTCGCAGGGGGCCAGGACGGTCATGTTCGGCAGGGTCGCCATGAAGGCCAGGTCCTCGGTGGCCTGGTGGGTCACCCCGTCGATGGCCGCGGTCACCCCCGCGTGGCTGGAGAAGATCTTCACGTTGAGGCGCGGGTAGCAGACGAAGGACCGCACCGCCTCCAGGGCCCGCATGGTCAGGAAGACGCCGTATCCGCAGACGAAGACGGTCCGGCCGTCCGCGGCCAGGCCCGCGGCGGCGGCCATGGTCCCGAGCTCCGCGATGCCCAGGTTGAAGTACCGGTCGGGGTAGGCGTCCCCGAAGAGGTAGGAATAGGTGGAATACCCGATGTCCGAATCCAGGACCACGAAGCTCCGGTCCTCCCTCGCGGCCTCCACCAGCCGGTCCATGATGGCGCGCCGGGTGGGCGCCTTGGCGGGGGGCAGGCTCATTCGGTCCTCCCTTCGATCTCCTCGCAGGCCCGTCGGCGTTCCTCGTCCGAGGGCGGCTTGCCGTGCCACTCGCGCTTGTCCTCCATGAAGCTCACTCCCTTTCCCTTGACCGTCCGGGCGATCACGCAGGTGGGCTTGCCGGTGCGCTCCCGGGCCTTTTCCAGGGTCGCCAGGACCTGCCGCATGTCGTGCCCGTCCATCTCCAGGACCCGCCAGTTGAAGGACTCGAACTTCCGGTCGATGGGCTCCATGGGCAGGATGTCGTCCGCCCGGCCGTCGTTCTGGAGGTTGTTCCGATCCACGATGGCCACCAGGTTATCCAGGCGGTACTTGGCCGCCTGGGCGGCGGTTTCCCAAACCACCCCCTCGTCCAGTTCCCCGTCCCCGAGCACAGCCCAGACCGTGTTCGTACGGCCCGAAAGCCGGGCGTCCAGGGCCATGCCCAGGGCCTGCCCGAACCCGAGGCCCAGGGATCCCGAGGTGGCGTCCACCCCGGGCAGGTAGGTCGCCACGGGGTGACCCTGGAGACGGCTGTCGTTTCGCCGCAGGGTGGAGAGCTCCTCCACCGGGAAGTAGCCCCGGAGGGCCAGGGCGGCGTACCAGACCGGGCAGGCGTGGCCCTTGGAAAGGACGAAGCGGTCCCGGTCGGGCTTGCGGGGCTCGGCCGGGTCGATGTCCATCAGGTCGAAGTACAGGGCGGTCACGAAGTCCGCGGCGGAGAGGCTCCCTCCGCAGTGCCCGGACTGCGCGGAATGGACCATCTCCACGATGGCGCGGCGCACGTCCCGGGCCTTGGCCTCCAGGAACGCGACCCGCTCCTCCGGGGAGCGGGCGCTCGGATTCGTCATACGGGGCTCCTTTCAAGGTTGCGGGCTCCGGGCCCGGGGGCGTTCATGGGATCCGGGGACGCGACCCGCGGATCGGCCGCGGCCGTCCGGGGCGGGGAGGCGGGAGGCGGGGGCATCCAGGTGTCCAGGGTCTCCCGGGCTTTCCGGTATTCCCGGGCCACGTCCCCGGGGGGGCACACGATCTCCACGTCCAGCCCGCCCCGGTACCCCGAAGCCGCCAGGGCTGCCAGGAGGGGGCGGAAGGGGATGGTCCCGTCCCCGGGCGGCCGGGAGAGGTTTTCGATCCCGTCGTTGTCGCAGAGGTGGGTGGCCGCGATCGCCCCGCCCAACTGTCCCGGAAGGGACGGTACGTCCTCCCCCATGGCGTGGAAGTGCCCGGTGTCCAGCACCAGGCCCAGGTTTTCCAGCCCGGGTATCGACAGCAGGTCCCGGAATTCGGCGCTTCCGCCCAGGACGTTGCCCGGAAGGAGCTCCAGGGCGGGGCGGAACCCGGCCCTCCGGGCGGCCTCGGCCAGGAGGCCCAGCCTCTCGACCAGGGCGCCCCGGAGGCCGGCGCGGACCGCGGCGATCGCGGCTCCGTGGGCGCTTCCTCCCTCCCGGTCCAGGACCAGGGCGGGGAGGGGCACCGCGAACACCTGCGCGCCCCCCAGGGCCGCCGCGATCTCCAGGGCCCGGGCCGTCCCCTCCGGAAGGCCCCGACGTCCCAGTGCTTCGGGAGTCGCGAAATTTGAACCCAGCCAGTGGGCCACGAAGGGCCCGATCGAAAGTCCCAGGTCCCGGGCCCGGTCGGCGATCCTTCCGGAGTCCGCCCCGGTCCATGCGGACGATATCTCGGCCCGGAAGGCTTCCGGCTGAAAGGCTCCGTACCCGAGATCCCGGATGCCCGGGAGGGCGTCCAGGATATCCGCGGGCCGAAATCCCGGGCCGAAGGAGGAGTAGAAGTACGCGGGGGATACTCCGTACATAGAACCTGCTTATCCAAAAATATTGTATACAAAACATAGACCGACTCCGGCCTCCTGTCAAGGCCGGAATCGGTTGTTTGTATACAAAATCATTGACCGGCCCCGTTCCGGGGGCATAGAATGGACCCATGCGAGAATCCCGCTTCGAAGACCTCGCGGAACAGGTTTACCGGGCCCTACGGGAAATGATCCTCACCGGGGAGCTCGTCCCGGGGCAGAAGCTCGTGCAGGAAGCCCTTTCGGAGCGCCTGGGCGTGTCCCGGACCCCCCTCCTGGCCGCCTTCTCCAAGCTCGAGAAGGAGCTTCTCGTGGAGCTCATCCCCCGCCGGGGCGCCTACGTGAAGCGCCTGTCTCCCCGGGAGCTCCTCCACCTGTACGACGTCCGGCTTCGCCTGGAGCCCCTCGGGGCGGCCGAGGCGGCCCGCAACCTGGACGAAGCGGGGCGGGCGGAGCTGGAGGCGGCCTTCGCGGCCTACCGGGCCTGCGTGGCCGCCGGGGACGCGGCCCGGGTCCGGGTGGCGGACTTCGAATTCCACGGTACCCTGATGCGTCTCAGCCGGAACACGATCCTGGACCGCATCCTTTCGTCTTTCGCCATCGTCCTGTCCAGCAACCAGCGGGGCCTGATGAAGCCCATGGAGAAGAGCCTGGCGGAACACGAGGCCCTGGTGGCCGCGGTACTGCGGGGGGACGAGGCGAGCGCGGAGTCCCTCATGCATGCCCACCTCGCGGAAGCCCGGGACGCCGCCGCGGTCCTGGCGGAGCCCCGACCCGGGGCATCGGCGGGGAGGTCCTAGGATGCCGCGCATCCAGAGGACCGTGGTATCCACGGCGGTGTACGACGCGGTGAAGGAGATGCTCTTCGACGGGACCTGGCTTCCCGGCGACCGGATCGACCGCAAGGCCCTGGCGGTCCGCCTGGGTGTGAGCCCGACCCCGGTGAACGACGCCCTCCACCGCCTGACCGGGGAGGGGCTCGTGGAATCCCGGTTCCGGGACGGGTTCTTCGTGCCCGACTATTCCGACTCGGATCTGGCGGACCTCTTCGCGGTGCGGGCGGGAATCGAGGGCGTGGCCGCACGGCTCTGCGCGGAGGAGGCTTCCCCCGGGGAGATCGAAAACCTCTGCGCCCCCTTCGAACCCTTCACCCGGGGTATACCCCCGGAAGGGACGGAGGAGTACCTGCGGGCGGACAAGGCCTTCCACGCGGGTATCCTGGCCGCGTCCGGCAGCGCCCGGCTTCGGGAGGTGGAGCGATTCTTCGGCCACGTGTTCCGGAGCTACGAGCACGGCCTGGTGAGGTCCCCGTCGGAAACCCTCCCCGAGCACCGCCGGATCATCGAGGCCCTGAGGTCCCGGGACGGCCGGGAGGCCCAGGCGGCCATGTCGGACCACCTCCTGCGGTCCCGCCGGGCCCTCATGGACCGGGCCCGACGAGGTCTCCCGGACTGAGGATCCGTCGGGTCGGCGCCGGCCGCCCGTCTCTTGCGCCCCGGCTCCGCAGTGGCGAAGCGCGTCGATCCGGGCTATAGTTACCTCGATATGAAAAGTAGAAACGCCTTCGCCCTCGTTCCCCTCGCCCTGGTACTCTGCGGCTGCGCCCTTCTGCCCCAGCGGGGCGTGAAGGCCGCGGTCCTGGACCTGAGAAGCCCCGTAAGCGCGGTTCCCCTGACGGGGGAGTGGAACGCGACCGTAGGGGGGCGAATCGCCTCCGCATCCGCCCCCCTTCGCTCCCTCCTGCCGGCCCCGAAGGCCGAGGCGCCCGAGTCCTGGTCCCTAACGACCCTCCTGCGGGACGGGGAGGGATACTCCCTACTGGTGCCCTTCCCGGCGGAGATTTCCGGGGTCTACCTGGATTCCCGGCCCGTCTGGGAGCGCCCCGCCGGGGGGTCCGCCCCCGCGGCGCCCCTCGTCCTGGATCTTCCTTCGGAATCCTCCGGCGTCCTACGGGTGGAGGTTCCCTCCGGCGGACGGTCCCCCGGCGGACCGACCCTCGCGGCGACGCCCTTCCTCCTGGGGAGTCCGAGGGCCGTGGAGGACTACCGGGGCCTGGTTTCCCTCCTGGCGGGAATCAAGGTGGGATCCTTCGGGGGAGCCCTGCTGGTGGCCCTGCTCTTCGCATTGATCAGCCGACGGGGCCGGGGATTCCTCTCCCTGGGGATCTACCTGGCCGCCACCCTGGCCTATTTCCTCGTCCGGGACGCCTCCGTCCTGGGGTGGCTTCCCCTGGAGTCCTCCGTCCTGGACCGGATCTATTCCGCAGCCTGGTCCCTCCAGGTCGCGGGGTTCGCCGTCCTGGGATTGGCCCTCTGCGATCGGGACCTGCCCTCCGCGGTCCGGCCGGTCCTCATCCTTCCACCCCTCCTGCTGGCCGCCGCGGCCCTGGTTCCCGCGCCCGTCCTGCGTCCCGTCCACGCCGCTTCCCTCGTCTGGGCGGGTCTGTCCTATGCCGTCCTGATCCTCTGGTACGCCTACCGGTCCCTGCGGGGCGACCGGCGCTCCATACCCGTCCTGTTGGGCGGAGTCCTCCTGGCGGGAGCCTACGGAGTCCGGCTCGCGGTACCGGACTCCCTCCTCCTGGCCCGGTTCCTGGAGCCCGCGGGGGCCGGGGTCTTCACCGTCCTCGCGTCCCTGACGGTCATCCGCAAGGTGGGGGACGCCTTCGAGGAGGCGGAAAACCTCTCCGCCTACGTGGACAGCGTTTCCACCTCGGTCAAACGCTTCATCCCCGCGGAGTTCATGGACTACCTCCAGAAGACCGACGTGACGGACCTCAAGCTCGGGGACCACGTGGAGAAGGAGATGACCATCTTCTTCTCCGACATCCGGGGCTTCACCCAGCTCTCGGAGTCCCTGACGGAGGAGCAGACCTTCGCCTTCATCAACTCCTACCTGGCCCGGATGGTTCCCGTCATCAAGGAACGGGGCGGCTTCGTGGATAAGTACGTGGGGGACGCCATCATGGCCCTCTTCCCGGACGCGGGAGGGGCCGACCAGGCCCTTCGCGCGGCCCTGGAGATGCAGAGCCGGGTCGTGGAATACAACCGCCACCGGGCGAGCGTCGGGTACCGGGCCATCGAGATGGGGATCGGAATCCATACGGGCACCCTGATGCTGGGCGTCGTGGGGGTCCAGGACCGGATGGAGAACACCGTCATCTCCGACGCGGTGAACCTGTCCTCCCGGCTCCAGGCCATCGCCAAGGCATTCAACATCGGGGTGGTGGTCAGCGAGCAGTCCTTCAAGTCCCTGGAAGACCCCACCCTCTTCAAGTACCGCTTCATCGGCAAGGTCCGGGTGAAGGGCAAGGCCGCCCCGGTGTCCTGTTTCGAGATCTTCGGGGACACCCAGGACGAGGCTTTCGACGACCGGAAGATCAAGGCCAGCACCTATTTCGAGCAGGGCATGCTCCGGTACTACCAGAAGGACTTCCTGGCGGGCTTCCATTACTTCCAGAAAGCCTTGGAATTCCTGCCCCAGGACGGGGCTTCCCGGTTCTACATGGAAGTGTGCTGGCGCAAGAAGGATTGAGAGGACCGGAGGACGCATGGGCTTGAGCTTCGGAGTCGACTGGTATCCCGAGCAGTGGGACCGGTCCCGGTGGGAATCCGACGCGGACCGCATGAGGGCGTTCGGCGTACGGACGGTACGGATGATGGAGTTCGCCTGGGCCCTGGTGGAACCCGAGCCCGGGCGCTACGATTTCTCCCTCTTCGACGAGGCGATCCGCGTCCTCGCGGACCGCGGGATCTCCGTCATCCTGGGGACCCCCACGGCCACCCTCCCCGCCTGGCTGGCCCTGGATCCCTCCGGGGTCCTCCAGACCCACCCCTCCGGCCGGGTTCGGGACTTCGGGGCCCGCCGGGAGGGCTGCTGGAACGCCCCCGCCTACCGGGAGGCCTCCCGGCGCCTGGTGCGGGCGATCGCGGAGCGGTACGGGAAGCGGCCGGAGGTGGAGGGCTTCCAGATCGACAACGAGCTGGGCCACGAGGGCTCGGACCGCTGCGTCTGCCCCCATTGCGCCCGGGAATGGCGCGCCTGGCTGGCCCGGCGCCACGGGGACGTGAAAGCCCTGAACGAGGCCTGGGGGACGGTCTTCTGGGGACGGACGGTATCCGACTTCTCCCAGGTCCCGGTGCCCCGGATCCAGCCGGCGACCCGCCACAACCCCGCCCTCCTCCTGGACTACGACCGCTTTCTCTCGGACACCGCGACGGCCTTCGCGGACGAGCAGGTCGGGATCCTCCGGGCGGCCTCGGATCCGGGGAAATGGATCACCACGAACCTCTTCCCCGTGCCGTTCTCCCTGTCCCTGGACATGGAGGACGTGACCGGGGGCATGGACTTCGCCTCCTGGGACAACTACCCCGTCTGGGGGGAGGACGAAGCACCCCTTCCGTACTTCTTCCAGTCCTTCCTGATGACCTACGTCCGGGGGCTCAAGGAGGACAAGGCCTTCACGGTGATGGAGCAGATGAGCGGGATCCAGGCCCACGTCTGCCTGGGGCACCTCCCTCCGGAACGGCAGGTGGCCCTGTGGACCGCCCAGGCCGTAGCCCGGGGGGCCGAGCGGATCGTCTACTTCCGGTGGCGCACCGCCGCCTTCGCCCAGGAACAGCTCTGCTACGGCCTTTTGGACACGGACGACCGGGAGACCGAGCGCATGCGGGTCCTGGGGGACAACCTCGTCCGGGCCCGGGAGGCCTTCTCGGACTTCGCCTCCGAGCCCGTGGAGAGCCCCGCCTGCCTGGTCTACTCCAAGGACGACGCCCGCCTCCTGCGGGAGCAGTACCTCTCCCTGGGGCTCTATCATCGGGCCAACGACTGGATGCAGGCGGGCCTGGACGCGGAGCTGGCCAAATGGTTCGCCCCCTTCGTCGCCTTCAACGTCAACGCGGACGTGAAGAGCGTCCGGTCCGTGGACCTGGACCGGTACAAGCTCGTCTCCCTGCCCCTCTACCAGATGGCGGACCCCGAGTTCGTGGAGCGCCTGGCGGCCTGGGTGGACCGGGGAGGCGTGCTTGTCCTGTCCTACCGGTCCGGCGCCCGGGACCTCTCGAACCGCAACGTCTCCGAGCCCCTGCCGGGCCTCTTCCGGGCCCTGGCGGGGGTCCGGGTTCCCCGGTTCGAGGCCCTGGGGAAGACCAAGGCCCGCCTGCGGGTCGGGAACCTGCCGATCCCCGCGGGAGGGGAGGTCTGGGCGGACATCCTGGAGCCCGAGACCGCCCGGCCCGTCGCCGTCTGGTCGGATCGGAGGAAGTTCTACCGGGGGGCTCCCTGCGTCACCGTGAATACCCTGGGTCGGGGCAAGGTCTGGTACGTCGGCACGAGCCCGGACCCCGCGGCGACCTTCCTGCTCTACCGGCGGATCCTCAAATCCGCGGGCATCGATCCGCGGTTCGCCGGAACCGGAGTGGAAATCGTGGACCGGCGGAAGGCGGACGGTTCCGAGGTCTCCGTGGTCCTGAACCACACGCCCCGTCGTCGTCGGATCCTCGGCCGCGCCCTGGAGCCCTGGGGCTGGACCGTGGTCCCCAAGCGGGGATAGCGGGGCGGGGGTGGACGCCGCGGACTGGGACGCCCGGGGCCGGGACCTCACGGCCCGGGGGGACCTGGAGGGGGCCGAGGCGGCCTTTCGGGCGGCCCTGGAGCTCGATCCCGGGAGCCCGGACCTCCTGTACAACCTGGGCACCGTCCTCCGGGACCGGGGCCTCCGGGAGGAAGCCCGATCCGCCTTCCTGGCGGTCCTGGAGGCGGCTCCTCCCCGGGCGGACGCCCTGACCGCCCTGGGCCTCCTGGCCTGGGAGGAGGGTGACGGATCCGGGGCGGAGATCCTCTACCGCCGGGCCCTCCGGACCGATCCCTCCCTTCCCGAAGCCTGGAACAATCTCGGGGTCGTGCTCTTCGTCTCTGCCCGGTACCCGGAGGCCCGGGAGGCCTTCGAGCGGGCCGTCGCCCTGCGGCCGGGGTACGCGGACGCCTGGTTCAACCTCCGGGACGCCTGCGCGGAGTTGGGAGACCGACGGGCCGCCCGGGCCGCGGATCGCCGGTACCGGGACCTGTCGGGCGGCGCCCGGGGCTGAACCGGGGCGGAGCCGGTCCGGATCTCCGATCGGATACCGACCGAAAGCTCGTATTTTTCTGACAAGCGCAGCGGCCCGGGTGTATACTGGATGCCCCGCGCTCCGAATAGTCGGTCGCGGGGATTCTAAAAGGAGGCATCCATGAAACGCTCGTTCCGTGTCCTGGCCGCGGTCGCCCTGATCGCGGCCCTGGTCCTGGGATCCTGCGCGACGAAGTTCGACCAGTTCGTCGACCAGCCCCTCAAGATCACCTTCATCGAGACCTCGGACATCCACGGGGCCATCTTCCCCTACGACTTCATCACCGGGAAGACCCTGGACACCTCCATGGCCCAGGTGGCGGCCCTGGTGAAGGAGAAGCGGGCCGCCGGGGAGGTGGTGCTCCTGGAGGACGGGGATTCCCTCCAGGGCCAGCCCACGGTCTACTACTACAACTTCGAGAAGACCGGAGTTCCCCACATCTGGTCCGACGTCCTCAACTACCTGGCCTATGACGCCGTGACGGTGGGCAACCACGACATCGAGGCGGGGCATCCCGTCTACGACAAGATGGTGAAGGAGCTCAAGATGCCCTTCATCTGCGCCAACGTGGTGGACGAGAAGACGGGCGAGCCCTACTTCAAGCCCTATACCGTCGTGATCCGCCAGGGCGTGAAGATCGCGATCCTCGGCATGGCCGAGCCCAAGATCCCGGAGCAGCTGCCCCGGGCCTTCTGGAGCGGTATGGACATCCTGGACATGGTCGAGACCGCGAAGAAATGGGTCCCGATCATCCTGGAGAAGGAAAAGCCGGACCTCCTGGTCGGACTCTTCCATGCCGGTGTGGACTTCACCTACGGCGGCCAGGCGGCGGATACCCCCAAGAACGAAAGCGGCAGCCAGCTGGTCGTCGAGCGCGTCCCGGGCTTCGACTTCATCCTGGTCGGCCACGACCACGCGGGTTGGGACGGCCAGGGCTACGATCCCGCCACGAAGAAGAAGATGTGGGTGAAGGACCCGAACGGCAAGGTGGTTCCCATCTACGGGGCCCTGCCGGGCGCGACCGCGATCCCCGTCGTGGAAGTCTCCCTGCGCTGGGACAAGCCGAACAAGACCTGGATCAAGGACGTGAACGGCACCCTCCTGGCCCTCAAGGGCAAGCCTACCGACCCGGACTTCCTGGCCAAGTTCGATCCCTACAAGGCCGAGCTCATGGCCTGGGTCGAGCGGCCCATCGGCAAGATGAGCGGCAAGATCACCTCGGACGTCGCGATGTTCGGGGATTCCGCCTTCGTGGACCTGATCCACAAGATCCAGCTGGAGCTCTGCGCGGACCCGGCCATGGGTCTCAAGCCCGCCCAGGTCTCCTTCGCCGCCCCCCTGGACATGTACGCCTACCTTCCCACCACGGCGGACGGGACCATCAAGGTCCGGGACATGTTCAGCCTCTACAAGTACGAGAACTTCCTGTACACCATGGACCTGACGGGCGAGCAGATCAAGAAGTTCATGGAGTACTCCTACGGCGGCTGGTTCAACACCATGGCCGGCGCGGAGGACGACCTCATCGCCTTCGCCAAGGACAAGGAGGGCAAGCTCATCTTCAACGCCCGGTACAATTCCTACGACACCGTCACCCGGGCGTACAACTACGACTCCGTGGCGGGGATCAACTACACGGTGGACGTGTCCAAGCCCGCGGGAAGCCGGATCACCATCCTCGGCATGTCCGACGGCAAGCCCTTCGACCTGGCCAAGACCTACAGCGTGGCCATCAACTCCTACCGCGGCTCCGGCGGCGGCGGACACCTGACCAAGGGCGTAGGCCTGGACGCCAAGAAGCTCTCGAAGCTGGAGATGGTGACCTCCTCCACCACGAAGGATCTCCGGTACTACATGCTCAAGTGGTTCGAGAAGCAGCCGGGCGTCATCACCCCCGTCTCGGACAACAACTGGAAGGTGATCCCCGAGGACTGGGCCGCCGCGGGGGCCAAGAAGGACTATCCCCTGCTGTATCCGCCCGCCAAATAGGCCTTTGACGAGGTGCAACCGCCGCCGTCCGGGCGGCGGTTGCCTTTTTTAAGAATTACCGCTATTTTAAGGGTAACGGAACGGACGGTCCCCCAAGGATGCCCGATCCGTCTGCGCCGCTCCGTACGGAGGGCGCGATCCACGCCCCGCAGGACCGAGACGGTCCGGGGACGATCCTCGCGAGATGGAGGAAGGTATGAAAGGCAATCGCATGTACGTGGACATCGGGTCCATGCTGGACGAGATCTTCGACGCGGCCAAGAACTTCGGCGAAGAGATGCAGGACAAGTTCGGCCCCGGAGGCCCCGCGCGGGGTCCCTGGTTCCACGGCCCGGACTTCGACGAGAATACCGACTGGTATCCCAACTTCTCCTACCCCCCGATGAACATATTCCTGACCCCCGAACGCACCCTGGTCTTCGAATTCGCGGTGGCGGGCTTCGACGAGAAGGACATCAGTCTCTCCTTCCAGGGGGACTACATGCTGTTCTCCGCCCGGATCGGCCTGGAGACCGCCCCGGAGGACGGGGTACGCTTCATCAAGCGCCGCCTCAAGCTCAAGGACATCGAGAAGCAGAAGTACTACGTTCCCGCGGACAAGTTCGCCCAGGAAAAGGTCAAGGCGGTGTTCAAGAACGGCATCCTCCGGGTGACCGTGCCTCCCAAGGAGGAGATGGAGACCGCCGAAGGCATCAAGATCGAGATCGTGAAGGAACCCGACTCGAACTGAGCCGATAGCCGGTGAAACCGAGGGCCGCCCGTGAGGGCGGCCCTTTTTTGCGACCGGGTCCCCCCGGTTCCCCTACCGGACGGTCCGCGTCCGGGGCCGGCCGACCAGTCCGGAGAGCTCGTCCATATGGGTGCCGATGAAGAGGGCCCCGAAGACCGAGACCGCCAGGCCGAACACCAGGACGAAGGGAAGCATCCAGCGGTTCCCGTACTCCGTGATCACCAGGGAAAAGACCTTCTGGGCGGGGACCAGGACCACCGAGGACGCCAGGACCAGTCCCGTGAGGATCCAGTCCCGAAGGGAGACCGAACGTCGGGGACGGGGCAGGAAGGGCAGGAGGGCCAGGACCCGGGAGGCGATGTCCGGCTCGGGGCCCGGCCGGCGGTAGAGCTCCAGGGCCCGGCGGCGCAGTTCCACCCGGGCGGCGCAGCGGGGACACCGGGCCAGGTGCAGGGCCAGGGACGGGGAGAGCTTGGCCCCCTCCTCCGCGCGGTCGTACCGTTCCTCGAACACCTCGCACTTCATCCGTCCACCTCCGGGGCGCCCAGCGCCCTGCGCAGCTCCCGCTTGGCGCGGAAGACGTGCGACTTGATCGTGTTGACGGGGAACCCGGTGGTCTCGCTGATCTCCCCGTACTTCATGCCCAGGTAGAAGTACATGTCCAGGCAGACGGCGTACTTCTGGGGCAGTTCCTCCATGGCCTTCCGGAGGGCCGCGGCCGTCTCCTCCCGGATGTGCCGATCCTCCGGGTCCAGTTCCCGGGTGTCCACCGGATCGACCTCCAGGGGATCGTACCGGGGTTTGCGCCGCGCCTCGTTGATGGCCGCGTTGTAGGCGATCCGGGTCAGCCAGGTGGAGAACTTGGCCGCCCCCCGGAAGGAGGCCAGGGCCGTATAGGCCTTGATCATCACATCCTGGGCGAAGTCCGCCGCGTCCTCGGCGTTCCGGAAGAATCCGTAGCCGATTCGCAGGACCCGGCGCTGGTGCCTTCGGATCAGCTCCCCGAAGGCGGCCGGCTCGCCGTCCAGGACCTTGGCCACCAGGACCTCGTCCGGAACGCCCGGTGCCTCCGTCATCTCCTTCCGCGGGCGGCCCGGAAGCCGTAGAAGGCCAGGAAGGATATCCCGATCGCCAGGGGGATGGCCCCGCCCAGGATCTCGTACCCCAGGCCGTTCATCAGGGCCAGGACGGCGGTCAGGGCGGCCCCGACCCCGGCCAGGAGGAGCCCCGCCAGGAGGCAGAAGGTGTCCAGGTCGAAGACGGGCCGCTGGTACTGGCCGCGTTCGATCAGGACCGCCTTCTCCTTGTGGTTCCACAGGAGATAGAAGAAGATCACGACCGCGCCCGCCACGATTCCCACGATGGGGATGACGGAGACGATGATCTGGGAAGCCGCGGGAAGGTTCGTCACGGTTGCACCTCGGGTTCCGGGAATTCGCGGGGCCGGCCGTCCCCCCGGGGGACCGATCGGAACCGCACTGTATTGGACGCGAACGGGCCGATCCGGTTGCGTCTTCCCCCGGGAGCTCGACCTCGGGCGTCCGCTCCCGGGGCGGGCGTCAATCCAGGGTCCGGGTGGCGATGACGGGGATGCCCGTGCCCAGGGCGTCGGGCACCAGGACGTCCCCCCGCCGGACCGGGAGGCGTACCTCCAGGGAATAGAGAAGGCGGATCAGGTCCCCCGCCTTTTCCTTCGGGAAGGGCGCGGCGGTGCGCACGGGAACCCGGCAGCGGTCCTCGGGGAGGGCGCGGCAGGTGGCGGTGACCACCCGCTTGGGTGCCAGGAGCTCCTCCTCCGCGTACCGGGCACCCCGGGTACAGCGGTTGCCGGACACGGACAATCCCCCCGCGGGCAGGCGTTCCACCTCCAGGCGGCAGCCCAGTGGGCAGGTGATGCAGATCAGCTGTTCGGCCATCGTCGCTCCCTCAAAGTATGGCGATCTCGAGCACGGAATCCGGCCCGGCGCCCGCCAAGTCCTTGGGGTCCAGGGTCACGGAGATCATCTCCGAGGGCTGGATGTGGGCTTTCTTCCGGCTCTGGACCACCCGGTTGTCCAGGCGAACCTCCAGGACCGCGTCGTTCTTCACGATCAGGGTCCGCAGGTAGAGCTTGTTCGGGGACTCCGGACCGACCCGGCAGGGGGCGGTGTACCGGACGTTCGGGCCCGCCTTGACCCGGAGTTCCCGGCCCGGGCCCTCCCCCCGGATCCACCGGGCGCAGGCCGCCCCGGCGCGCCGGGCTTCCTCGGCCACGTAGTCCACCAGGTCGTGGACGTGCAGGACGTTTCCCGCCGCGAAGATCCCCGGAACGTTGGTCATCATCCGGGAGTCCGTCCAGGGTCCGTTGGTCATGGGATTGAGCTCCACGCCCATCTTCTTGGACAGCTCGTTCTCCGGCACGAGCCCCACGGACAAGAGGACCGTGTCGCAGGGGATCCGGAAGGCCTTCTCGAAGCGCACCGCGCCGTCCTCGATGGGGGCGATCTCCACGGACTCGACCCGGTCCCCCCCGAAGATCCCCGTGGTCAAGTGGGAGAGGTACAGGGGGATGTCGAAGTCGTGGAGGCACTGGACGATGTTTCGGGTGAGGCCCGAGGGGTAGGGCAGGATCTCCACGACCCCGTGGACCTTGGCCCCCGCCCAGCTCATGCGCCGGGCCATGATGAGGCCGATGTCCCCGGACCCGATGATCACCGCGTCCTTCCCGGGCAGGTAGCCCTCCATGTTCACCAGGCGCTGGGCCAGCCCCGCGGTGTAGACCCCCGCCGGCCGGGCGCCGGGTATGCGGATGTTGCCCCGGTTGCGTTCCCGGCAGCCCATGGCCAGGACCACGGCCCGGACGGAGACTCGGAGGATCCCGTGTTCGGCGGAGTACCCGAAGAGGACCTTCCGGTCCCCCGCGTCCTCCACGTCCATGACCGTGACTCCGAGGTACGCGTCCGCCCCGGAGGCCCGGAAGCGCTCCTCCATCCGTTCCGCGAACTCCGGGCCGGAGAGCTCCTCGTCGAACTCGATGAGTCCGAAGCCGTTGTGCACGCACTGGAGGAGGATGCCCCCCAGGTGGTCCTCCCGCTCCAGGATCACGCAGGAAAGCCCCGCCGCGCGGATCTCCAGGGCCGCGGCCATGCCCGCCGCCCCCCCGCCGATCACGGCGGCGTCGTAGGACAATTCTCTCATAGGCGCCCCGAGAGCAGTTCGCTCCCGGCCCCCCGCTTGGTGATCCGGTCCCAGCCCATTCCGGTCTCCCGCATCAGGATCTTGAGGATCTTGTAGGTGCAGAACCCGCCCTGGCAACGGCCCATCTGGGCCCGGGTGAAGTACTTGATCCCGTCCAGGGTGGTGTGGCCGGCCCGGATGGCCGCCACGATCTCCGCCTCGCTGACCTTCTCGCAGCGGCAGACGATGTTCCCGTACCCGGGATCCTCCGCCACCAGGGCGTCCGCCCGGTAATGGTCGATGTCGAACATCCGGGGCCGCTCGGGCAGGACCGGGTCGTAGCCCGGCCTCTCCACCAGCCGGAGCCCCGACTCCTTGAGGAGGTCCTTGACGTACTCCCCGATGGCGGGACTGGCGGTGAGTCCCGGGGACTGGATGCCGGCCACGTGGATGAAGGCGGGCACCTTCCTCGAAGGCTCTATGTAGAAATCCTCCTCCAGGACGGGACGCTGGCCCGCGAAGGAGGTGATCACGTCGTTCTCCGAGATCGACGGGATCATGGCCCGCGCGTTGCCCAGTATCATCTCCAGGTGCTCCCGGGTCGTGGCGGTGTCCGTCTTGTCGTCCGTCATCTCCGCGGTGGGGCCGATCAGGACGGTCCCCTCCACGGTGGGCACCACGAGCATGCCCTTGGACACCGAGGTGGGCACCGGGAAGACCACCCGGTCCGGCCGGGCCCGGGTCATCCGGTCCAGGAGGTAGTACTCCCCCTTCCGGGCCCGGATCGTGTACTCCTCCGCGCCGAAGGCCCGGGAAACCTCGTCCGCGAAGAGGCCCGCGGCGTTCACGACGTACCGCGCCGAAAGGAAGGATCCGTCCGCGGCGCGGATCTTCCAGAGGTCGCCCTCCCTCTCGGCCTTCTCGGCCCGGAAGGAGGTGCGCACTTCGACCCCGTTCCGCTGGGCGGATTCCACCAGGGAGAAGACGAAGCGGTAGGGCTCCACGATCCCTCCGGCGGGCGCGTACAGGCCGCCGACGGTGTCCGGGTTCAGCTTGGGCTCCAGTTCCAGCATCCGCTCCCGGGAGCACATCTCGATCCCGATGACCCCGTTCTCCACCCCCTGCCGGTAGAGCTGGTCCACCACCCGCATCTCGTCCTCGTGGAGGGCGGCCACCACGATCCCGCAGCGCCGGAAGGGGAAGCCCAGCTCCCGGTGGAGCCGGTCGAACATCAGGGCGCCCTGGACTTCCAGGCGCGCCTTGAGGTACTTCGAGCCGTGGTGGAAGCCCCCGTGGACGATGCCGGAGTTGGCCTTGGAGGTGCCGAAGGAGACGTCCGCCTCCTTGTCCAGGAGGATGACGTCCAGCTCGTACTGGGAGAGTCTGCGGGCTATGTTCGCCCCGCAGACCCCCGCCCCGATGATCGCGACATCGAAGATGCCGCCCGCAGCATTCTTGGATCCCACTCGCCTTGCCCCTCGCTTGGATGTTTATCGACGTCCGGCCGGTCGGCCCGGCGCTCTTCTCAAGCCCACCGGACCAGGCCCGGCAGGAAGGGATGCACCAGGGCCGCGTGCTTGGGCAGGATCCGGACCGAATACCCGTGCTGGCCGGTCACCGCGCAGGCGACGGCCACGTGATAGTTCCATCCCTGCCCCGCCGGGCCCGTCGGGGCCATCTCGGCGCGAAGGGGGTTGATGATCTCCCCCTGGCTGGACATGCCGCCGTGGTAGAGCTCCACGGCCACGTCCGCCGGAGCCAGACCCGCGAGCTCCACCCGTGCGGTCACGTTGACCGTGTCCCCCCGCTCCATGATGGGCTGGGCGTCGGTCTGGATGTCCAGGACCGCCACCCGGGGCCATTCCCGGCGCGCCTTTTCCAGGTAGGCCGCGACATCCTTGGCGGGGGCGAATTCCTTTTCCGCCATGGAGCGGTAGTTGTCCAGTGCGGGGAAGTAGTATTTGTCCGCGTACTCCATGAGCATCCGGTGGCAGGAGAACTTCTTGCCCACCTGCCGCATGGAGGCCTTCATGGATCGGATCCACTCCCGGGGAAGGTTGTCCCGCCCCCGGGTGTAGAACATCGGGACGATCTCCCGTTCCAGAAGGTCGAAGAGGGCCTTGCTCTCCACCTCGTTCTGGAGTTCGTCGTCCCGGTATTCCTCTCCCCGGCCGATGGCCCAGCCGATCCCGGGCTCGTAACCCTCGTCCCACCACCCGTCCAGGACGGAGCAGTTGAGCACTCCGTTCATCCCGGCCTTCATGCCGCTGGTGCCCGAGGCCTCCAGGGGGCGCTTGGGGGTGTTGAGCCAGAGGTCCGAGCCGGAGGTCATGTACCGGGCCATGGTCATATCGTAGTCCTCCAGGAAGACCATGCGGCTCTGTACGTCCTCCCTGCGGGAGAAATGGACCAGCTCCTTGATGAGCTCCTTGCCGGGCAGGTCGTGGGGGTGGGCCTTCCCGGCGAAGATGAGCTGGATGGGCCGGTCCTTGTCCTGGAGCAGGCGGATCAGCCGGTCCGGATCCCGCAGTAGGAGGTTCCCGCGTTTGTAGGTCGCGAACCTGCGGGCGAAGCTGATGGTCAGGATGGAGGGGGAGAGGGCGTCCTCGGCGTGGAAGAGGCGGCTCTCGGAAACCCCGGACCTCTGCATCTGCCTCCGGATCCGGTCCCGGGCGAAGACCACAAGCCGCTCCCGGCGGCGCTCGTGGGTCCGCCAGAGTTCCTCGTCGGACACCCGGTCGATCCGGTCGAAGATGTCCAGGTCCGTGGGCTCGTCGTAGAACCGGGGCCCGAAGTACCGGTCCAGGAGTTCCAGCATGTTGTTGGAGATCCAGGTCCGGGGGTGGACGCCGTTCGTGACGTGCCCAATGGGGACCTCCTCGACGGAGAGCCCGTTCCAGATCCCCTTCCACATCTGCCGGGAGACCTTGCCGTGGAGGGCCGCCACCCCGTTGGCGTAGGCGGAGACCTTGAGGGCGAAGACGGTCATGCAGAAGGGTTCGGAGTCGTCCTCCGGCCGCTCCCGTCCCAGGGACAGGAATTCCTTCCAGTCCATCTTGAGCTCGTGGCAGAGGCTCCGGAAGTACTTCTCCATGAGGTCGATGCCGAAGCGCTCGTTCCCCGCGGGCACGGGAGTGTGGGTGGTGAAGATGTTCGTGGGCCAGAGGACCTGGAGGGCCTCCTTCCAGGCGAAGCCCTTGGCCTGCATGACCTCCCGCAGGCGCTCCAGGGCCAGGAAGGCGGAGTGCCCCTCGTTCATGTGGGTGACCGCGGGGTTGATCCCCAGGGCCCGCAGGGCCCGGATTCCGCCGATGCCCAGGAGGATCTCCTGGCGGATGCGCATCTCCTTGTCCCCGCCGTAGAGGGTGGCGGTGATGACCCGGTCCTCCGGCGCGTTCTCGTCGATGTTCGTGTCCAGGAGGTAGAGCGAGGCTCGGCCCACCTTGACCTCCCAGACCTGGGCGGTCACGACCCGGCCGGCGTTGTCCACGGAGATCTTCACCGGGGAGCCGTCGGGCTTCTTGCACCGGTTGACCGGCATGTTGTACCAGTCGTTCTCGGGGTATTCCTCCTGCTGGTAGCCGTCGGGGTTGAGGTACTGCTTGAAATAGCCCTGCCGGTACAGAAGACCCACGCCGACCAGGGGCAGGCCCAGGTCGGAGCTGGTCTTGATGTGGTCCCCCGAGAGGATCCCCAAGCCCCCGGAATAGGTCGGCAGGGAGATGTCCAGGCCGTACTCCATGGAGAAATAGGCCACCCGGTCCTCGTAGCTCCCCTTGTACCAGGTCTCGCCGTCCCGGTACCGGGTGAAGCGCTGGTATACGTCCCCCAGGGCCGCCAGGTAAGAATCGTCCTGGGCCACCTGCTCGTACCGCTCCTGGGAAACCATGCCCAGCATCTTGGCCGGGTTCTGGCGGCTCTGGAGCCAGATGTCGTAGTCCAGCCGGATGAAGAGCATGACGGCGTCGAAATTCCAGGAAAGCCACAGGTTGTGGGCCAGCTCTTCCAGGGGCAGGAGGGGCTCGGGGATTTTCGGCTTGACGGTGTGGGCGATGATCCGCATGGGGGGACTCCTAGCGGCGGGGGAGGGGGATATCCGCCGGGCGGAAGGCCCCCGCCGCTGAGGATAAGCCTAGTCGAGGGGGGTCCGGGGTGTCAAGAAACCCGGGGTGTCCGGTACGTCGGTTACTTGTTGGACACCCCGGCGACGAAGTTTCGCTTTGTCGACTCACCGCTCAGGATCGGTCTGGGTCTTCTTCCTTCCGGGGGGCGTTGAAGATGCGCCCGAAGAAGCCGCCCCGGTCCGCTCCTCCCGATGCCGAGGGTGAGTCGGGAGCGCCCGGGGAGGCCGGACCGACGGGGCCGGAGGGAGTTCCGCTAGGCTCCAAGCGCGGCGGAGTCCCGTTCTGGGGCGTCCCGCCCGATCCCTCCGCTCCGGGGTGCCTGCCTCGCCGTCTGCGGCCCTTCTTCCTTCCGGGCGCCTTGGGCTCGGGGTTCTCCGCGAGGTGCTTGCCGTATTTTTCTTTGTACAGCCGCATCCGCTCCTCCATGGGAAGGGCGTAGGGATCCGCGAAGGAGGCCTGGGAAACGGGGTTGCCGCCCCGGGGCGCCCCGGCTCCGGAGGAACCCTTGCGGCCGCGCTTGTTCCGACGGTTTCCCCGACCGGATCCCTCGGTACGAGGTCCGGAATCCGATCCGCCCCGGTCCCGGGGAACCGGGGGATCCTGGGGCCGGTTGCGTGCGCCGGACCCGCCCAGGTTGACCCCCGTGAGTTCCGCGATCCCCGCGCGGATGGACTCCTGGTTGCGGAGATCGCCGTCCCGGCCCCGGCCGTCCCGCCGGAAACCGCCCTCCGTCCGGGGGCGTCGGCCCGGATCCCGCCGGTCGGGGCCCCGGTCCGGGCTACCCTCCCGGGGGGGGCGGTCGTCCCGGCCGCGTTCCCGGGACCGGTCTCCCTTCCACCCGGTCCGGTTCTCCCGGGGGCGTCCGCCCCGGTTCGGGCCCGCCCCGGCGCTCCGGTCCTCCGGGGCCAGGAGGGATTCGTCGGCCTGGACCGCCCCGAGGGAGATGCCCATGAACTGCTCCACCGCGGGGATCCCGTAGACGTAGCGGTCGCAGGCGAAATTTAGGATGCGGGCGTCCGGGGCGGAAGGATCCAGGAGCCGGATCCGTTCGAGGTAGGGCTCGCCCTCCAGGGGAATGTCGTAGTTGATGACCAGCCGGAAGGATCCCCGGGGCACGCCCCGGGATCCCTCGTCCGTGAAGATGGCCGCCCCGAACTCACCGGCCCGGGCCCGCGCCGGGATGGCTTCCGCCCGTGCGGAGGGCAAGCCCTCGGCGACGCATTCCCCTCGCCGTCCGTTGGCCCCGAGCCTTCGGGCGACCTCCTGGGCGGTCTCCGGGAGGTTGCAGAAGACCGCGACGGGTCCCCGGGCGTCGGCTTTCAGGACCCCCAGGAGCAGGCGGATCTTGTTCTCCCCGGATACGTACCAGGTCGTCTGGGGGAGGTGCTTGGTCCGTTCCGCCTCCTCTTCCAGGTACAGTTCCACCGGGGCGTCCGCCAACTCGAGGGCCAGGGTCTGCTCCTTGATGTCCAGCCGCTCGGCGAAGAGCACCGTACGCCGCTCCCGGGGCGGCTGGAGCCGGGCGTTGATCCTGCGGAGGGTCCCGCTGAGGGGGGATTCCGTGAAGCGGGACAGGCCGTCCACGACCACGAATCCGAATCCTCCCAGGTCGAAGGAACCTTCCTCGTGGCGGGCGGACAGGACTTCCGCGGCACCCAGGACCAGTCTCGAGGTGGAGTCCGCCGGGTCCGGATCCCGTCCCAGGGGATGCACCGGTATCCCCAGGGTTTCCGCGAGAGCGGCACCCCGGCCCGCGACCGCGGCGACGTCCTGGTCCGAGGGAAGAACGACCAGGCCCCGTCCTTCGGGCCGCTCCGCCAGGAGCCATTCGAAGACAGGGATGAGATACAGGAGTTCCCGGCCGGACCCGATCCGGACCTGGGCGGAGACGCTCTCCTTCCGGCGGTTCACGGGGTCGAGGATCTTGGAGAGGAAGGGATAGGGGGCATCCGGTTCCCGCGTCTCCAACGCGTGAAGCAGGACCTCGTGGAGGCCCAAATCGATTAGGTTCATACGGTATCTCGCTTCGCAAAACAGTTTCGCCGCCCGCCAACGGGCGGGGACGTCGCGGTCCGAAGGACCGCGGGGGCGCTGGTGCGCCGGAACGGAAGGGCCGGCGGGCCCTTCCCGGGGATTGGACAGCCGTTGGATCCAGTATAGCGCCCGGTCGCGAAAAATCAAAGGTCCCCGCCCGACGGGTGGACCGAATTTCCGGGACGGAATTTCGTCGAAGCCCGCCGCGCGGGCTTCGACGCCGTCGAGGACGCGAGGCGCCCTCGACGCTATTTGTCTTCCCGCATGTAGGAGGTCCCCAGGGAGGCCGGGGCGCCGACCCGCTTGCTCAGGGTCTCCCACCAGGTGATCGCCACCAGGACCGCAATGGTGGCGATGTAGGGCAGCATGTTCAGGAAGCCGGCGGGGATGTTCGTCCCCGAGGCCTGGAGCCGGAACTGGACGGCGTTGATCCCCCCGAAGATCAGGGCCCCGGTGATGGCCCGGGCGGGATTCCACATGGAGAAGATGACCAGGGCGATGACGATCCAGCCCCGGCCGCCGGTGATGTTCTCGGACCATCCGGGGGTATAGGCCAGGGAGAGGTGGGCGCCGCCCAGGGCCGTGAGCATGCCGCCCAGGACCGTGTACAGGTACTTGGCCCGGAACACGGGAACCCCCATGGCGTCCGCGGTGCGGGGGTTCTCCCCCACGGCCCGGAGCCATAGTCCGTTCCGGGTCCGGTAGAGGTAGAACCAGGCCAGGGGGATCAGCAGGTAGATCCCGTAGGTGAGGATGTCCTGGTTCAGGAGGGCCCCCAGCACGGGGATCCGCCCCAGGGCGCCCGCGTCGATCGGCGCGAACCTCGGCCCGGTGAGCCCGACCAGGTACCGGCCGTTGGAGACCGGCCCCAGGCGCTGGCCCAGGAAACTGGCGAACCCCGTACCGAAGAGGGTGATCGCCAGGCCGCTCACCACCTGGTTGGCCCGCATGGTCACGGTCAGGAAGGCGTGGATCAGGGAGAGGAGGCCCCCCACCGCGACGGCGGTCAGGAGGGCCAGGACCAGGCTGCCGGAATAGTAGACCACGGCGAAGCTGGACACGGCCCCCATGAGCATGATGCCCTCGAGCCCCAGGTTCAGGATGCCCGCCCGTTCCGTGTAGGTCTCCCCGACGGTGGCGTACACGAGGCTCGTGCCCGCCCGAAGGGTGATCGCGAGTATCGAGGTGATCAGGTCCATCATTCCGCTCCCCCGGCGTCCGCCGCCGCATGCCGTCCGGTCCGCCGGATCCTGTACTCGGTGAAAAGGGATCCCGCCAGCAGGGGGAAGAGGATCATGCCCTGCATCAGGATGCCCATGGAGGCCGGCAGCCCCATCATCATCTGGACCTGGTCCCCCCCGACCAGGAGGGCCGCCATCAGGACCGCCACGAAGGGAACCGCCAGGGGGTTCAGCTGGGCCATCCACGCCACGATGATCGCCGTGTACCCGTAGCCCAGGGACAGGCCCTGCTGGAGGCGCCGGGATATACCCGTCACCTCGCCCACCCCCGCCAGGCCGCAGAGGGCCCCGGAAAGCAGGATGGCCAGGACCACGTTGCGCTCCACCGCGATGCCCTGGTACCGGGCCGCCTGGGGGCTGGCCCCGATGATCTTGAGCTCGAACCCCCAGCGGGTCCGGTTGATCACGAACCAGAGGATCAGGGCCAGGACCAGGCCGAAGACCAGGCCCAGGTGGGCCCGCCCGGCGATGCGGGGCATCCAGGCGGCCTCGGGGAAGGGCTCGGTCCCGGGGAACCCGTAGCCCTTGGGATCCCGCCAGGGGCCGTAGTAGAGGAATTCCGAGAAGAGGATGGCCACGTAGTTCAGCATCAGGGTGACCAGGGTCTCGTCCACCTTCAGGCGGGTTTTAAGCAGGGCGGGTATGCCCGCCCAGGCGGCCCCGGCCAGGCAGCCGACCAGGATGACCGCCGGGAGGAGCAGGAAGGACGGCATCCACCGGCCCCAGAAGATGGCCACCCAGGAGGCGGCGACCCCCGCCAGGGTGAGCTGGCCCTCGGCGCCGATGTTCCAGAACCGGAGCTTGAAAGCCAGGGCCACCCCCAGGCCCGTGAGGATGAGGGGGATGGCCTTCACCAGGGTTTCCGTGAAGGCCCGGCCGCTCCCGAAGGCGCCCCGGAACATGGCGCGGTAGGTGGCGAAGGGGTCCGCCCCGAAGGCCAGGAGCAGGACGCCCGTGAGGACCAGGGAAGCCAGGAAGGAGGCCGCGGGGACCAGGACCTGGGCCGGCCGGGAGATGTTCTTGCGCTTCTCGATGAGGATGCTCATGACGCGGTCTCCTTGCGCTCGACCCCCGCCATGAGGAGGCCCAGCTCCTCGGGGTCCGCCGACTCGGACGGGAAGGTTCCCATCGCCCGGCCCTCGAAGAGGACGATCACCGTATCCGCCACGGACAGGAGCTCCTCGATGTCCTCGGACACCAGGAGGACCGCCATGCCGGCGTCCCGCTGGGCCACCAGTTCCTTGCGGACCGCCTCGGTGGCGCCGATGTCGAGCCCCCGGGAGGGATACACGGCGATAAGGAGGCTCCGGCAGGACTCGATCTCCCGGGCCAGGATGGTCTTCTGGATGTTGCCCCCGGACAGGAACTTCACCCGGGTTTCCGGGGAGGGAGTGGCGATGCGGAAGAGCTCGATCATCCTGCGAGCAAGGTCCAGGATACGGCGCGGAAGGAGGACAGCCCCCCGGGAGATGGGCGCCTCCCGGTAGCCCTTCATGGCCAGGTTGCTGGCCACGCTCATGTCCCCCACGGCGCCGACGGCGATCCGGTCCTGGGGAATGTGGCTGACCCCGCTCCGGATGATCTCCAGGGGGGTCTTGTTCGTGGACTCCACGCAGTTGATGGAGATTCCACCGGAAGTCACCGGCCGAAGGCCCGTGATGACCTCCGAGAGCTCCCGCTGGCCGTTGCCCGCCACCCCGGCAATACCGAGGATCTCCCCGGCCCGGACCTTGAGGGACAGGTCCCGCAGGGCCGGAAGCCCCCGGTCGTCCTGGGCGCAGACGTCCTTGAGCTCCAGGATGACCGCCCCGGGCTCGAAGGGTTTCTTCTCGACCCGGAAGAGGACTTCCCGTCCGACCATCAGCCGGGCGAGATCCCGGGGGTCGGTCGCGGAGGTGACCTTCTCCACGACGACCTTGCCCTTGCGGAGCACCATCACCCGGTCCGAGAAAGTCATGACCTCCTCCATCTTGTGGGTGATGAAGATGGCGCCCTTGCCCTCGTCCTTCATCCGGCGGACCACGGCGTTGAGCTCCACGGACTCCTGGGGAGTGAGCACCGCGGTGGGCTCGTCCAGGACCAGGATTTCCGCCTTCCGGTACAGCTGCTTGAGGATCTCCACCCGCTGCTGTTCCCCCACGGAGAGCTGCCAGACGTAGGCGTCCGGGTCGACCCTAAGGCCGTACTTGTCCGCCAATTCCAGGACGGAGCGCTTTACCCCGGCCATGTCGGGAACCAGGGGCAGGCCCGCCATGCCCAGCACGACGTTTTCCGCCACGGTCATGGTGTCCACCAGCATGAAGTTCTGGTGGACCATGCCGACCCCGTGGGCGGCCGCGTCCCGGGGGGACCGGATCTCGACCGGCTTCCCCTCGATGAGGATCTCCCCGTCGTCGGGGCGGTAGAGGCCCGCCAACACGTTCATGAGCGTGCTCTTCCCCGCGCCGTTCTCCCCCAGGAGGGCCAGGACCTCGCCGCGGTCCAGGCGGAGGTCCACTCCGTCGCAGGCCGTGACCCCGGGGAAGGATTTTCGGATGCCCCTCATTTCCACCAGGGGGACTGCCGCTTCCGTTGCGTCCATACGATTCACCTTGTCGAGCGGGATTGTCCGGTCCGCGGACTGCGGGGCGCCGTCGGGGCCCCGCGAGAAAAAGCCTCCCCTGGTCGGGGGAGGCCTTCGGTACGGAGACCCGGCGGGCCGGACGGCGCGCCGGGCGTTCCGCGTCTGACCTACTTAACCTTCCCGACGACGCCTTCCACGAACCAGTCGAAGGAGAGCATCTCGCCGTCGGTCATCTTGGCGCCCGCGGCCACCTTGACGGCCCCGGTCTGGTCCTTGATCGGGCCGTAGAAGACGTCCCAGGTTCCGTCCAGGATCTTCTGCTCCGCGGCCTTGACCAGGTCCTTCACGTCCTGGGGGACGAGGGGGCTCATGTCCGCCAGGCGGACAACACCAGCCTTGAGGCCTTCCCAGTACTGGTGGGTGGCCCAGGTTCCGGCCATGGCCTTGCCGATCGTGTCCTTGTAGTAGGCGCCCCAATTCCACACGGGGCTGGTCAGGACCGTGTCGCCCACGAAGGCGCGCATGTCCGAGTCGTAGCCGATGGAGAGCTTTCCGCGTTCCTTGGCGGCCTTCTGGGGCTCCACGGTGTCCTGGTGCTGGGCGATGATGTCGGCGCCGGCGTCCAGGAGGGCAACCGCGGCCTCGCGCTCCTTGACGGGGTCGTACCAGGTGTTCGTCCAGACAACGCGGACCTGGGCCTTGGGGTTGACCGAGCGGACGCCCAGGGTGAAGGCGTTGATCCCGCGGACGACCTCGGGAATCGGGAAGGCGGCGGCGTAGCCGATGATGTTGCTCTTGGTCATCTTGCCCGCCACGATGCCGGAGAGGTACCGGGGCTGGTAGATCCGGCCGAAGTAGGTGGACATGTTCTCGGAGGTCTTGTAGCCGGAGCAGTGCTCGAACTTGACCTTTGGGAACTCCTTGGCGACCTCGACCATCGGGTCCATGTAGCCGAAGGAGGTGGCGAAGATCATGTCGTAGCCTTCCTGGGCGTACTGGCGGATGATGCGGGTGGCGTCCGGGCCCTCCGGCACGTTCTCGATGTAGACGGTCTTGACCTTGTCCCCGAACTCCGCCTCCACCGCCTTGCGGCCCTGGTCGTGCTCATGGGTCCAGCCGAGGTCCCCGGGGGGGCCGATGTATACGAAGGCGACCTTGTAGGGCTCGGCCTTGGCCGCCACGGCGGCGGGCTCCGCCTTCTTCGCGCAGCCCGCGATCAGGGCGGCGGCGAGGAGGATCCAAAGAAGATTCCACCTGTTCTTCATGATAGGCTCCTTTGCTGGTTCGGGTATTCGTGGTCCCGCATCGACCCGTACGGTCCTGCGGGGGATCCCGTTGATGCTTTCCTAGGAGTAAACTACGCGCGGCCGGATATGTCAATTTATTTAGCGATTCGGGCCGGGCCGCGCGGACGCCCGTCCCCTCGGCCTCCCGCGATCGGAGGTCCGCACGCTTCCGGGCGTGCTAGCCGCCGGACTTGGCCGCCAGCTTCTCCTTGAACTTGGCGACGTTGATGATCGCCCGGACGTGGGTGCCTTCGCCGATCTTCTCCTTCTCGTCGAAGGCCTCGACGCGGAAGGAAAGCATCTTCCCGTCCACCGCCAGAAGTTCGGCCCGGGCGGTCACGCGCATCCCCAGGGGGGTGGCGGCCAGGTGCTTCACGTCCAGGTGGTAGCCCACGGTGACCTGTCCGGGCTCCAGCCGCGGATCCACCGCGGACAGCGCCGCCTCCTCCATGGCCAGGATCATCATCGGCGTCGCGTATACGGGAACGCCTCCGGATCCGAGGTGGGCCGCGGTATGACGCTCCTCCACGATCAAGGTACGTTCTCCGACCAGTCCGGGTGCGAGATTCGGCATGACAACCTCCAGAAGTCTTTTAGCCAGCGTAGATCGGGAGCGGCGGACAGTCAACGGGAAGGGGGGTGGACGGTGGACGGAAATGGTAAATAGGGTTCGGAAGGCGCCCCCGCTTTTGCGAGGGCCCTTGAACGTATTAACCGGTTCGTCTTTCACCGACCACCGACCACTGTCCACCGATATTGCCCTCTTCCCCCGCCCGCGTTACCTTGTGCGCATGGAACTGAAGCGCTGTCCCTGGGCCGGGACCGATCCGGACTACGTCCGTTACCACGACGAGGAATGGGGCGTTCCCCTGCGGGACGACCGGGCCCTCTTCGAGCTCCTCGTGCTGGAGGGGGCCCAGGCCGGCCTCTCCTGGATCACGGTCCTGAAGCGCCGGGAAGGGTACCGCCGGGCCTTCGAGGGCTTCGATCCCGAGCGGATCGCCCGGTACGGCCCCGCCGTCGAGGCCCGGCTGCTCTCGGATCCGGGTATCGTGCGGAACCGGCTCAAGGTGGCCTCCGCGATACGGAACGCCCGGGCCTTCCTGACCCTGAAGGAGGAGAGAGGGGCGTTCTCCGACTATCTGTGGGGCTTTACGGACGGACGGCCCGTCGTGAACCGCTGGAAGGAGATGTCCGAGGTCCCCGCCCGCACGGACCTGTCCGACCGGATATCCGCGGACCTGAAGCGGAGGGGCTTCAACTTCGTGGGGAGCGTGATCGTGTACGCCTTCCTGCAGTCCGCCGGTATCGTCAACGACCACCTGGTGTCCTGCTTCCGGTGGAGGGAGTGCCAGCAGTAGGTCGCGCCCCCAAATTTGCCTAGGCGCGCCCATACGGGGAAGCCGTTTGCCGATAGGAAGGATCGATGTGCCCGCCTTCGGCGGGCGGCGGCATCGCCATCGAATAAAGAAGAACGGGATCGCCCCATGGTCGGATGCGATCCCGTTCTTCTTTAAACCTCTGCCGGCGATGGGACTTCCCTCCGTGGCTCGACATCCTGTCTCGCCGCTCCGGGCCGCCTCGCTCGCTTTCGCGCGCGTCGTGCGCGCTCACCCCGGAAGCGCTCGACGTCTCGCGCTTCCGGGGCCGCTCGCTCGGTTCAAGTCCCATCGCGGCATCGATTATGGAGGTGCGCCCGAGGCGCACGAATGTAGGGTATGCCGGCGATGGGACTTGAACCCATACATCCTCGCGGATAGTGGATTTTGAGTCCACCGCGTCTGCCGTTCCGCCACGCCGGCCCGTCGGGTATTGATACACGCCCCGGAGGTCATGGTCAAGGGCGATGCGCTCCGGGTTGCGCCGGGGGTCGTCCTACGGTAGGGTTCCAACATGAGCGAGAGGTCACCGGAACCGGCGGCGTTCGAGTGCCGGCCCGCCTGCGGGGCCTGCTGCGTCGCCCCCTCCATCGCCCCGACTTTTCCGGCCCTGCCGGAAGGAAAGCCCCCGGGAGTACCCTGCCCGCACCTGACCCGGGACTTCCGCTGCACCCTCTGGGGGCGGCCGGAACGGCCGTCCTTCTGCGGTTCCCTCAAGCCGGATCCGGAGATGTGCGGAGATTCCCGGGAATACGCCCTGTCCTGGCTTTCGGATTTGGAAGAAAAAACCCGCCCCTGAGGGGCGGGCCGGAATCGTCGGTTTCTTCGGAGCGGGATCTCGGGCGGGGTTCAATCCCCGGGCTGGAATTCCCTCTTCCCCGGGGCGCGTTGCAGCATCGAGATCTTCTTCCAACGGATGCGCTCGGCCCGCTGGGCGTTCTCCGTGCCCCGGAGCCGATGGTAGCGGACCTCCCGCATGTATTCCAGGTAACTCTCGTAACGGCGATGGTCCAGACAGCCCTCCGAAAGGGCTTCCCGCACCGCGCATCCCGGCTCTCCCGTATGGCTGCAGTCCCGGTATCGGCATCCGGCGGCCAGGCCGGAGATGTCCGGGAAGCTCGCGTCGACGCTTCCCTCGTCCGCCCAGAGCGCCGCTTCCCTCAGTCCTGGAGAATCCAGGAGCAGGGCCCCGTTCGGCGCCATGAACAGGTCCCGGCTGGACGTGGCGTGGCGGCCGCGCCAATCGCCCTCCCGAACCTCCCGGGTCTTCCGGAATTCCCGTCCGAACAGGGCGTTGATCAGGGAAGACTTGCCGACGCCGGATTTTCCCAGGAAGAAGCAGGTCTCGCGGGGGGGAAGCCGGCTCCGGAGTTCGTCCAGGTTCAGTCCCGTCCTCGCGGAGACGGGAATCACCCCGGCCCCGGGGGCCGCGGCTTCGGCCTCCTCCAGGAAAGGCCGAGGATCGAGGACCAGGTCCGCCTTGTTGAGGACTACGACCGGTTCCGCACCGCTGTCCCGTACCAGGGTGAGCAGGCGTTCCGCCAGGCGAGGCAGGAAACCCCGGCCGCCGTCCAGGGCGAATACCAGAAGCACCGTGTCGAGGTTCGCGGCGAGCACCTGTTCCGACGCTCCGTTCCCGGGGGCTTTCCGGGAAAGGACGCCGCGGCGGGGTAGCACCGTCTCTATGACGTCCCGATCCCCCTCCTCCCGGCAGGCCACGAAGTCCCCCGTGACGGGGTAGTCCGAGGGCAGGACGGCCCGGTAGGCGAAGGCGCCGGAGACGGGGGCCGTCCGGGTCGTCCGGCCGTCCGTCAACGAGTACAGCCCCCTGCCGCCGCCGATCACCCGGCGTACCCCCGATTCGGCGATCCCGCAGGCGGACGCTTCCGCCCGGCGGGAATCGGTCCAGCCCCAGGATTCGAGGCTCATCCGGCGCCCCCGACGGACATCCCGGACGCCAACAGTTCCAGCGTCTTTCCCGCCGGGAAGGGGAGGCGGCTCAGGGGAAGGGCCGCCAGGGCGAACAGGAGGATCTCGTTATCCTCCCCGGAAACCCGGTTGGGACGAATAAATCCGCATTTCCTGCACCGGTGGAGGATGGACCATTCGCCGGTCTCCTTGACCCATATTCCGATGGGATCCATGGTTCCCCGGCAGCCGCTCCTGCGGTCCCCGGTCCGTATGTCCAGGTGCATACTGCGCAGGCAGGCGGGGCAATGGTTTCGGTGTCCCGAAGGGGACGGAGGGACGGTGCGGCCGCAATGGCCGCAGATAAAATAATCGGGTCTCTCTGCGTTCTTGTCCGGTCTCGACATCGTTCGACTCTCTTGAATGGATGATTTGCGGCGAAAATCGGGACGCCGGAGGCGTTCGATTCCGTTCTCGTGTGAGGGCGTGGAGTCTTGCGGATGACCGGTATAGAGGGATCGGAGGGAAGGGATGCGGACGGGCGCTAGGCGCGGCCTTTCGGACGGTTCGAGCGGGCGATCTGCGGTGCTCTCCGGGTGTCTCCCCTACTGCCGGGCATCCCGGCGGGCGGAAGCGGACATGAACGACCTCCTTCAACGTGGGTTGGAAAGAGAATATACCTCGATCGGCACCCGAGTCAATCGGTTCGGGATTCCCGGGAATGCTCCCGGGCCCGGCTTTCGGACTCGGAAGAAAAAGCCCGCCCCGGAGGGGGCGGGCCGGGCTTCCTAGCCGTTCTTAAGTTCCGACAGCCGCAGGGGGCGGGGATCCTTGGGGTCGTTCTCCACCCGGGCGAATTCCTCCAGGAGCTCCCGGCCGCGCTTGGAGAGCTTGGCGGGTACCTGGATCATCACCTTCACGTACATGTCGCCCCGGCGGGAGTTCGAGCCCGGGTGGGGGACTCCCTCCTCCCGGATCCGGAGCACCTTTCCGTGGGGTACCCCGGCGGGCACGGCGATGCTGATCTTCTTGCCCTCGATGGTCGGGACGGTGATCTCGGCCCCCAATGCCGCCTGGGCGATGGTGACGGGCACGGCGCAGTAGAGGTCGAAACCGTCCCGCTCGAAGAACTCGTGGGGCCGAACGTGGATGAACACGTACAGGTCCCCCGGGGGGCCCCCGTTGGCGCCCGTGTCGCCCTGGCCGGGGATCTGGACGCGCTTTCCGTCGTCCACTCCCGCGGGAATGGTGACCTTGATCTTCTGCCGCTTCTTGGCGAGCCCCGAGCCCGCGCAGTCCCGGCAGGGGTTCTCCACGATATACCCGTCCCCCCCGCAGGCGGGGCAGGGGGAGGCGATGGAGAAGAACCCGGAACTCCGCCGGACCTGGCCGGAGCCCTGGCACTGGGGACAGACCTTCCTCCCGCCCCCGGAGGCGGCCCCGGTGCCCTTGCAGGTGGGGCAGGAATCGTTCCGGGCGTAGGAGATCTCCACGGCGGTGCCGAAGACGGCCTGCTCGAAGGTGAGCTCCAGGTCGTACCGCAGGTCCTGGCCCTTGCCGACCCCCGACCGGCCCCGGGCTCCCCCGGAGCGTCCGCCGCCGAAGAAGGAATCGAAGATGTTGGAAAAGTCCCCGAACCCGAAGATGTCCTCGAAATCCCGGAACACCGAGGAGAAGTCGTGCTGTCCCCCCGCGCCGCCGCCCATTCCTTCCACGCCGGCGAATCCGAACTGGTCGTAGGCGGCCCGTTTCTGGTCGTCCCCGAGGATCTCGTAGGCCTCGGTGGCTTCCTTGAAGCGCTCCTCCGCGGCCTTGTCACCGGGATTCTTGTCCGGGTGGTTGGCGATGGCCATCCGGCGGTAGGCCTTCTTGATGTCGTCCTTGGAGGCGTTCTTGGGGATCCCCAAGACCTCGTAGTAATCCCGTTTCGCCACGTGACGTCCTTACCGGACCGGTGCGGGCCCGGAGCCCCGGATTTCCGGGGTCTCCGAGCCGGCCGGATCCTATTTCTTTTCGTCCTCGTCGACGACGCGGTAATCCACGTCTTCCGCGGATTTCGGGCCGGCCTCGGGTTCGGGCTGGCCCTGGGGACCCTGTCCGTCCCCTCCGGCCGGGCCGCCGCCCTGGGCGCCCTGGCCGACGTTCTTGTAGATCTCCTCGGCGAGCTTGTAGGAGGACTGCTTCAGGGTCTCAATCTTCTCCCGGATCCGGGCGACGTCGTTGGACTCCACAGCCTCCCGGAGCTCCTTGATCGCCTTCTCGATGGCCTCTCGGTCCGAGGCGGTGACCTTCTCGCCGTATTCCTTGAGGGACTTCTCGGTTGCGTAGGCCAGGGTGTCCGCCTCGTTGCGGACCTCCGCGCGCTCCCGCTCCTTCTTGTCCTCCTCCGCGTGCATCTCCGCTTCCTTGACCATCTTGTTGATCTCGTCGTCGTTCAGCCCGCTGGAGGCCTCGATGCGGATCTTCTGTTCCTTGCCGGTTCCGAGGTCCTTGGCGGAGACGTGGACGATGCCGTTGGCGTCGATGTCGAAGGT
>CALMRC010000103.1 GCA_937873275.1 uncultured Spirochaetota bacterium
TCGCTCGATGGCCTCGAGCATGAGTGCCTCGCCGACTTCCGAGGCGTCGCCCTCGACCATCGTGATCCCGTCCTTGGTGCCCGCCACGACGATCTCGAGCTGGCTGCGGTCGATCTGGTCGAAGGTCGGGTTGATCACGAACTTGCCGTCCACGTGGCAGACCCGGACCGCCGCGATGGGACCCGCGAAGGGGATGTCCGAGATGTGGACCGCGGCGCTGGCGGCGTTGATGCCGATGATGTCCGGCGGGTTCACCTGGTCCGTGGAGATGCAGGTCGGGACGACCTGGATCTCACGGCCGAAGGCCTTGTCGAAGAGCGGGCGCATGGGACGGTCGATGAGACGGGAGACCAGGATCTCCTTGTCCTTGGGCCGGGTCTCCCGCTTGATGAAGCCGCCGGGAATCTTGCCGGCGGCGTAGTACTTCTCGTTGTATTCCACCGTGAGGGGAACGAAATCGAGGCCCTCGGTGGCGGAGGAGGCGCAGCAGGCGGTGGCGATGACCGCCGAGCCGCCAAATTTCGCGAAGACCGCGCCGTTGGCCTGCTTGGCCATGTGCCCGGTTTCCAGGATCAGTTTGTCGCCGTTCACATCGTACGCGACGGAATGTTTCATCGTAGGTTCTTTCTCCATTGTCCAAAATAAAAGGGCCCGAACAACCATCCGTTCGGGCCTTCACGTCAGGTCCGCTACTTGCGGATACCCAGTTTTTCGATGAGGGACCGATAACTCTGCAGGTTTTCGGCCTGAAGGTATTTCAGGAGTCTCCTGCGCTGTCCGACCAGCTGCAGCAGCCCCCGGCGGGAATTGGTGTCCTTCTTGTTCGCCTTGAAGTGCTCCGTGAGGTACTTGATCCTCTCGGTGATGAGGGCGATCTGCACCTCCGTGGCTCCGGTGTTCTTCTCGCCGGCGCCGTACTCGAGGACTATCCGGGCCTTGTCCTCTTTGGTCATTGCCATACGTATACTCCTTACCTCTGCATCGCAATCCGTGTGTCGTTGAATCGAAGGAACCGGAGAGGGGTGCCCCCGGGGACCTCGATACGCGCGCTCTCACCGGAGAGCACGCTAGCGCCGGTTTCCAGCCAACCTTCCTCGGTCGACGCTTCCGCCGAGTATCGGCCGGGAGGCGGCAGGACCTGCCGAATCCCGTCGTACCGTACGGCGTTCCCTTCCTGCGAAGGAGACAGGCCTCGAAGATCGATCACGTAGGGCCGGCCTAGCATGGCGAAGGCGTCCGGCATCCGTCCTTCCTGCACCGCCCGCCGGATCCGGCTGGAACTGACGGCTCGGCCGTGGTACAGGACGGGGTCCACGATCTCGGTCTCCACGCCCATCGAAGCGGCGATGGATCGGACGCTCCCGGAATCCGTCGAGAGGCGGTGCCCGCAGCGGAAATCCGATCCGACGGCGAGGTACCGGGCTCCCCCCTGGATCGCGAGGGCGCTTAGAAACTCGGTCCCCGTCAGTTTACTGAAATTTCCGGAAAAGTCAATCAGGACGCAGGTTCCTATTCCTGACTCCTCAAGGTTTTCCAGCTTCTGCGACAGGGTCAGGACCGCCCCGTGGAAGGTTTCCGGGTGCAAAAGTTCCTTGGGATTCTGCCGGAACGTGACGACCGTGGGTTCCAGGTTCCCGTCCCGGGATAGGATGCGGTCGATCAGGGCGCGGTGTCCGACGTGGACCCCGTCGAAGACGCCGATCGTGACGGCCGCGGGGATCGCGGACTCCCCGGCACCGGAGATCCAGGTTTCCCAGTCCAGGACCCGCATCTAGGAGCCTCCCAGCACGACCCGGTAGGAATACCGTCCGCCGCGGCTCTCGATGACTCCCAGGAAGGTTTCCTCGGAGGAAAACACGCCCAGGAAACCCTCTACGTCGGGGGCCTTCTCGAAGCGTCCCCGGGACAAAGGGCCGCCGCGGAGGAAGAACGGTTCCTGTCCCGGGGCGAGCCGGACCTGCGGGAGCCCCAGGGATTCGCAGAGCCCGGGGGCCAGGGTCCGCAGGGTGTCGGGCCCGGCAGATTCCGGAGGGACGCCCTCCCCGATCCGGAAAGGCCCCGAGGATTCCCGGACCAGGGTCTCCAGGTGGGCCCGGGAGCCGCAGGCCAGGGCGATGTCCCGGGCCAGGGATCGGATGTACGTGCCCTTGGAGCACCGCACCCTCAGCACGGCCAGACCGTCCTCGTAGGTCTCGAGCGCGAGATCTCGGATGGTGACCGGCCGGGGTTCCGGCTTTACGTCCTCCCCCGCCAAGGCCCGTTCGTAGGCCCGCTTCCCGTCGATGTGCACCGCGGAGAAGGCGGGCGGGGCCTGCAAGATATCCCCCCGGAACGAGGGAAGGGCCGCCTCCAAGGCGGAACGCTCCGGCAGGGGCCCCCGTGCCACGACCTGACCCTCCGGGTCCAGGGTGTCGGTCTCCGACCCGAAGCGGACCCCGGCGACGTAGACCTTCTCGGAGGCTGTGAAGTATTCGGAAAGCCGGGCGTATCGCCCCACCAGGGCCACCAGGACTCCCCGGGCGAACCGGTCCAGGGTGCCCGTGTGGCCGACCCGTCCGGTATCGAAGGCGCGCTTGACCGCCCCCAGGGCTTCGAAGGACGTCACTCCGGGGGGCTTGTCCAGTACCAGGAAACCGTTCCAGACCGGGGATCGGCTCCTCACGAAAAGAGGTCCTTGATCTTCTCGCCCATCTCGAAGCCCTTCCGGATGCCCTCGTCGGCCAGGAACTTCAGCTTGGGCGTCAACCGTAGCCGGATCTTCCGGCCCACCGCGGCCTGGATGAACCCGGCGGCGCTGTTCAGGCCCTCGACTCCGCGGACCAGGGCCTCCCCGTCCTCGAAGGTCGAGACGTGGACCCGGGCCGCGCTGGCGTCCCGGGATACTTCCACCCGGGTGATCGAGAGGAAGGCGTTGATGCGGGGATCCTTGATCTCCCCGGAGAGGATGAGGGAGGCGATCTCCGATCGGAGCTCCTCCTCCACCCTCTTCCTACGAATATCGTCCATACCGTCAGCTCAGCTTGCGCGTGACCTGGACCTGCTCGAAGATCTCCAGGATGTCCCCCACCTTGATGTCGGTGCATTTCTCGATGCCGATACCGCACTCGAACCCGGCGGCCACTTCCTTGGCGTCGTCCTTGAAGCGCTTGAGGGAGGAAAGTTTCCCGCTGAACACCTCGATGCCCTCCCGGATGACGCGTACCCCGGCGTTCCGCTTGACCGTTCCCTCGGTGACCATGCAGCCCGCCACGACGCCGATCTTCGGGACGTGGAAGGTTTCCCGGACCTCCGCCTGGGCGATGTCCTGCTCCTTGTACTCCGGAGCCAGCATGCCCTCCATGGCCTTCTCGATCTCCTCGACGGCCTTGTAGATGACGTTGTATTTCCGGATGTCCACCTTCTCCTGATCCGCCAGGAGCTTGGCCTTGGGGGTCGGCCGGACGTTGAAACCGATGATCAGGGCGTTGGAGGCGCTGGCCAGCATGATGTCGCTCTCGTGGATGGCCCCCGCGCTGGCGTGGATGACGTTCAGGCGGACTTCCTTGGTCGAGAGCTTCTCCAGGGAGGACTTCAGGGCCTCCACGGATCCGTGGACGTCGCCTTTGATGACGACTTTGAGCTCCTGGACCGTGCCCTCGTGGATGGTGTCGTACAGGTTGTCCAGGGTGACCTTCTTGACCGTCTTGGCTTCCTCGTACCGCTTGAGCTCCTGGCGCTTGTCGGAGATCTGGCGGGCGAACTTCTCGTCCTCCACCGCCTCGAAGGGGTCTCCCGCGTTGGGCATGCCCTCGAACCCGATGACTTCCACCGGGAAGGAGGGGGGAGCCTCATCCACCTTCTCCCCGTGGTCGTCGTACAGGGCCCGGACCTTTCCGGGATAGATGCCCGCCACGAAGGAGTCCCCCACGCGCAGGGTTCCGCGCTCGATGATGACCGTCGAGACGATGCCCCGGCCATGGTCGATCTTGGATTCCAGGACCTTCCCCTCGGCGCGGCAATCGTAGTTGGCGGTCAGTTCGAGAACCTCCGCCTGAAGGAGGATGGCGTCCAGGAGTTCCGATATGCCCTGTTTCTTGAGGGCGCTGATCTGGCAGAACATGGTGGTCCCGCCCCAGTCCTCGGCCACCAGTCCCTTCTCGGAGAGCTGGGTCTTGACCCGGTCGGGATTGGCGTCGGGCAGGTCGATCTTGTTCACCGCCACGATGATGGGCACCCCGGCGGCCTTCGCGTGATCCAGGGCCTCCAGGGTCTGGGGCATGACGCCCTCGGTGGCCGCGACGACCAGGACCACGATGTCCGTGACCTGGGAACCTCGGGCCCGCATCATCGTGAAGGCCTCGTGGCCCGGGGTGTCCAGGAAGGTGATCTTTCCCTTGCCCGTGTCTACCTGGTAGGCTCCGATGTGCTGGGTGATCCCGCCAAATTCCCCGGCCACCACGTCGGTCTTGCGGATGGCGTCCAGGAGCTTCGTCTTGCCGTGGTCGACGTGGCCCATGACCGTCACGATCGGCGGCCGGTGGGCCAAGTCCTCGGGCTTGTCCTTCTGCTTCTCGATGACCGTCTCGTCGTACAGGGACACGACCCGCACCTCGCAGCCGTACTCGCCGGCGAGGATGGTGGCGGTGTCGGAATCGATCTGCTGGTTGATGGTGGCCATGAACCCCAGCTTCATGAGCTTTCCGATCAGTTCGCTGGGCTTCAGGTTCATCTTCCGGGCGAGCTCCGACACGGAGATGGTCTCGAGGATGTCGATCTTGGTCGGGATGGGATTCGCGATGGCTCCCTGCTTCTTCTTGGAGAGGTTGAGCTTCTGCGAAAATTCCTCTTCCCGATCCTTCTTGTTGTAGGTCGGCTTCTTGGACTTGATAAAGCGCTTGGGACCCTGGGGCCTCTTGTCCAGTCCCGGCGCCGGTCCCGAAGCGGGGCCTCGTCCGGGTCCGCCGGGACCCCGTCCTGGGCCGCCCTGGTATCCGCCGGGGCGTCCCTGGTAGCCGCCGGGCCGTCCCTGGTAGCCGCCGGTACCCTGTCCGGGGCCGCCCTGGTATCCGCCGGGGCGTCCCTGGTATCCGCCGGGCCGTCCCTGGTAGCCGCCGGTACCCTGTCCGGGGCCGCCTTGGTATCCGCCGGGCCTACCCTGGTATCCGCCGGAACCCTGACCGGGACCGCCCTGGTAACCCCCGGGCCGTCCCTGGTAGCCGCCGGAACCGCCCTGGTAGCCGCCGGAACCGCCGGAGCCGCCCTGATAGCCGCCCGGGCGTCCCTGGTAGCCGCCGGAGCCGCCCTGATAGCCGCCCGGGCGTCCCTGGTAGCCGCCGGAGCCGCCCTGATAGCCGCCGGAACCCTGTCCGGGACCGCCTTGGTAACCTCCGGGCCTGCCTTGGTAACCGCCCGGTCGTCCCTGGTAGCCGCCGGAGCCGGTGCCGCCCTGGTATCCGCCGGGCCGGCCGGCGGGAGGTGTGTAGGGTCTCGGGGCGCCGTCTTCCCGGCGCTCCGGAGCGGCGGGACGCGGACGGGAATCCGCCGCGGCCGCGGGGGCCGTGGAGGGAGCGGGCGCGGGCTTTTCCGCCGGCTTGGCCGGGACGGTACCCGTCGCGGGCCGTTCCGCCGGGGCCTCGGCCGCGGGCCGGTGATCCGGCACGGCCGCCTTGGGCTCCTCCTCGTGGCGGGCCACGACCCGCACCTGGGGCTTCTTGACGACCACCTTCTTTTTGACGACGACCTTACGTTTCTCTCCGGAAACCGTCTCCGGCTGCTCCTCCGCGGGACGCGGTTTGGGCTGCTTTATGAGGGTCGCCTTCGATTTCGGGTTCTCGTTGGTATCGGACATAGTCTCCCTTTACGATTCCTGGTCGTCTTCGTACTCGAAGCTGAGTTCGACGCCGCAGCTCGGGCAGTGCGTCATCTCCGGCGTCACTCGGGCGCCGCAATCCGGACATTCATAGGCTTCCTCTTCCTCCACGGTTCCTTCCGCGGGAAGTTCCCCCTCCGGCTCCTCCTCCTCCTCGACCACTTCGACGTTCTCGTCGATGATCCGGCGGATGGACTCGAGGTCCTCGGCGGAGATGCCCTCCAGGGCCGCCTGCTGCTCCTCGGAGAGGGAAATGAACTCCTCGATGAGGTCGATCCCCCGTTCCTTGAGGGCGGCGACGGCCGCCTCGGGGACGCCCGGGAGCTCGGATAGCCGGGTGATCTCCTCTTCCTCCTCCGTGAAGAGTTCGGAGACCGCGCGCTTGAGGTCCACGGAGCGGTCCATCTGGTAGAACTGCTCCTCGGTCTTGACGTCGATGTTCCAGTCGCACAGGCGGTTGGCGAGGCGGACGTTGAGCCCCTGCTTGCCGATGGCCACGGAGAGCTGGTTGTCCGGCACGACCGCCAGGGCCATGCGCTTCGGCTCGTCCAGGACGAAGACTTCCTTCACGTCCGCCGGGGACAGGGCGTTCTTGATGAACCGCTTGGGGTCGATGTCGTACTTGAGGACGTCGATCTTCTCGCCCTCGAGTTCCCGGATGATGGACTGGATCCGGATGCCCTTGAGCCCCACGCAGGCGCCGACGGGGTCGACATCCTCCCGCTTGGAGAAGACCGCTATCTTGGTTCGGTACCCGGGTTCCCGGACGATCTTGAAGACTTCCACGATGTTGTCGTAGATCTCCGGAACCTCGAGCTCCAGGATCTTGCGGACGAACTCGGCGTGGGTGCGGGACAGGACGATCTGGGGACCGGTCTTGGTCTTGTTCACCTCGACGATGTAAGCCTTGATCCGGTCGTTGGGATGGTAGGTCTCCCGGGGGGACTGGTACTTCTTGGGAAGGACCCCTTCCACCCGGCCCAGGTCCACGTAGATGTTGCCGTTGCGGTCCCGCTGGTAGTACCCGATGATGATCTCCCCTACCTTGGATTTGTACTCCGCGTAGAGGGTATCCCGGGAGATCTCCCGGAGGTTCTGACGGGTGGTCTGCTTGGCCAGCATGACGGATTGGAGGTCGAATTCCCGGGGATCCACGGGCAGCTCGAGGATGTCCCCGACCTCGGCCTCCTCGCTGTAGGCCCGGGCCTCGTCGAGGGTGATCTCCAGGACCGGATCGTCGAGGTCCTCGACGATGGTCTTCTTGGCGAAGATATCCACTCCCTCGTAGTTCTCCCGGAACCGGACGACGGCGTTCTCCGATGTCCCGTAGCGTTTCTTGTACGCCGCGAGGAGGGAGTCCTCGATCGTCTTAATCACGAGATCCTCGGAGATTCCCTTCTCGTAGATTAGCTGGCGTATCGCCTCGGCCATTTCTGAAGACATGGCGGTTAAGCTCCCTCCTGTGCGTAATCAAGCCGTGCTTTCGCGATGGACGCGTACTCGACGGTCCGTTCGCCCGAGGTCCCCCGAAGGGTCACCGTGGAGGGACCCGCCTGCACGATGCGGCCGGTAAGCCATTCGCCCCCCTCCTTGAGGAGGATCCGCACGCCCCGGCCCGCGAATATCGTATACTCCCGATCGGAACGGATCCATCGATCCACCCCGGGGGAGGCGACTTCCAGGTGGAAGTCCTGTTCGGAAAGGAGGACCTGGAGCCTCGGCTGGATGAGCCGATGCGCCCGGGAGCACTCGTCGATCCCGGTTCCGGCGGGAGAATAGATCACCGCGCGGACCTGCACGGATCCGCGGTGCCGGCTCACGTTCAGCTCCACCAAAGAGAGCCCGGCGCCCGCGAGGAGTTCCTCCAAATCCTTCCTGTATATGTCGGTTTCCACCATACCTACAAAAAAAGAGTCGTGGGAACGACTCTTCTTATCCCTAAGAATAAGCTCTCTACGAAAGGTATAGTATAGGAACGTCCTCCCCTTCGTCAAGCCGCGCCCGGGCAGGCGCCCCCCGGCCCGGCATTCCGGTATCCGGGACCCGACGGGGTCGCAAGGATCCCGCCGCGATCCGGGGACTCAATCGGCCGCCAGGACGACCGCGTCCACCCTCCGCGCCCCGCCGGTCCGGAGGATCCGGGCGCACTCGGACAGGGTAGCCCCGGTGGTGAGGACGTCGTCCAACAGGACGACCCTCTCCGGGACCCGGGAGCCCGGACGCGGTCGTATCCTGCCGGAAAGATTCGACATCCGGGCCGAATAGTCCAGGGTCTTCTGGGAAGCCCCCTCCCCCCGCTCCAGACAGCGGACCGCCGCGGTCCCCCTCCGTTCCAGGATACGGACGATGTCCTCCACCTGGTCCCATCCCGCCTTCCGGAACTTGCTCCGCCGGAACGGGACGGGAACGACGGGGATCCCCGGATGGAGATCGTCCAGGACGTCCTTCACCCGGCCCGCGAAGAACGCCGCGAGACGCCGGTTGCCCCCGATCTTGTAGGAGATCAGGAGATCCTGGATGGAACCGGCATATTCCCAAAGGGGATATGCTGAATCGAAGCTGAACATCCGGTCCCGGCACCGCATGCACGCGCCCAGCTCCGAGATGAGGGGTTTCCCGCAAACCGGGCACCGTTCCCCTCGAATCCGGGGCAGACCGGCCTCGCAGCGGCCGCAGAGGGGGTACCGACGGTCGGCCTCCTCCAGGAGACCCCGGCCGCACAGGACGCAGGCCCGGGGGAGGAGGATCTCAAAAAGGCGGGCCATCCGGGAAGGGAGCTTTTCCATGACCCTACACCGCCCCCGCGGAGTCCCCGCGCTTGCCCGGCTAGAGCAGTTTCCTGAGCCGGGCCAGGCGGGAGAGGGCCTCCAGGGGGGTCATGCGGTCGGGATCCAGGGACCGCAGTTCCTCCAGCACGAGTTCCTCGTTGGAGAACAGGGCGGCCTGGGCCGGCTCGGCCGGACGGCGCACGGCGCCGGGCAGGTCCCGTTCCTTCCGGGCCAGGTTCTCCCGGACCTCCCGGGCCCGAGCCAGGACCGGGGCCGGGATTCCCGCGAGTCCCGCGACATGGAGCCCGTAGGAGCCCGCGGCGGGACCTTCCACGACCCGCTTCAGGAACACCACCTCCCCGGCGCTCTCCCGCACCGACAGGGACCGGTTGACCAGTTTCGGGTGCTCCAGGGCGGTGAGCTCGTGGTAGTGGGTCGCGAAGAGGGTTCGACATCCCAGGGCATCGAGGAGGTACTCCGCGGCCGCCCAGGCGATGGCCAGCCCGTCCAGGGTTCCGGTCCCGCGCCCCACCTCGTCCATGATGACCAGGCTTCGGGGACCCGCGTTGTTCAAGATGTACGCGGTCTCGTGCATCTCCACCAGGAAGGTGCTTTCCCCCCGGGCCAGGTTGTCCTGGGCCCCGACCCGGCAGAAGATGCGGTCCACGACGCCGATCTGGGCCTCCCCGGCGGGCACGAAGGAACCGGCCTGGGCCAGGAGCACGATCAGGGCGGTCTGTCGGAGGTAGGTGGATTTCCCGGCCATGTTGGGCCCGGTGATCAGGGCGAAGGAGACTCCCCGGGAGTCCAGGGCCGCGTCGTTGGGCACGAAGTCGCCCCCCCCCAGGTTGGCCTCCACGACGGGGTGCCGGCCTTCCACGATCCGGAGGATCCCGGAATCCAGAACCACCGGCCGGGTATAGCCCCGGGCGGTGGCGGTATAGGCGAAGGACGCAAGGCAATCCACCCGCGCGCAGGCCCGGGCCGCTTCCAGGAGGCGGGGCACGGACTCCTTCACGGCCCCCCGGATTTCCAGGAAGCGTTCCCGCTCCCGCTCCACGATGCGCTCCTGGGCCCCGTTGATCCTGGACTCCAGGTCCGCGAGCCGGTCGGTGGTATACCGTTCCCCGGTGGACAGGGACTGCCGTCGGATAAAGTGGGAAGGGACCTGGGAAAGACCTCCCTTGGTCACCTCGAGGTAGTACCCCAGGATGCGGTTGTACCGGATCTTGAGGTTCTGGATCCCCGTGGCCGCCCTCTCCTCCTCGAGGTAGTCTTCCAGGACGGTTCGGGAGGAATCCCGGAGGTCCCGCAGGGCGTCGAGCTCCGGATCGAAGCCCGGCCGGATGAGGTTGCCCTCGGTCAGCAGGATAGAGGGTTCGTCCAGGATGGCCCGTCCGATGAGGTCCGCCGTGGCGCGAAGCCCGGCCTCCGTTTCCGGATCCAGCCCCAGGGCCAGTTCCGGAACCGACCGGGCCTCCTCCCGCAGGAGGGCCTCGGCGTCCCGGAGGGTATCCAGGGATACCTTGACCCCCAGGAGGTCCTTGGCGTGGGCCTTGTCCAGGGCGACCCGGGACGCGAGCCGCTCCAGGTCGAGACAGGCCCCCAGGCAGGCCCGCAGTTTTTCCAGGATCCGCTGGTTCCGGTACAGGCTCTCGACCGCGTCCAGGCGCCGACCGACGGCCTCCGCGTCCCGAAGGGGCCTCAGGAGCCACTGCTTCAGGAGGCGGGCGCCCATGGCCGTCCGGGTCGCGTCCACGACGTCCAGGAGGGTGAAGGCCCGGCCGCCGTCCTGGAGGTTCCGATCGATCTCCAGGTTCCTCTGGGCGGACTCGTCGATGTCCGCGTACGATTCCTCCCTCCGGGACCGCAGCCCTTCCAGGTAGGGAACGGCGCCCCCCAGGGCGTCTTCCAGGTATCGTACCAGGACCCCGGCCGGAGCCAGGGCCGGATCGTCGTCGGAAAAGCCGAACCCCTTTAGGGAGGCCACGCCGAACCGGGCTTTCAGGGTTCCAGCCGCCTCGGCCGTGTCGTAGCTCCAGTCCGGGAACCGGTTGAGGATGAGCCCCTCCTTCTCGTGCAGGATCTGTGCGATCGCCGGATCGTCCAGCAGGGACTGCTGGACCAGGACTTCCCGGGGGGCCAGGCGGAACAGTTCCTTCCGGAGCCTCGAAGCCGGGTCATCCGTAACGGAGAGGGCGCAGAACTCCCCGGTGGAAACGTCCACGTAGGCGATCCCCAGGACGTCCCGGGACCGGCCGATGGACACGAGGTAGTTGTTGGACCGGCTGTCCAGATAGTCTTCCTCGACCGTGGTACCCGGCGTGATGATCTCCACGACCTCCCGCTCCATCAGGCCCCGGGCGATTCCGGGCGTCGACGTCTGCTCGCAGATCGCGACCTTGCGGCCCGCCTTGAGCAGGCGGGAGATATAGGAGTGGGCGGCGTGGTACGGGATCCCGCACATGGGCGCGTCCTGTCGCTTGGTCAGGGTCAGGTTGAGCAGGGCGCTGACCTCCAGGGCATCCCGCTCGAACATCTCGTAGAAATCCCCGAGCCGGAAGAAGAGGATCTCGTCCCGGTGGGCGCTCTTGATCCGTCGGTATTGTTCCATCAACGGCGTGGTATCGGCCATGGCGGTTGCATTATAGGCGGGAAGTCCGGTAGGATACAATGCTGAGGGCGTCGGTTCCGCCGGCGCCAACCGCATGCCAACGAGGGATCCCGTGGAAGAAGCCCTGTACGTAAAAGAATCCGCCCAGACGATCTACATCCGAGCCCAGGGGCACGTCACGGCGGCGCTTTGCTCGGACCTCAAGAGCCGTATCTTCGAACGTCTCGAGGCGAAGCCCCCGGTGGACAACGTCCTCGTGGACCTTTCGGGATGCGACTACATGGACTCCACGTTCCTGGGCCTGCTGGTGGGCATCAACAAGCGGTTCCTCCGATTCGCCGAGCGACCCTTGACGGTTATCCGTCCCTCCCCGCCCTGCACGGACCTTCTTCGGACGATCGGCATACTTCGGATGGTCAAGGTCCTGGACCAGCCCGTGGCCTTCCCCGACGCGATGGAGGCCATCGTGCCGGCGGAGAAGGCTACCGCGGAATTCCTGCTGGACGTCCACGAAAACCTCATGGACCTTTCCGAGGAAAACCGCCGCAAGTTCTCCACTCTGTACACGGTCCTCAAGAGCCAGATCGGCAAGACCGGGGACGAACCGTGACCCCGGGGGCGTAGACCGTCCCGGCGGATCGCGTTCCCGGCCTCGCGCCATCGACCCCTGGAAACGAATACGCCGAACCCGTACGGATTCGGCGACGTACCGGCGGCTCCTGAAATTCGCCGAAGCCTGCAGGCTTCGGCGCCGCCGAGGCGCTTCGCGCCTCGGCGCTACTGGGCCTTGCCGATCAGGGCCTGGATGACCTTGTCCGTGACGTCCACGGCGGGGCTGTACCAGATGATGGCGCTGGTGACGGACCCGGTCGAATGGCTGCTCAAGATCACGGAATACCCTTCCGCCTCCGCGATTCCCTGGATGGTCCGGTACACCAACTGGGAAAAGTCCGAGCTTTCCATGAGCCTCCGTGACCGGTCCTCCAGCTCCGACTGCTTGGCCTTGTAGTAATCCGAAAGGTATTGGGCCCGGCGGTAGATTTCCTGGTCCAGCCGCAGGATCTCGGCCTGGTCGGAGCGGGCCACCGCATCCGCCCGGCGTGCCTGGAGCTGCTTGATCTCGTTGGACATCCGGTCGATCTCCGACTGGACCTTGAGCTTGTCTTCCTCCAGCTTCCGGACCGCCGCGGAGTCCCGGGAATAGGTCAGGTAGACCTTCGCGAGGTCCACGACCGCCACCCGGGTGATCTGCTGGGCAGACAGGCCCGACAGCGCGGCGACGGTCAGGAGGAATGCCAGGATCGTTCGCTTGGTGTTCATGTACGGCTCCTCGTCAGAGGGTGGTCTGGGTGATGCTGATGACGAACTCCATGCCCTCGGTGGCCCATTCGAACCGCCCCGCCCCGTTCATGAAGAAGCGCTTGGCGAAGTAGAACCGGAAGGGGAACTGGGGGATCGTGAAGCGGAAGCCCGCCCCGAGGCTGAAGGCCAGGTTCTCCAGGCCCAGGTCGAAGAGGGACGTCTTGGCGGGATCCAAGCCGCCCGATACCCCGTCCTTGAAGGTCAGCAGACCCTGGTCCGTGCGCACCGTGGCCGCGTCCAGGAACATGTCGAAGGCCAGGAACTGCTGGACCAGGGGCATCCGGATCTCGACCCAGTTCTCCCACAGGAGTGTCCCTCCGAAGGTCTCCTCCGTCAGGTCCCTCCATCCCCGGCCCACGAAGAACCCGTCGATGTACAGCTTGGAGTTACCCGTGACCGAAAGGGGGGTGCCGGGCTTGGGCAGGAGGACGGAGAGCCCCGTGTGCCCGCCGAGCACCCACTTGAGGGACCACTCCTCGCCGATCGGGATGTCGAAGAGGGTGACGTAACCCTCGAGCTTCGTATCCGTTCGGATGAATTGATCCTGCTCGAAATCGAAGAGACCCGCCCAGGTCAGCTTCTCGCTGGCGAAGTATCCCTTGGAGGGATCGTACCAGAGGTCCAGGGCGTTCATGTAGGTCCGGAATATCAGGCTGTTCGCGTTGACCCACTGCCCGGCGGAAGTCGCCAGGTCCTCGCTGAAGGGCCGTAAGAGACCCTGGTCGTAGGACTGGTTCGTGAGACCCAATCGTACTCCACCGGAAAGCCCCAGGGTTCCCTCGGGGAAGACGAACCGGTAGCCCAGGGAGAAGGTGAGGTAGATGTTCCAGTACTCGTAGTCCATGTAGTACTCGTCCGGCACCACGTAACCCGCGGCCTCGTATTCCGCCCAGGACGTGTAGGGATCCGGCACCGCCGCGGGGTCCCCGTAGTCGAAGACCGGCCCGAGGCTGTCCTGAAGGGCCGTCATGCCCTTGTGGACGAAGGAGAGCTCCACGGATCCGGTCATCCGCTTGCCGAAAAGCCAGGGATCCGAGAAGCCCAGGGTGACCTCCTGGGTATCCGGGGAGGCGGTCAGGCCCACGGAGATGCTCTGGCCGTTGCCCAGGAAATTCCGGTCATTCCACTTGATGAGCCCGGAGATCGGGAACTCCGGGGTGCTGGCCCCGATGCCCGACAGGGTGAGTCCGAACTGGATGTCCGCGGAGCTCTGCTCCTCCACGGTGATGATGATGTCCATCAGGTTTTCCGCGCTTCCCGGCACCATCTCGGGGGTCAGGGCGGAGAAATACTGGAGGTTGTACAGGTTCCGGAGCCCCGTGATCACCTTGGTCTTGGAGAAGATGTCCCCGACCTCGAAGGGGAGCTCCCGGTAGATCACATGGTCCTTGGTCTTCTTGTTTCCCTTGATGATAACGTTCTCGATGTGGGCCCGGTCGCGCTCGACGATCTCCAGGGTATAGGCGATCACCTTCCGATCCTCGTCCCGGCGCTCCTTCATCTCGATGCGGTTGAAGATGTATCCGTTCTCGTAGTACAGGTCCTCGATCCGCTGCTTGTCCGCCAGGAGGGTCCGGTAGTTCAGGATGGCGCCTTCCTTGGATCGGACCAGGGACCCCAGCTTTTCGCTGGTGAAGATGCGGTTCCCGCTGTACTCCAGGCCCCCGAAGCTGTACTGGTCCCCCTCGGAGATGACGAAGGTCAGGATCAACCGGGTCTTCTGGGTTCCTTCCTCCCGGTTCAGTTCCCGGAGGACGTCCACGACCCGGGCGTCCACGTATCCCCGGCTCTGGTAGAGGTCCTCGATCTGGATCCGATCAGCCTCCAGCTTCTGCTCCTGGAAGAGCCCGGGCTGGAACAGCCCCTGCTCCTTCAGGCTCAACTTCGACTTGAGGGACGAGGCGGCCAAGGCTACGTTGCCCTCGAAGCGTATCTCCTGGATGGCGAGCTGGCTGCCCTCGGAGACCTGGAACACCAGGACCAGGGAGTTCTCGCCCCGGCCGGGTTCGGTGAAGCTCGACACGGTCGCGTCGGCGTACCCCTTCTCCACGTAGAGCTTGCGGATCGCGGTTTCGTCCGCCCGGGCCTTGGCCTGATTGTAGATGTCCCCGGACTTGAGGAGGGCGGCGTCCAGGATCTCCCCGGGCCGGAGCCCCCGGGAGCCTTCGACCCGGACGGTCTCGATCCAGGGCTTTTCGGTGACCGTGAATTTGATGATCACCGTGGAGTACTCCGAATCCCCGGGGAGGGCGATGGGGCTGATCTCGTCGAAGTAATCCAGTTCGTAGACTGAGGCCTGCAGATCCATCCACAGGGACTCGGTGAAAACCTTGCCCTTGTACGCCTGCACGACGGCGTCCAGCTCGTTCCGGTCCACCCGTTTGATGCCGGAGAACTCGATTTCCTTGATGGACTTGCCCAGGTACCAGTCCGGGGCGGGCTGGGACGCGGCCCAGGATACCAGGACAGCCAAGAACAGGACGGCGCCGATGCTACGCTTCATGATCCACCCTTTTCAGTAGGTCAGTTTCCATGTGAAACGGAAGGAGTTATCGCTTATGAAAAGATCCTCGGGATGCAGGAACGAAAGACTCCAATCGAACAGGAAGAACGGAGTCGTAAGCTCGAAACCGATCTCGGAGTCTAGCCTTAACGAGCTCCGGTTTACAAGAGGCTGGTCCTGCTGGAGCCGCAGGGCCCCCCGCACGAACACGTCGTCCCGGATGTACTTTCCCGCGAAGATGGAGGTGTTGTCCAGGTAATCCGCCAGGGTCACCCCTCCTCCGGAGGTGTCGTCCAGCCGGGCCACGTCGAGAAGCCAACGCTGGACCAACTCGGTGCGCAGGTAGAACAGGTCCAGGCCCAGGAGTTGACGGGTGTTCCTCTCGAACACGGTTATGAAATTCAACTGGGGCAGGATGTCCGTGGAGGCGATCAAGGTCCGGCGGATGTCCACGTCCGATCCGTCCGCCGAGGCGACCAGGTCGCTGCCCAGGAGCGCCGCGATCTCGGTCTGGCTCAGGGAGGGGGTGGATTCCAGGGTGGGCTGGAAGTTGAGGAGGCTCGCGTTCTCCGCCTTCAGGAGGATCTTGACCGTCTCGTCGCCCCGTCGGGTGCGGAGCTCCGCCTCCAGGGTCACCCGGGGATCGAAGGTGTACTGGTTCTCGTTGAAGACCATCCGTCCGTTCTTCAGGAAGAAATTACGCTGGATGTAAAAGAGGTTCCCGCCGCGGAGCACCGCGTTTCCCTTGAGGGCGTAGGATTGCTGGCTGTCGTCGTAGGAGACGGTAAGCCGGCTGGAGGGATCCGCCTGCCCGATGATGACGGGGAACTCCTTGGAGGGGAAGTAGACCGTGACTCCCTTCCCGATCCGGACCGCCAGGTCGATCCGGGTGTCCACGGTGGGCACCCGGCCGTCCCCGGCGGCTCCGGCTTGCATGATCGAGGGGTCGATGACGATCTCGGCCCGGGGGATCGTCAGGGCGCCGGACAGGCTGAACTGTCCGTCCGAGGCCGCCAGGAAGATGTCCGCGTCCGCGGTGCCGGTGATGTTCATCCCCAAGAACCGCGTCTTGAGGGGGACCTGCGTGGATTCCAGGGACCGGGCGCGGAGGGAGAAGCTCCGGGGAATCCACTGGGACATCTCGAAGGAGAGACTGACCCCGGCCTTGGCGGTCGGTCCGACATCGACGGTCTGCTGGACCAGGGTCACCATGCGGCCGTTCGCCTCCAGAGGCGCCGTCACGGGACCGATCGCTCCGTTCACGTAGTTCGGCACCTCCAGGATGGCGTCCTGGAAGCGCAGGCTCCCGAATATCTCCGGGTCCGCAGAGGTGCCCCGGACCGAGAGGGATCCCGTCGCTATTCCGGACAGGAACCGGACTTCCGGGACCGGAATGATCGGCCAGAGGGTCGTCATCTCCAGCCGTATGTCCGATAGGTCCATGGAGATCTGCCGGTCCGCCACCTTCCCCACCACAAGGGCGGACAGGGGGAAGGGAGGGGCCGCCCGGGCCAGGAAGCTCCCGTCGTCCAGGATCCGCACCTGGACCTCCGAATCCGCGCCGCCCTGGAATACGAGGTCGCGTCCGTTCCTCTCGAGGGTGAAGGGCCAGGTGTCCGCGCGGTTCTGTCCCATGGAAAAATCCCGGATCCGGCCCTGCAATTTCAGGGTGTCCGCGATCCGGGAGAGTTCGGGGAACCCTCCGGAACCCTTCGGGACCGCGTTCAGGGTTCCCTGCACGTCGAACCGGAACCGGGCCACGGCGCCGGCCAGGAAACCGGCGTAGGCGCCCCCGACTTCCAGGATTCCCGTCTCGAACCCCACGCGCCCCCGGACGGATTGCGCCTGATGTATCCCGAACCGGCCGGAGCCGTCCCGTACCTCCAGCCCCCGTCGATCCGCGGAGCCCTCCGCGGCCAGGGAGAAGGACCGGCCCCGGAACGAACCGTCCCGGAGGGCCAGGGAGAATTCGGCCCGGGGATCCGCCAAGGTCCCGGACACGGATACGGAACCGTCGATCCCCCCCGCGACCGGACCGCCGAAGAGTCCGGCGGGCGAGAAATTCTGCAGGTCAACCCGCCCTTCCACGGTCCCGTTGCCGTACCGCGCGATGGCCCGGATCCCCTCCCCCTTCCCTCCGGCCAGGCGGAGCTCCCCCCGGAGGGTGCCGGCCGGATCCCCTTCCACCGAATAGCTCGCGGAACCCGACAGCCGGGCCGCTCCCTCCCCGACGGAGACGTCCGGGAACTCCCCTCCCCCGGGTCCGCCGGCCCCGGCCAACCGAAGGGGAGGCAGGCGGCCCTTCAGTCCGCTGTCGGGGTCCAAGGCGAGGGAGGGAATGCGGAGGTTCCACTCCCGTACGGACCGAAACTCGCCGGTCGCGTCCCCGGTGGCCAGCACCACGCCGTCCCGGAGCGGCACGGGGAAGGACTTGAAGGATAGGAAGCCCCGGGCGCCGGGCTCCAGCAGGGTAGCCACCAGGGAAAAACCGTAGTCCCCCGTGAGGATGAGCCGCCGGTCCTCGAAGTCGCCCTGGACGGAATACGGGATGTCCCGAAGTGTCAGCTCCGACCGGAAGCCGAGCCGGGAGGGGCCGATCTCGGCGGTCAACCGGCCCTCGACCGGCACTCCCCGCAGGGAGGCGCTGAACCGGGTCACGGACAGTTCCTCCGCGGTGCCGGACAGGTTCAGAACCGCGAAGGTAGCCTCCCCGGCGGGCCCGGACGGGGATACCCGGAAATCCGAAGCGGAATAGGAGAACCGGGAAAAATCCGTGCTGAGGGATACCCTTCCGGAGACCGACAGGCTCGAGAGGAGGGAGGCGGCGGACGGTTCCAGGATGGAGACGAGGAGGGGTTCCAGGGCCGCGAGGGATAAGGGATCGATGAGGATCGAAGTCTCCAGGAAGGGCTTGGCGCCCGTCAGCATCGATCCCTCCCAGGAGAGCCGGGGAGCCTCGGTCCCCGGGGAAGATGCCTTTCCGCCCGGCTCCGTGGTCCCGCCTTCCGGCCCGGGGAGTTCGAGGTTCCCGCGGAAGTCCAGTGTACCCGACGACCGTTCCGCGGATACCGTGAAACGGTTGAAGCGGACACCGCCCAGCTCCGTGGATGGAGAGGTCAGGAACAGTTCCCGGCCCTCCCCGAGCAATTCGATCCGGGTCCGGAGGGGGATCTTTCCGTTCCGGGCCCGGTAATCGATGTCCGCGGAAATGTCCACGGAGGTCAGGTCCGGCCGGAACGCCCCCGTCGCCCGAGCCTCCCCGTACGGGGATCGCAGTTCCAAGGTGCGCAGGCGAATCCCCTCCGTACCTCCCTCGGCGGAAATACGGAACGAGAAATCGTCCCCCAGGAACCCGGGGGGAAGGAATCCCGATACGTCGGCTACGAGTCGGGGGGACTTCCCGGCACCCCCGTATTGAAGGTTTACATGACCCGAGTAGGGTCTGCGGAACCAGGGGGCCCAGGTCTTCTGAAGGTTGCCCGTGGGACGACCGATCCTGGACAGGAGCAGGGACTCGAAATGGAAGTCCGTTTCCAGGGCTCCGGTGCGGGTGTCGTATCGGGCGTAGAGGTCGAAGGGGGCGTTGTCCCGGACCTTCCGGGCTTCCCAGATCCCGTCCCGGAGCAGGACCGAGAATTCCTGGCGTTCCAGGATTCCCGCGTCCGAACGCGCCGCGAGGGCCACGTTGAACCGGGCCGCCGAAAAGTCCCGGTTCGTGCTCCCCCGGATTCCGAGGGAAAGGGAAACCTTCGAGAAGGGGGATCGGGGATCCCGGACGGAACCGGACAAGGTGCCGTCCAGGACGACCACGATCTCCCGGTCCGAGAGGAATAGGTCCAGGGATCGGATTTCCGCTAGCACCGAGGTTCCCCGGGCGGGGTCCCGCAGGTTCATCCGGACCCTGCGGGCGGAGAGTTCGACGCGTCCCATCGTCCCGGACCCTCCGGAGCCGGACCGGAGGGCGTTCCGTATCCGTTCCAGGAGCTCCGCATGCCGTTGGAGGTCCAGATCGATATCCACGTTCCGGAGGATGATCCGTTCCAGGGATCCCCCGGCCCCCGATCCCGACAGGAGCGAGGAAACCGCGGAGGCCACGTCGTATTCCGCTTCCAGTCGGTCGGCGTGCAGGACGTTCGAAGGTTCGGAGTCCGTGAGGCTCAGGGAGAAGACCCGCAGGCCCCCGAAGACGGAGGGAGAGGCGCGGTCATAGGATACGGCGACGCCCAGGAACCCTTCCGCCCGGGCCAGGAGCCCCGCCAAGGCGGCTTTCGCGCCCTTCGCCGCGAAGAGATCCAGAGGAAAGGCCGCAAGCGCGGCGCTAACGAGTACGGCCGTCAAGGCCCCCGCTCCGCGCGGAAGGCCTAAGTTCCTGCTCTTCTTCACCCGCTCAACCTTACCATAAAGATAGCGCGGCGGTCATGAGGCCGCTTGATGCGGCGGGTCCGCCCGGATATCCTGGGGCCATGAAATCGGCACCGACCCAGACCCGGGAGGTCTGGAAGCGCTTCATCGTGTTCGAGGGAATCGACGGCACCGGAACGACCACCCAGAGGAACCTCCTGTCCGAAACCCTCAAGGGCAGATCCATTCCCTTCCACTCCACCGCGGAGCCGACGGATTCCGAGATCGGTCGACTCATCCGCCGGGTCCTCGCGGGAGACGTACGGGTCGGGCCCGAAACCCTGGCCTACCTGTACGCCGCCGACCGGAATGAACACCTGTACGGATCGCGGGGGATCCGGGAACACCTCGATTCGGGGGAATTCGTGATCTGCGACCGATATATCTTCTCCTCCCTGGCGTACCAGGGCTGTACGTGCGGCCCCGAGCTCCCGGCCCGCCTCAATCAAAGCTTCCCCCTTCCGTCCCTGCTCATCTACTTCGACCTTCCTCCCGAACGGGCGATCTCCCGCATCTCGGGGCGGGGCGCTCCGGATCTGTTCGAACGAGGGGAATTCCTGTCCGAGGTATCCCGGGCCTACGAGGGGATCCTGGAACGATTCGATGCCCAGGGCATGGAAATCCTCCGGGTGGACGGGTCCCGGTCGATCCCGGAAGTGGCGGAGGACATCCGCAGGGCCGTCCTTTCCTAGGTCGAAGGGAAAACAACGGCGGGCCGGGAAGGTTTCCGTCCGATTCGCGGACCGCGGAGCGGGTTGTCACGGATTTCGCCGGATCGTCCGATACTATATTCGGTATGAAACGGTTTTTCCTTCTCCTTCTGCTATCCCTCGGTGTCGCCGCGGGCACCCTGGCGTATCCGGTCTATTTCAAGGAGCAGTATTACCGCCTCTTCCACACTCACTATATCCAGTATCCGGACGATTCCATCGAGAACATATATTGGCTGGAGAAGGCGCGGTCGGCGGATTTCTGCAATCCTCTCTACGCCCTGGCAAAAATCGAGACGGAACGGCAGTGGGAACGGTACCGCTACCTCCTGAACATGCACCTGGAGCTCAAGCTGATCGAACAGCACTTGGCGTTGGGCTCGAAATACGACAAGCGTGTCGCCTACTTCTACAACGCCCCCTGGAAGGACCAGAATCTGGAGAGCCTCAAGATCGCCGAAACCGCCTACAAGGCCGCCCTGGCCTACTGGCCCACCGCCGTGGAATGGGCCCGAAAGGCCGAGGGACTCCGGTTCGTTCGGCTGCCGGAGGTGCAGGCGTGGGAGGACCAGGCCTTCCGGATCGTGTCCGGGGACCTCGACTACGCGGACATCATCGCCGACGAACTGGCCCGGCTGTCCCGGGTCCGGGCTTCCTTCGAAGCCATGTCGTTCACGTACTGATCCCGCGGAAAGCCCGAACCGGGCCGCTTTACCGATCGAGGAAGACCACGTCCTCCGAACGGGCGATACCCCGACCCGCCGGCCGATCCGGACCGGAAAACCTGCCGAGTCCTGCTGATAATAAACGGAGCGCCCCTCGCGGTTAGCGACGGGGCGCTCCGTTCCCGGGACCTAGGACCTTCGTCAGTTCTTTAGGAAGGCTTCCTTGAATCCCAGGGCCCGGACTCGAAGGAGGGCTACGCCCGTCTCGTCCCGTCCCAGGGGACCCACGAACAGCCGATACACCGGCCCGGATCCCGCCTGGACCGTATCCACGGTTACCGGGAAGGTTTCCCTCAGCCGGGATACGGCCGCGTCGAGGGAGGGGGAGGACCGGAAGGCTCCGACTTGAATGTAGTACATTCCGGGAAGGAGGCCTTCCGCGGGGGGAATGGGTTCCGCCTTCGCCTCCGCGGGCTTGGCGGCGGGAGCCGACGGGGCCGCAGGTATCGTCGGTTTCACCGGGGCCGCCGCGACGGCCGGGCCGGGGGCGGGAACCGTCTCCGGGGCCGCCTGGGGCGGGCGGGGAGAGGCCGGTTCCAGACTCACCACGACTTCGGATTCCTCCGGCGCCCCGGGCTCCGCCGTCGCGGCGGGCTCCTCCGGGGAGGCCGGGGGAACCGGCTCCGCGGCGGCCACCGCGACCGGCTCCTCGAGTCCCACCTCCGGGGAGCGTTCCTCCGCGGGGGGCTCTCCGGGAGCCCGCGCGAGCGCCTCGGGTTTTCCGGAAGCGTCCATGCGAATTTCCAGGTCGGCCAGGGCCACCTGGGGTTCGGACTCCTCGGGCCAGGCCTTCCGGGTCAAGGCGGTTTCCGGCAGCTCGTCGGGCACCAATACCGGGTCCGCGAGGGCGGCTTCCACGGGAACCGAAGCGGACGCGGGCCGGTTCAGGCCGTGGACAAGGGCCTTCTCTTCGGGCCGGCGCTCCGGCTCCAGGGTTTCCGGCGGATCGATCGGCGCCGTCACGGGCGCCGAGGCCCCCGGGGCGACGACCGTCCGGGCGAGGACTTCGGGACGGGCCACCGGTGCTTCCCGAGGTTCGGGAATCGTGGTCCCGTTCATCCCGGCCTTCGGTACGGGGGTCAGGACGTCGGGCTCTTCGGCCGGAACCGGGGGTTTCGGCTCCTCCTCGACGGGTGGAGCCGCCGCGACCGAAGGTTCGAGTTCGGGTTCCGGTTCGACCGGTTTCGGTTCCTCCACCACCGGGGCGTCCTCCGGGGGGGTCTCGACGGCGAGGGCCGCTTCGGGCGCCGGTTCCGACGGAGCGGCGGGTACCGGCTCGGCGGCCTTCGGGGTCTCCGAGGGCCGGTACGCCCCGGATCGGGCCGCGAGCAGACTGGGATTGAAGTCGGGATCCCCGGAGGGCCCGGAGGCGGCCGGAGGGGCGTCCGCGATGTTCCGGGGTTCCGAGACGCGGACCCGGAATACCATGCCCGGTTCCATGGCGACCGCCTTCGCGGCCTCCGGCGACAGGAGGAGGAATATGCCGGGATTGTCGAGCCCCTTCGTGACGATGACGGTCACGGATTTTCCGTTCTCCAGGTTCACGACCTCCACGGCCGTGTTCCGGGGAAAGGAATTGCAGGCCGCGTAATACCCGGATTCCGGGAATTCTCCGTAGGCGCTCATCATGGCGCTGCCTTCCCAGGCGGAGGCTCCCGCCAGGGCGGCGGCGGAGAGGACGATACAGAGTGCCGTTATCCATCGCTTCATTATGGTTCTCCCGCGGGCGTCACCCGCGTTCCTTCCTCAATGCCTTCATCCAGGCATCCGCCAGGGAACGACCGAACCGGGTAAGCAGGTCCCGCCGCTCGTCGCCGGTCTTCGACTCGAGCCGGGGAGGCGCCGAGGACCCTTCCGCAAGGGCGGTCCCGTCCCGCACCCGGAGAAGTCTCCAATCCAGGGTTTCCGGAACGCGTTCCGGGGGTTCCGTAGGGGTATCCACGTATCGTACCCACACGAGGGCGACATAGTCCACATACCCTTCCCTCGCCGCCTTCAGGCCCAGATCGCCGGATTTGAAACCGGCCCGGTCGATCCGTCCGATCGCCTCGTTCGTCGCGATAAGACCCGCGTCAAAGAGGAGATCCAGGCAGCCGCCCACCAGGGCTTCGGACAGCTCCCGCCCTTCGGCACCCCCCGCGTCCTCGAGCAGGGCCACGGAGAATGTCTGGGCCCGGAGCGGAACGCCCAGGCATAGGGCGGCAAGGGCGACTATCGGCAACCTTCGATCCACGGATACTCCTTTCCGCCTTCCAATATCGGCCTTCCGGGCCTCCGGGCTTACCCCTTTTCCTCGTTGAACTGGAACGTTCCTCGTGGTATCGTGCGGTCGGAGGCACCGCAGGGGGATGCAGTATTACGCCGTACAGGTCCGGTCCCGGGGCGAGGATGAGTACGTCCGCAGGCTTCGCTCCGACCCGTCCTTCGCAAGCGTCGAAATCCTGGTACCCAAGCGCACCGTGATTCTCCGGAAAGGCGGGATCAAGCGGCGGGGAACCGCCCCCGTGTTTCCGGGATATGTTTTCCTCGGGGTCGACGCGGTCGTGAGTCCGGACCTCCGGTGGCTCCTCCGGAGGATCCCGGATTTCTACCGGCTCCTTCCCTCCAACCAGGATCCCCTCCCCCTCGCCGGGCGGGACCTGGACCTGCTCAGCCACTTCATTTCCTTCGGGGAACGTGCCGATACCTCTAAGGTGACCTTCGACGAGAACGACCGGATCGTCGTGCTGGAAGGTCCCCTGAAAGGTCTCGAGGGCCTGATCGTGAAGGTGGATCGGCGCAAGGGCCGGGCGAAGGTCCGGCTCGACATGTGCCGGAACTCCTTCCTGATCGATCTGGCCTTCTCCGTCGTCGACCGCGCGGGGAAAGGACAAACGGAACCCCATGGAGAATCGCGAGGAACCTAGGATCTACGTGATCGGCGCGGGATTCGCCGGTCAGTCCATAGCACGGGAGATCAAGGCCCGGGGCATCCTGGGCCGGGTCGTGGCCTTCCTGGACGACGATCCGGAGAAGATCGGCCGTCGCCTCTCGGACGTTCCCGTGCTGGGCCCCATACGGGACGTGGTGAACCTCCTGCGGAGGACTCCCGCGGACGAGGCCATCATCGCCATGCCCAGCGCATCCCGGGACTATCTCCGGGAACTGTACGCCCTGCTCAAGGCCGCGGGATTCTCCCGGATCCGGATCCTTCCCGGCATCGCCCAGATCGTGGAGGGCGACGCGCACCTGATCCAGGCCCGGGAAATCGATCCCCAGGACCTCCTGGGCCGGGGACCCGTGGTCATCGGCCTGGCGGAGAGCCTTTCCTACCTGAAGGACAAACGGGTACTGGTAACGGGAGCCGGGGGATCCATCGGTTCCGAACTGGCCCGTCAGCTCCTGTCCGCCGGGGTCCAACGGCTCTATCTCTTCGGACACGGGGAGAACTCCATCTACCAGATCGACCGGGAGCTCCGGCTGCTCCAGGCCGGCGGCGTCGGCGTCCGCACGGATATCGTCCCCGTGATCGGGGAACTCAAGGACCGGGCCTATACCGGCCATATCCTCAAGCGGCTGAAGGCGGACGTCGTGTTCCACGCGGCGGCCTACAAGCACGTTCCCCTGATGGAGGAGAACCCGGTCGCGGCGATCGAGAACAACGTCCTGGGTACCCGGAACCTCGTGGAAGCGGCCCGGGACGCGGGAACCCAGCGCTTCGTCCTGATCTCCACGGACAAGGCGGTGGATCCCGTCTGCGTCTACGGGGCCTCCAAGCTGATCTCCGAACGGATCGTACGGGCGGCCCAGAAAAACGCGGGATCCGGACGCCGGTTCATGGTGGTCCGGTTCGGAAACGTTCTCGGCTCCCGAGGATCCATCCTGCCCTTGTTCCAGCGACAGATCGAGACGGGGGGTCCCGTCACCGTCACCGACCCCGAGGCCAGCCGCTACTTCATGACCATCCCCGAGGCCTGCTCCCTGGTGCTCAAGACCGGGGGCGTGGGGGACGGCGGGGAATCCTACCTCCTGGACATGGGGGAACCGGTCCGGATCAAGGACCTGGCGGAACAGCTCATCCGCTTCTACGGATTCGAGCCCGAGCGGGACATCCCGATCCGGTACATCGGGCTTCGGCCCGGTGAGCGGCGAATCGAGCGCCTACACAGCGAAAAGGAGACCCTGATCCCGACCACCTTCCCGCGGATCAACCGCCTGGTCCTGGAGGCCGAGGCGGACCTGCCGGTGGACTCCCTGCTGGAGGAGATCCTCCCGGTCTGCGTACCCGCGGCCGGCCGGGAGGGGGAGTACCGCAACCGGCGCCGGCTCCGGGACATCCTCCGGCGTTACATCCCGACCCTGGAGGCCCCGGACCATGAACCCGAGTACTGACTTCGTTCCCTTCGCCCTCCCCTCCCTGGGCCGGGAGGAGGAAGATGCCGTGCTGGCGGTTCTCCGCTCCGGCTGGCTCACCACGGGATCCGTGGCCCTGGAGTTCGAGCGGGAGTTCGCCTCCTTCGTGGGGGCGGAACACGCCCTGGCCGTCAATTCCGCGACCAGCGGACTCCACCTGGCCCTGGAGGCCCTGGGAGTGGGGCCCGGGGACGTGGTGGTCACGAGCCCCTACACCTTCGCGTCCACCGCGGCGGTCGCCCGGCACCTGGGAGCCGAGGTCGCCTTCTGCGACGTGGTCCCCGGGGGCTACAACATGGATCCCGGCCGCCTCGAGACGGTGCTCAAGACCACCCGGAACGTGAAGGCCGTCCTTCCCGTCCACGTGGGGGGCCTCCCCTGCTCCATGGACGAGATCCTCGCCCTGGCCCGCCGGTACGGATGCGCGGTGGTCGAGGACGCGGCCCACGCCTTCCCCTCCCGCCTTCCGGGGGGATTCGCCGGTACCCTGGGCGACATCGGGGTCTACTCCTTCTACGCGACCAAGACGATCACCACCGGCGACGGCGGCATGGTCGTAACGGCGGATTCACGTCTGGCCAAACGCATGTCCACCATGCGCATGCACGGCATCGACCGGCCCGTATGGGACCGGTACACCTCGAAGACGGGGTCCTGGAGCTATTCCGTGGTGGAGGCCGGGTACAAGTACAACCTGCCGGACCTCCTGGCCGCCCTGGGGCGGGAACAGTTGAAGAAGGCCGACCGGTTCCTGGAGGAGCGCCGCCGCGTCGCGGGTATCTACGGCGAGGTCTTCCGGAGCCTGGATTTCGTGGATCCCCCTCCGGACGGGCCGGGGCACGCCTGGCACCTGTACTCCCTCCGGCTGCGTCCCGACAGCCTGCGGATCGGCCGGGACGAGTTCGTGGACCTTCTCCGGGAGGCGGGGGTCGGTACCTCGGTGCACTTCATCCCCCTCCACACCATGCCCTATTGGGCGGAGCGTTACGATCTGACTCCGGACAGTTTCCCGGAGGCGTTGGCCTCCTTCCTCCGCACGATCTCCCTGCCGATCTGGCAGGGTATGGGCGAGGACCGGGCCCGCAGGGTGGCGCGGATCGTGGCCGAGACGGGCGCCCCCCGGTCGGTCTAGGGAGTCCCGGTGCCGCGAGATCGAGGCGATTCCGCCGGAACGGTCCCCCTCTCGGATCTCCGGGAAGAGGGGATGATCCACGTCACGACCGTACGCTCCCCGGCCTGCCGGGGCGTCCTGGAGTCGATCGAGGCGCCCCACCTTCCCCGGGGCTACCGCGCGATTTACGCCGAGGACATACCCGGGGAAAATCGCCTGGCCATCCTGGGGTCGGAAATCCCCATCCTGGCCCGAGACCGTGTCGCGTACGCGGGGGAACCGGTTCTCCTCCTGGCGGGACCCGATCCCGGACGGCTCGCGGAACTACGGGACGCCGTGCGGGTGGTCGTCCGGGAGGAGGATCCCGTCCTGGAGTGGGAATCCTTCGATCCGGACCAAGTGGTGCTCCGGAGGAGCGCCGATTCGGGGGATCCGGACGAAGCCTTCGCCGCGGCCGCGAGCGTCCTGGAAGCCCGCTATCGCACGGAATCCCAGGACCACCTGTATCCGGAACCCCAGGGCGCCCTCGCGGTCTTCGATTACGACAAGCTCGTCGTGAAGTGCGCGACCCAGTGGCCCTTCCACGTCCGGGACTGCGTCCGGTCCGTGCTCGGGGTCAAACCCCAGGAGATCCTCGTCCTTCCGACCCCCCTGGGCATTCCCATGGACGGCCGACTCTGGTATCCCTCGGTGCTCGCCTGCCATGCCGCCCTCGCGGCCTATCTGTGCCGCAAGCCGGCCCGCATCCTCCTTTCCCGGGACGAGGATTTCCGGTTCACCCCCAAGAAGGCCCGCTCCTCCGTCACGCTTCGAGCGGGACTGGACGCGGAGGGCGGCCTGACGGTCCTGGAGGCGCGGATCGTCCTCAACACCGGGGCCTACGCCCCCCTGGCGGCGGAACTCCTGGAACAGGCCTGCCTTCAGGTCACCGGATCCCTGTCGGTTCCGAACCTGCGGGTCCACGGTTACGCGGTTCGCACCAACACCCCTCCCCTGGGGGCGTTTTCCGGAATGGGGGCCGCGCACTCCGCGTTCGCCGCGGAAAGCCTGGCCAGCCGGATCGCCCGGGAACGGGAGGAGGATCCCCTGGAATGGCGGTCCCGGCATTTCCTGCGCAAGGGTTCCGTCTTGATCACCGGGGAACGTCTCCGAGAGAAGACCTCCTTCGAGGAGATCGGCCGGATGCTCCGGGCCTCCAGCGACTTCGCCCGGAAGCACGGGAGCTACGAACTCATCCGCAAGCGGAGGTCCGCTATCCGGAGCGAGGAATCCCCCCGGGGAATCGGTATCGCCTTCGGGTACCAGGCGAACGGCGCCGCCTTCGCGGCCCTCGCCGCCGATTCCTTTTCCGTGGAAAGCACGCTGAACAAGGACCTGTCCCTGGCGATCTCGACCAGCGCCATCGCGGGGGACGAGGGGATCCGGGCCATCTGGAGATCCACCGCGGCCGGCATCCTGGGCATTCCCGCCGGAAAGGTCTACTTCCCCGCCGTGAGCACCGCGGCGGTTCCCGATTCCGGGCCGTCCGTCCTGTCCCGAAACGTGGCCGTCATAAACCGGCTGATCGAACGCAGCTGCGTCGCCATCCGGGGACGCCGGTTCCGGTCCCCCCTGCCCATCTCTTCCCGGGCGGTCCACCGGGCCCGAAACCCGCTCCGATGGGAAGGGGATGTGGTCCGGGGCTATCCCTTCGAATCCCTGTCCTGCTGCGGGGCCGTGGTGGAGCTGGAGCTGAATCCCTGGAGCCTGGAGCCCCGGGTCCTGGGGGTCTGGATCTGCGTCGACGGTGGACGCATCGCGTCCGAGCGCTTCGCCCGGAGCGCCCTTTCGACCTCCGCGATCGCGGCCCTGGGTCAATGCATCCGGGAGAGGCTGCCCCTGGAAGGCGGCCGGGTACCCGAGGACGGGTACCGGGAATACGGGGTCCTGTCCCTTGCGGAGACGCCCCCCGTCGCGATAGAGTTCCTGCCTTGGGACGACGGCGATCCCCTGAAAGGGATCGGCGAGCTCCCCTTCCTGTGCGTTCCCGCGGCGTTTTCCGCCGCCGCCGCCCAGGCCTCGGACCTGAACGCCGACCGACTCCCCTTCGAAGGCGGGGAACCCCTAGCCGGAATGGACGGCCTATGAAACTGGATTTCATCCTGAACGGAGAGGACGTCTCGTGCCAGGCCGAGGCGGGCGACCGCCTTTCGGAAATCCTACGGGATCGGTTCTCCCTCCTGGGAGTCAAGAGCGATTGCCGGTCCGGCCATTGCGGGCTCTGCCTGGTTTCCCTGAACGGACGGACGGTCCCCGCCTGCCTGGTGCCCGCGTTCCGGGTAAGGGGATCGGAGGTCATCACCATCGAGGGATTCGAGCAGACCGACGAGTATTCGGACCTTCGGGAGGGCTTCCGGAAGTCCGGAGCGGAGCCCTGCGAGTTCTGCCGGGGCGCCCTTCTCCTAGCCGCGGCGTCCCTCCTGGAGGAGCGGCCCCGGCCGGAAGCCCAGGAAATCCTGGAGCGGCTGTCCACGGTATTCTGCCGCTGCCACGACCCGGCCGCCCTGGTGCGGGGTGTCCAGACGGCCGCCGAGCTGAGGGCCCGGAGGATGTATTTCCGTGCTCATCGATGAGGTGATCGTCCCCTCCACCCTGAGCGAAACCCTCACGGCGCTCAAGCGGAATCCCGAGGCCGTCCTGTGCGCCGGCGGCACGGAGCTCTTTTCCGAGGAATCCGCGGGACGATCCGGACCGGCGCGGTCCTTGATCTCCCTCCATTCCGTGCCGGAGCTTCGTCACGTCTCCCGCACGGACCACTATGTGGAAGTGGGATCCGCGACCACCCTCTCCGAACTGCTGGCGTTGAAGGAAGGGTTTCTCCCGGATCCCCTGCGGGACGTGGTCCGGGGGATCGGTACCTTCGCGGTCCGGAACCTGGCCACCCTGGGGGGCAACCTGTCCTGCCCCGGAAGGTTCCGGGACTGCTTCCCCATCCTCGCGTGCATGGACGCCCTGGCGGAGTACCGGCAGGGGACCGCGGCCCGTTGGGTGAACCTCAACCGCCTCATCGGCACCGGGGGTACGCCGGACATACCGCGAGGGGAACTCCTGACCCGGATCCGCATACCCCTCGGGGAATGGAGCCTGGGTATCGCCCACAAGATCGGCTTTCCGAGGATCAACTCCCGATCCTCGAGCCTCTTCGTCTTCCTCGCCCGGACGGAAAAGCGGGTGCTTTCGAGCATCCGCCTGATCTTCTCCGGTGACCAAGCCGTGCGGAGTCGGGAGATCGAGGCATCCCTGGTCGGGAAGAAGATCCCCCTCTCCGCCCGGGAAACGGAAACCGCCCTCGGAGCCTTCGCCGCCCACTGCGCCCAGGCCGGCGTTCCCGATTCCTCCGCGACCCGGTTCCTCGGCCTGGTCCGCCGGGCCATCGGTCAACTGAACGAGGGGGCTCCGTCGTGACGGAACCGGGGCGCCTCTTCCTCGTCCCCGCCCCCCTGGGGAACGGGGATCCCCTCCGGATTCTCTCCCCGGAGGTCGTGGACACCATTCGGGGTTTGCGGCACTTCGTGGTGGAGTCCGAGCGATCCGCCCTGCGGCTCCTGTCCGGCATCCTTCCCCCGGAATCCCTCCGGGAATCCTCCTTTTCTGTCCTCGACGAGCATACGGACCCCCGGGAGGTTCCCCGCCTCCTGGAGCCCGCACGGGCGGGGCACGACCTCGGGATGCTTTCCGAGGGGGGATGCCCCTGCGTGGCCGACCCGGGAGCGGACCTGGCCGCGGAGGCGCACCGCCGGGGAATCCGGGTGATCCCCCTGGCCGGCCCGTCCGCGATCCTGCAGGCCCTCATGGCCTCCGGGTTTTCCGGCCAGCGGTTCGAATTCCTGGGGTATCTCCCGGCCCGGGCCGAGGAGAGACGATCTTCCCTGAAACGGTTGGAGCGGGAAGCCGCCCGGGACGGAGCGACCCGGATCTTCATCGAGGCGCCCTATCGAGGCCGGGCCCTCCTGTCGGACGCCCTGGACGTCCTGGATCCGGAGACCCGGCTCTGCGTCGCCGCGTCCCTGGGGGGACCGGAGGAGCGGATCCGGTCCCTGGAGATTCGAGCCTGGCGGACCGCGGACTTCCGGTTGGAAAAGGAACTCGCGGTGTTCCTGCTGGCGGTCTCGGGGGAACCCGGCGTTCTGATCGGCCGACCCTCCGGTACGGTCCGCGGTTCGGCGAACGCAGTCCCGGTGCCGGCCGCCGCCGGGACGCCGGGACGGCGGCGGGACGGACGGCGCAAGCCCGATCGGGAGAGGCCGTCCCGGAATCCCGGGGACGCTTGACGGGAACGGGGGTTCCGCTACAATGGACGGCGTATGGCTAAAACGGATAAGATAACTTTTTCGGACACCTACGGCGACGCCGTCGTATCCCTCAGCCCCTTCGCCCTGAAAAAACTGGGCATCGTCTCCAACCAGACCATCCTGAAGGTGGATACCTACAACCTCGTCTGCGTGCCCTTCCGGCTGTCCATGAAGGGGGCGGTTCTGCTGGGATCCTTTTCCCGGGACGAGATCGTCTTCTTCCAGCGGTTCAAGGGCGCCCTGGCCGGACTGAACCTGGTCATCCAGCCCGGGGACTCCCCCGCCCCCCGGAAGGTCTTCTGCCGCTGCTCCCTCAGCCAGATCTCCCCCATGAAGGGCCGCGATTCCGTGGGCCTTCTGTCCGTGGAATTCCGCCCCTGCCCGCCGGACCTCGAGAACCTGATCGGGAACTACATGATGCTCATGGACCGCCTGAAAGCGGACTACAAGGACCTTTCCGGCAAGACGGTCCCCATCAATCCGGATACCGCGCGGATCCTGGGGTTCAACAACTACGCCACCCTGAGCGCCGATCCCGTCGTGACCAAGCTCGCCCTCTTCTCCCTGGGGGTGGACCGCCTGGTCTTCCTGGCGCCCATGCAGACCCCGGATCTCCGGCCGGGCCAGGAGGCTTCCCTGCGCCTGTTCTTCCAGAAATACCAGTTCAACGTGGCCGGCAGGATCTCGGAGGCGACCCGCCTGCCCACGGGGGTTCAGAAGGGATCGGTGGAGTTGAATTTCGCCCCGGAGCTGGTGGACCTGCTGGACATGTACTACCTCCAGGCCAAGCTCGGCGCGCGGGTCTCGAAGCCCGTGACGTGACGAGGGGGCGCCGTACCGGCCCGTTTTCCCCGCCCTACAGGATCAACATCGCGTCCCCGTAGCTGAAGAACCGGTACCGGAGCCGGACGGCTTCCTCGTAGGCCCGGAGGATCAGGTCCTTTCCCGCGAACGCGGAGACCAGCATGAGCAGGGTGGACTCGGGGGTGTGGAAATTGGTGAACAGGGCGTCCACGACCCGGAATTCCCGGCCGGGATACAGGAAGATCCGGGTCGAGCCGGGTCCGGGCCGGAGGTTTCCGTCCGCCCAGGCGCTTTCCAGGGTGCGCACGCTGGTGGTGCCCACAGCCACGACGGGGCGGCCCTCCCGGCGGGCCCGGCGGACGGCCTCCGCGGTGGAGTCCGGGACGCTGTACTCCTCCTCGTGCATCACGTGGTCCTCGATCCGCTCCGCCCGGACGGGCAGGAAGGTTCCCAGACCCACGTGGAGGGTGACCGCGGCGGTCTCCATGCCGGCCTCGCGCAGGGAGGCCAGGATCTCCTCGGTGAAATGGAGCCCCGCGGTCGGGGCGGCCACGGAACCGACGGCCCGGGAGTACACGGTCTGGTACCTCTCGGCGTCGAAGCCGTCGTCCGTTCGGCGGATGTAGGGCGGCAGGGGGATGTGACCCCAGCGGTCCAGGTAGACGTCGTCCACGGGCCGGTCCAGTTCCAGGATCCGGAGGTCCTCCTCGATCCCGACGATCCGGCCCCGGACCCCGCCCGGGAACAGGTACCCCTTCCCGGGCACCTGCTTCCTCGCCTTGGTGGTCATGACAAGCCATTCCCGCTCTCCCCGACGCCGGAGGAGGAGGAATTCCACCCGTCCCCCGGAATCGGACGTCCCGTACACGCGGGCCTTGCGGACCTTGGAGTCGTTGAAGACCAGGAGGGAACCCGTCGGCAGGTGCCGGGCAAGGTCCGAGACCCGGGAGTGGACGAAGGATCCCGTGGACCGGTCCAGGACGAAGAGCCGGGAGGCCCCCCGTTCGGCGGCCGGCCGCTGGGCGATCAGGTCCTCGGGAAGGTCAAAAAAGAAGTCTTTCGTCCGCATGTCCCGTCCGGTAGCCCAGGTGTTCGTAGGCCAGGGGGGCGGCGACCCGCCCCCGGGGGGTCCTCTGCAGGAAACCCGCCTGGATCAGGTAGGGCTCGCAGTAGTCCTCCAGGGTCTCCACGGATTCACCCACCGAGATGGCCAGGGTTTCCGCTCCCACGGGCCCGCCTCCGTATTTCTCGATCACCGAGCGGAGGATTTCCCGGTCGTGCCTCTCCAGTCCGAACCGGTCCACCTCCAGCCGATCGAGTCCCTCCCGGACGACCTCCTCGGTCACCCTCCCCGCCCCGAAGACCTGGGCGAAGTCCCGCATGCGCCGAAGAAGCCGGTTGGCGACCCGGGGAGTGCCCCGGCTGGAGGCCGCCAGCAGGCGGGCCGCCTCGGGACTCAGCTCCACGCCCAGGATGGCCGCGGAGCGGTTCAGGATGAGGATGATTTCCCCGGGCTCGTAGAACCCGAAGCGCAGGGAGATACCGAAGCGGCTGACCAGCGGACTGGAGACCATGCCGGCCTTCGTCGTCGCCCCCACCAGGGTGAAGGGCGGCAGGGGTATCCGCACCGTCCGCGCGGCGGGGCCCTGGCCGATGATCCAGTCCAGCTCGAAGTCCTCCATGGCGATGTACAGCATCTCCTCGATGGCGGGTTTCAGGCGGTGGATCTCGTCGATGAAGAATACCGTCCGTTCCGTGACGGTGGTGAGGATGCCCGCCAGGTCCTTGGGCTTGTCCAGGGCCGGGGCGCTGGTCACTTTGAAGTCCACCCCGAGCTCCCGGCTGACGATTCCGGCCAGGGTGGTCTTTCCCAAGCCCGGTGGGCCCAGGAGGAAGACGTGGTCCAGGGCTTCGCCCCGTTCCCGGGCGGCCCGGATGAAGACGGACAGATTGTCCTTGATGCGGTCCTGCCCCAGGAACTCGGACAGGCGCTGGGGCCGCAGGACCGCCTCCTTCTCGTCCTCGGAACCGAGGAAGCCCGGATCCAGGACGCCCCGGGGATCGCGCTCCGTCTCGGCGCTCACGTGGACAGCTCCAGGATGGCCCGTCGGAAGAGCTCCTGCTCGGCCTCGGGGCCGCCGCCGGTTCCCAGGTCGCCGGAAAGCCGGGCCACGGCCTCGGCGGCCCGCTTGCGATCGTAGCCCATGTCCGCCAGGGCCTGGACCACGTCTGCCCAGGGGCCCCGGGAGGCCGGGGGAACGGCCCCGGGAATCTTGCCCTTAAGGGCGAAGACCAGCTTCTGGGCCGTCTTGGCTCCCAGGCCGGGCACCTGCTGGAGCCGGGCCAGGTTCTCGGAATCCAGGGCCGCCTCGAGCTCCGCCGGAGAGATCCCGGAAAGGATCTTGACCGCCTGGCGGGGACCGATGCCCTCGACCTTTAGAAGCTCCAGGAAGAGGCCCCGTTCCCTCTCCGAGGGGAATCCGAACAGGCGCATCTGATCCTCCCGGTGCACCAGGTGGATATAGACCTTCGTCCGGGCGCCCAGGGTCCCGAATTCGTCGATGGATCGGGCGGGGACCGAGAATTCCCATTCGAGTCCATGGTTCTCGACCCGGAGGACGTCGAACCTCTTTTCCGTGATGGTTCCCTGGAGGGAATTGAACATGCCGGGAGTATACCCCGCCCGGGCCGGGCCCTTCAACCTGGAGCGGTTCCGGGAAGCCGGGCCGGGAACCACCGGTTGTGGGCATGGCAGACCGCCGCCGCCAGGGCGTCCGCCGCGTGGTCGGGCCGGGGAATCTCCGGGAGCCCCAGGATCATGCGCACGAATTCCTGGACCTGGGCCTTCTCCGCCCGGCCCTGCCCCACCAGGGACTGTTTGATCGCCCCGGGCCCGTACTCGACCAAGGCCAACCCCGCGAGGCGGCAGGTCAGGCGGAGGACACCCTTGGCCTCCGAGACGGACAGGGCGCTGGTGACGTTCTTGGCGAAATACAGGGCCTCCATGGCCCCTTCGGAGGGGCCGTAGCGGACCAGGATGTCCCGGAGAGCCTCGTGGATGGTCAGGAGCCTGCTGTCGAGGGAGGCGGAGGGAGGAGTACTTATACAGCCGTGGGCGATGTAGCGTACGCCGCCGGGCCGGGCGTCCAGGACGCCCCAACCCGTGGAAGCCAGGCCCGGATCGAGTCCCAGCACGCGGACGCTCCCTCCCGGGGCCGGAGCCGCCGGGAGGATGGAGTGCGCCCCTTCGGGCTCACTCCTCGGCGTCTTCGGGGATGTTCGCGTTGTGGTAGACGTTCTGGACGTCGTCGCATTCCTCGAGCTTTTCGATGAGCTTGTTGATCTTGCCGCCCGCGTCCTTGTCCACGTCGATGTAGCTCTCGGGGATCATCGAGACCTCGGCGCCGTCGGTCTCCATCTGCTTGGCCGTGACCGCGTTGTAGACGGTCTCGAAGGCGTCCGGGGCCGTATATACCACGATCTCCCCGTCCTCGTTCTGGATGTCGTCCGCGCCGGCGTCCAGGGCCACCTCCATGACCTCGTCCTCGGTGTACTTCTCCCCGTCCAGGGAGATGACGCCCTTGCGGTTGAACAGGCGGAGGACCGCGTTGGACGTGGCCAGGGAGCCGCCCGCCCGGGTCAGGATGTTTCGGACTTCCGCGGCCGCCCGGTTCTTGTTGTCCGTCAGGACCTCGATGAGGATGGCGACTCCGCCGGGGGCGTACGCCTCGTACACGAGCTCCTCGTAGTTCACTCCCTCGAGCTCGCCGGTGCCCTTCTTGATGGCCCGGTCGATGTTGTCCTTGGGCATGTTGGCGCCCCGGGCCTTGAGCACCGCGGTGCGGAGCCGGGGATTCCCCTCGGGATCGCCGCCGCCCATGCGCGCCGCTATGGATATTTCCTTGATGAGCTTGGTGAACATCTGGCCGCGCTTCGCGTCCGCGGCACCTTTCTTGTGCTTGATCGTCGCCCATTTGCTATGGCCGGACATGTTGGCTCCTTTATACGAATGGAATTTCAGCCGGGACCGAACGGAACGGATACCCGACGGGCTCCCGGGCGCATACCTGCGGTTGTACGGTTATCGCGGAAGCGGCGGAGGGTGAAGTCTCCGGTAAAACCATATCATATAATGAGGAACGATGTCAAGAAATGGAGAAGTCGGACATTTTCGGCGGGGGAGGACCGTGGGGTGCGGTTTCATTCCAAGCGGTAACCTCAACGCGGTGACCGCCGGCTCGGGACAGGCGGAATCCCCTGCGACGGGTTCCGCCGCAGGGTTCCTCCGACGCTGCCGGATCTCGGCATCGAGCGAATTCCCGAGGTTCCGGTCCGGCCCGGCCTACCGGGCGCGCTTGATCTCGATCCGACCCTTCTGGACGCCCTGCTTGAGCAGCTGCATCCGGAGGTCGTCGTACCAGGTGAAGTCGAACGGGGATTTCTGCCGCACGGTGTCCTTCAACGCCGTGTTCAGCTCATCCCGGCAGGTCTCGCAGACGCTGATGTGGGCGAAGTCGAAAAAAGAGAATTCGGGAATGGGATTTGAGACTTCCTTCTTGCAAACGTCACAGTAGATGTGTTGCATCCTTGCATCTCCTTGTGTAGACACCGGGTCCGCCCTCCGCGGATCCGCATGCAGGCCGTTTCCGGCGCCGAAGGCATTCCGGCTTTCCGGGAACCAGTTTATATGATAGCGTGGCGGTTGTCGAGGGTCGATGGAAAAAAGCGAGGAGGGGCCGGTGGGATCCTACAGTTTCGACGTGGACGGGATTTCCTATCATCCCGGAAACCCGCTCGTGATCGCGGAAATCGGGACCGGCCACGGGGGGGATCCGGCGAAGGCCGCCGAGCTCCTGCACGCCGCCCGGGAAGCCGGGGCGGGGTGCGCCAAATTCCAGCACGTCTACGCCCGGGAGATCCTGCATCCCCGGACGGGATTCGTACCCCTGCCGGGCGGTTCCATCCCCCTGTTCGACCGGTTCCGGGCCCTGGAGACCGGTCCGGACTTCTTCGCGGACCTGAAGGAACGGGCGGAATCCCTGGGGCTTCTCTTCCTCTGCACCCCCTTCGGGACCCGGAGCGCCCGGGAATTGGCGGATATCGGCGTCCGGGCCCTGAAGGTCGCAAGCCCGGAACTCAACCACGCCGAACTCCTGGACGAGGTCGCCCGCCGGGCCCTCCCCACCATCCTCTCCTCCGGGGTCTCCACCCTGGGGGACATCGAACGCGCCCTGGATCGTCTCCGTGTCCCCGCCGGCGGGATTCCCTCCCGAGCCCTCCTCCATTGCGTGACCGCCTACCCGGCGCCGGAGGAGGAATACAATCTGCGGATCCTGGATCCCCTTTCCCGGCTTCTCGGCCTCGCCGTCGGGGTATCCGACCACTCCCGGGATCCCGTCCTGGTCCCGGCCCTGGCGGTCTGCGCCGGTGCCTCCATCGTGGAAAAGCACATCTGCCTGTCCCGCTCGGACCCCGGCCTTGACGATCCCATCGCCCTGCCCCCGGAGGAATTCCTCCGGATGACCCGGGCCGTGCGGGCCGCCGCGGAGGATCCCTCGTCGGCCCGGGAGGCCTTGGACCGGGAATACGGTTCCGTCCGGGTGGAGTCTGTCCTGGGGGACGGCCGCAAGCGCCTGGCCCCCAGCGAGCGGGCCGCCTACGGCCGGACCAACCGAAGCCTCCATGCCCTGGCGCCGATCGCACGGGGAGAACCCTTCACCCGGGACAACGTCGCCGCCCTCCGGACGGAAAAGATCCTCCGACCCGGCCTGGGCCCGGAATTCCTGGACGTCCTCCTGGGCCGGAAGGCCGCCCGGGACATCCCCGACGGGGAAGGAATCGAGTGGGAGGATGTGGGTGGACCGTGAAGAGTGGACGGAGGACGGGAGGAATGCGATGGATTCGGAATATGGATGCCCAGAAATGGACTCTGTCTTCCTTCAGTCCACGGTTCACCGTCCGCCGTTCACTTTAGATGCACCACCGTCTTCCCGAAGCCGCCCTCCTCGGGGCGGGCGAAGTAGTAGTCCCGCACGGCGGGGTGGGACTTGAGCAGCTCGTGGATGCCGCGTCCCAGGATCCCCTCCCCGGTGCCGTGGATTATGGAGAACAGGCTCAGGGACGCCAGGCTTGCGGCTTCCACCTGGTCCTCCACGGCCTTGAGGGCTTCGGCGAGTCGATAGCCCCGTAGGTCCAGTTCGAAGACGGCCTTGGAGCCCCGGCCGACCCCGGGATCGACGAGGACCTTGGGCGGAGGGGGGGCCTCCTCCCGGCAGGCCGTCAGGTCCTCCTCCGGGACGGTGAGCCGCAGGGAACCGGCTTCGACCAGCCAGAAACCCTTCTTGGCCCGACGGATCAGGCGGCCCCGCTGTCGGGCGGATCCGACCAGGACGGGAGCTCCTTCCCGCAGGCCCGCCTCAAGGGCGTCCGGAGTCCCCGGACCCGCGGCCTCCCGGGCCGCCTTGCGGCGTCCTTCCTCGTAGCGCTCCTCCTGGGCCGCCACCTCGCTCTCCAGGCCCCCCAGGAATTCCTTCACGGCCTTCGTCTTCTCGGGGGTAAGCTCCCCCTCCCGGATCTCCCGAACGAGGTTCTCGAGTCCCCGGCGGCTCTCCGCCAACAGGCGCTTCAGCTCCCCGATCCCCTGTTCCCGGAGCTCCGATTCCCGCTGCCGGAGCTGGAGGGCCCGGAGGTCCGCCTTGCGCTGCTCCTCCTTGGCGGCCTGTATGCGGCGCTTCTGCTCCTCCTCGAGTCCCTCCAGCTCCTTCCGCTTTTCGGAGAGGCCCTGGATCATGGCGGCCACGTCGGTCCTCTCCTCGGCCAGGTACCTGCGGGCCCCGGAGACGATGCCGTCGGGAAGGCCGTTCCGGGCCGCGACGTCCAGGGCGCGGCTTTCGCCGGGGATCCCCATGAGGATCCGGTAAGTCGGGGAGAGGGTGTTCTTGTCGAACTCCGCGGAGGCGTTCAGGACCCCGGGACGGGTGTACCCGTAGTTCTTGAGAATCCCGTGGTGGGTGGTCACGATGGTGAGGCATCCGGTCTCGATGAAGTGGTCCAGCAGGGACATGGCGATGGCGCAGCCCTCCTCCGGGTCCGTGCCGCTTCCCAGCTCGTCCAGGAGCACCAGGCTCCGGCCCGTCGCGGCGGCCACGATGCCGGACACCGCCTTCATGTGGCCGGAGAACGTGGAGAGGGACTGGTCGATGGACTGCTCGTCCCCGATATCCGCGAAGACCCCGTCCAGGACGGGCAGCCGCGTGCCTTCGTCGGCGGGAACGGCCAGGCCGAACTGGTTCATGAGGCACAGAAGCCCCACGGTCTTCAGGCTCACCGTCTTGCCGCCGGTATTGGGCCCCGTGATGACCAGGGTGCGGACCCCCTCCGGGATCTCGAGGTCGATGGGCACCGCCTTGGAACCCAGCATGGGATGCCGGGCTTGCCGCAGGGCCAGTCCCGTCCCGGCGGGCAGGGCGAAGGTGCCCCGGGACAGGTGGGAATACCGGGCCCGGGCCCAGATGTCGTCGAAGTACGAGCAGACGTCTCGGGCCTGCTGGATCTCCTCCAGCCGGGCGGCGACTTTCGCGGTGGTCTCCTTCAGGATGCGGAAGACCTCCTGCCGGTACTTCGCCTCCGCCTCCACGAGCTCGTTGTTCTTCCGGACCAGGGCCTCGGGTTCGATGAAGACCGTGCGGCCCGTGTCGGACACCTCGTGGACGATCCCGCGGATCTTGGCCTTGAAGTTGGCCCGGACGGCCAGGACCGTGCGTCCGTCCCGTTGGGTGGGAAGGTCCGACTGGAGCATGGACCGCAGCTCCCCGTCCTGGAAGAAGGACGAGGTGACGCGCTCTATCTCGGCATGGACCTTCCGGATCCGGGACTGGGCTTCCCTCAGCTCCGGCAGGTCCGCCAGGCTTCCGTCCCGGGCCAGGATGCGGAACACGATGCGGGGAATCTCCCCCAAATCCGGGGCCGCCGCGGCCTGGGCGGCCAGGTCCGGGTGATCGGCCCGGGCCAGGAACGCCTTGAGCTCGCCGTAGGCCTCCGCCCAGAGGGCCAGGGCGTAGAGCTCCTCCTGGTCCAGGCAGGTGCCCTCCTTGGACAGGACGGGCAGGAAGTCCGCGATCGGGGGGAAGGTCCCGCCCGGCAGGGGCAGCCCCTCCTCGAAGAGGGCTCCGACCGCCCGGGACCGGGCCTTGACGTCCTCGACCCGCCCGGGATCCGCCGCGGGCAGGGCTTCCAGGACCGCGGTCCGTCCCTCGTCGGAGCGGCAGTAGTCCGCGACGGCCTCCCGGATACGGCCGAATTCCAGGAGGTCCAGGGTCCGGTCACTCGTCGTCATCTTGATAATCCCTCCGGGGCCTGCCCGGCTTCTTGGCGTACTCCGCGGTCTGGTCCAGCTCCGCCCGCACCCGAAGGTAGCTTTCGTACCGGTCGGGGTGTACGAGCCCCTCCTCCACCCCCCGCCGGACACGGCAGCCGGATTCGTCCTGGTGTCCGCAGGCTAGGCCGAATTCGCAGGCCTCCGCCAGGTTCCGCATCTCCGGAAAGCAGGCGACCAGGGAATCCCGGGGGATTCCCCGGACGGCCAGGCGCCGGAAGCCCGGTGTATCCACGATGCGGGTGCGGCCGTCTCCCAGGGTGACCATGACGGACCGGGTCGTCGTGTGCCGTCCCCGCTCGTACTTCTCGGAAACCTCGCCGACCCGCTCGTCCAGGCCCGGCTCCAGGGCGTTCAGGAGGGAGCTCTTGCCGACTCCGGACTGCCCCACGAAGGCCGACGTACCGCCCTCGATCCGGGACCGGAGTTCCCCGATCCCCCGGCCGTCCCGGACCGAGCAGACCAGGACCTCGTAGCCGATGCGGCGGTAATCCGCCAACCGGTCCTCGACCTCGGGATCCGTCCCCAGGTCGGACTTGTTCATCACGATGAGGAGGGGGAGCCCCTCGAGCTCCGCGGTCAGAGCCACCCGATCCACGAACCGGGGACGGAACGGGGGAAGGCGCCCGGAGGAGACGCAGACGACCCGGTCCAGGTTGGCCGCGATGGCCTGGATCGACTTGCCCTTCTCGTTCCAGCGCCAGAACAGGTTGCGCCGTTCCTCCATCCCCAGGATGGTACCTTGGTCCGGGCGGAACGCGTCGGGCTCCAGGCGGACGAGATCCCCGGGGGCCAAGGAATTGTAATACCCTTCCAAGGTCCGGAGGATCTTTCCCTTGATGACGCAGCGACGCAGGGTCCCGTCCGGGGTTTCCACCAGGAAACTATTGTTGGACCCCGTGACGACCACGCCGACCGGGGGCGTCACAGGGCTCCCCCGAAGGCCAGGCCGAACCGCTCCGCGAAGCCCTCCAGGCCGGCCCAGGTTTTCGGAGTCCCGGTGGCGTAGAGCACGCCCGGGAGTCCCGGGGTACCCCCAGAGACCGAATCCGGATCCGTCCCGAGGATCTCCGCGGCCCTCCGCGCGACGCCTTCCCGGGAATCGACGATCCCGACCTCCGGCCCGGCGGCCCGGGCGATGTACGGGGCGACGTGCAGGAAGTGGGTGCAGGCCAGGACGATGCGGTCCGCGCCGGAATCCCGCAGGGGCTCCAGGGCCTCCCGGCACGCCTCGAGCCGCCGTTCCTCGGAGGCGTCCAGGAATTCCCGTTCCACGAATTCCACCAGGGACTGGGCTCCCACCCGAAGGACCCGGGCGCCCGAGGCCCATCGCTCCACCAGGGAATCGAGGTAGGGATCCACGGCGGCCCGGGCCGTGGAGAGGACCGCGACGACGCGGGTCCGGCTGGACTGTGCCGCGGGTTTGACCGCCGGCACGGTGCCCACGAAGGAGATCCCGGGGAACCTCGCTCGGGCGGAATCCAGGCCCGCCTGGCTGGCGGTGTTGCAGGCCAGGACGACCAGGCGCGGGGAGAACCGGACGGCGATCCGTTCCATCCGGTCCAGGACGAGGGAACACACCTCGTCCCGGGTCTTCCGGCCGTAGGGAAATCCCGCCCGGTCCGCGACGTAGACGTAGGAGGCCCCGGGAATCCGGACCCTCAGGGCCTCGAGGTACGGCAGGCCGCCGACTCCGGAATCGAATACGACGATCCGTTCCCCCGTCATATCAGGGCTTGAAGAGGTCCTCGAAGGAAGAACGGGCCTTCGTGGAGGCGTCGGCGGACCCGGCGAGACCTCGGCCCGCATCCGGGGAGAGGGCGAACCACTCGCAGAAGTTGGCCTTCTCCTTGTCCGCCACGAGCTCGCTCACGGTCTCCGCGCAGTCCCAGTGGGCTCCGGGGCGGTAGAAGCGGCAGTTGCGGCAGACGTGGACGGGCCGCCCGCAGTCGGGGCAGACATCCCGAAAGCCGATTCGTTCCCGGGTCGGCACCTTCGTCCCGCAGGCGTAACACATGGCGGCATGCTACCCCGAATTCCCGAGGCTTGGCAATGCCGCGTCTTGGGTATACCCTGTCCCGCATGTACTCCTTCCAACGTTGCGGAATCCCGGGCTGCGGAGCAGCCGCCTTGACCGGGCGGGATACCTGCGCAGTCCACGCCCCCGATCCCGGAGCCTGCGCGGCCGAACTGGCGGGCCGGATCTCCGCGGAGCAGACCATCAAGGACAGCAACCTTACCGGCCTCTCCTTCGAGGGCCTGGATTTCGGCAAGCGCCATTTCTACGGATGCAATTTTTCCCGGACCCTGATCCGGAACGTGCTCTTCACGGGAGCCGTCTTTCGGATGTGCTTCTTCGACTTCGCGGTCCTGGATTCCTGCGACTTTTCCGGATCCGACATCCAGTTCTGCTCCTTCGCGGGCTGCCGGGTCTCCAACAGCTCCTTCGAGAATTCCGAATTCGTGCACAACAACTTCAACGGGGCGCATACCCGGGAATGCACCTTCAACTACAGCAATCTCTACAACTCCAGGTTCATTCGGTCCGAGTTCGACTCCACGGACTTCGTGGACTGCAACATGAAGAAGGCCTATTTCCTCCGGACCAAGGAGAGCGACGTCTCCTTTAAATTCTCCAACACCCAGGAAGCGGTGTTCGACATCGAGCTGGAGGAGGAGACGTGAAGGTATTCTTCCATTACTCCCTGTACGGCTTTTCCAACGTCTACCTGGTGGGCAACGAATCCAGCGGGGACGCCCTGCTGGTGGATCCGGCGGAGTTCACCGAGAATCTCCTCAACTTCATAGAATCCAACGGTTTCTACGTCCGGGCCGTCCTGATCACCCACAACCACATCCACCACGTCCGGGGCTTGTCCACCCTCCTCCGGATCTACGACGCCCAGGTTTTCTCCAGCAACGGGGAAGTCCGGGACATTCCCTGCACGGTGGTCCACGACGGGGATGTGATCGACGTCTGCGGCATGCGGGTCGAGGCCCTCTCCGTGCCCGGCCATTCCTCGGATTCCATCGTCTACCGGGTGGACAAGCTCCTGTTCACCGGAGACACCCTCGAGGCCGGCATGATCGGCCATACCCTGAGCCGCTACGGGAACGCCCTTCTCCGGGAAGGGATCGACCGACGGATCCTGTCCCAGTCCGAGGATTGCCTGATCCTGCCCGGCCACGGTCCGCCCAGCACCGTGGGAGCCGAACGGCTCTTCAACCTGGGAATGGCCGAGGAAGCCGCGGCGGACCTCCTTTCGGACCGCTACGAGCTCTTCGTCTGACCGGCACCGGATCCGTCCGAACGCTTTACTTTTCGGAAACGCCGCCCTATACTCGGCCGGAACCCGGCTGAAATCGACACCTTCGGCCGATATGTCACGAAAGGAGAGACGCATGCGCCGTTCCCGATGGATCCTCGCCCTCGCCGCGGCCTTCTACGCCCTGACGATCGCGGCCCCCGCATTCGCAGCGGACGATGTCCGCGGCCTCTGGAAGATCATCGACGACAAGACCGGCAAACCCCGGGGGTACGTCCTTCTGTACCTCTTCGACGGCAAGCTCTTCGGGAGGATGGTCGCCACCATCGACAAGGAATCGGGAACCATCAAGGATACCCTGGAGAAGAGGACCGAGAAGGCGGACAAGCTCGCCGGGGACCCCTTCTTCGCGGGACTCGATTTCGTCTACCGCCTGGAGGACAAGGGCAAGGAATGGAGGGGCCAGATCCTGGACCCCGAGTCCGGGGACGAGTACGACTGCCGCCTTTGGAAGGACGGGGACAAGCTCGTCGTGCGCGGCCAGCTGAAGGGACTGGGATTCCTGGGCAGGAACCAGACGTGGATGCGGGCCGCGAACACCGAACTCGGGGGCTTCTCGGTCCCGGATCCCCAGACCTTCAATCCCGTGATCCCCAAGAAGAAGTGACCGAACCTTCGGAGGGCCGGCCGGTACGACCGGCGTCCCTCCGGAGCGATCTCCCTCCTACACCCGGATCGCGGTGAACCCCCGGCCGGGAACCGCGATCCGGTCCTGGCATTGGACAAGGCGAAGTTCCCGGGAGCCGTCCCGGACGGTCCGCTCCAGGACGTGGAACACGGTATCCGCCATGAGTTCCAGGGCATCCTGGGCGTCCCGGGTGCGAAGGTAGTGTCCCAGGAAGAGGGCCGCGGTCAGGTCCCCCGCCCCGACCAGGGGGGGGTGCAGGGGAAGCTCCGGGGTCGTCAGGACCCAGGCCCCCTCCGGGCCGCTCAGGAAGAGGGAGATGGATCCGTCCGCGGCCGAATCGGGCTTGAAGCTCGTGACCAGGACCAGCCGGGGGCCCCTCCCGTGAAGGACCTCCGCCGCCCGCATCGCGTCCTCGGGACTCCGGATCCGAAGGCCCGAGAGGATCTCCGCCTCGAACTGGTTCGGGGTAAGGATGTCCGCCACCTCGACCGCCCGGGTCCGGAGGAACTCCGGAATCCCCGGATGCACCGTAGCCCCCCGGTCGTAGTCACCCATGACCGGATCGCAGCAGTACAAGGCCCCGGGGTTGGCCCGCTTGACGGTCCGGGCGGCGTCCAGGATGACCCCCCCGATGTCCGGGGCGCCCAGAAAGCCGGAGAGCACGGCGGAGCATTCCGGCAGGACACCCCGATCCTCGATGCCCCGGAAGACCCGGGCGATGTGGTCCGCCGGGAAGACGTCCCCGCCCCATCCGCCGTAGCCCATGTGGTTGGAGAACTGGACGGTGTTGATCGGCCAGACGTCGAATCCCAGGCGCTGGAGCGGGAAGACCGCCGCCCGGTTTCCGGCGAAGCCGTAGGAGACGTGGGACTGGATCGAGAGTATGCTCACAGGGGACCTCCGGGGCCGTGCGGAATGCCCGCGGCCCTGCGTTCCATTTCGGACATGCAATCCAGCAGGAAGGGATTCAGGACGTCGAGCAGCCGGTCCGAGGGCGCGGGCCCCCGGGGGCCGGATTCCAGGAGGTCCTTCCACTTGGCGAGGGTCTCGGGAAGGAGATCCTCCGGGGAAACCCCGAACCGGGACCGGAAGGCCCCGGAGTCCAGGCCCTCCCGGGTCCGGAAGGCGGTCATCACGATCTCGAAGGCCGCCGTGCCCGGCGGGACCCTCTCCTCCTCGGCGAAGGCCTCGGGATCCCGGAGGTACTCCCCGTGATCCCGGGTCTCCTGGATCCTCAGGGTCCCCCCGTCCGGCAACGGCGCGGAGGAGACCGCGGAAGGTCCGGCTCCGATCCAGACCCCTCCCTTCCAGTAGTTCCGGTTGTGAAGGCACTCCGCCCCGGGACGGGCCCAGCTCGAAACCTCGTAGCGAAGGTGACCCGAGGCTCCGCAGGCCTCCCGGACCGCGGCCCAGAGTTCCGCCTCCTCGTCCTCGGAGGGCAGGCGGACGGCGCCCTCCCGGACCGCCGTCTCCAGGGGCGTACCCTCCTCCACCGTGAGCTGGTAGATCGAAAGGTGGTCCGCCCCGGCGGCCGCGGCCCGTGCGATGTCCGCCTCCAGCCCCCGGGGATCCTGTCCGGGGAGGCCCACCATCAGGTCCACCGAAAGCCGTCCCCCCCAGGACGCGCAGGTCTCCAGGGCGCGGATTCCCGCGGTGACCCCCGCGTTCCGCCCCGCCCTCCGGAGGGGGTCCGGCTGACCTCCCTGGAATCCCAGGCTGATCCTATCCACCCCCGCGTCCCCGAGGATGCCGAGGGTGTCCGGGTCGAGGGATTCCGGGTTCGCCTCCACGGTCCATTCGGCGAACCCTCCCCGGGCGGCCAGATCCCGCATGCCCGAAAGCAGGGACATCAGGACCGGCGAGGGAAGGGCCGTGGGGGTCCCTCCCCCGACGTAGGCCGTGGAAAACTCCCGCACCCCGAACCGCTCCGCCAGGGACCGGGCGCGGCGAAGGGCCGCCTCCGTAATCCGTTCCGGCTCCCGGGCCGGGCAGAGCCCCAGGGGCCGGGAATGGAAGGCGCAATACCCGCATTTGCCCGCGCAGTAGGGCACGTGCACGTAGAGTCCGGGGCCGTGGGGCGCGAGTTCCGGAGGGTTCAAGGGATTCCGAAGGAGCCGAGGGGCCAGTATCGCAGGAGGACCCGGGCCCGGAACCGGCTCCGGTCCACGGGACCGTAGGCCCGGGAGTCCAGGGCGCCCGCCCGGTTGTCCCCCAGGACGAAGTACTGTCCCTCGCCGAGGGTGGTCTCCGGCACGGCCCCCGAGAGCGGGAGGAAGTCCGGCCATCCCTCCGGAGGACTTCCCGTTTCCGCCTCGTACACCCTCCCGGAGACCTCGTACTCCGTCAGGTAATGGGAGCTTCCGGCCGCCCGGATGTAGACCTCGTTGCCCTTCATGTACAGGGAGTCCCCGGGCACGCCCACGACGCGTTTGACGGAAACCGAACTCAAGCGATCCCGCGAGGAGGATACGGACAGCCGCTGGAAGGTGAAGAACCGGACGAGGGAATCCGCGGCCTCCCGGTACCAGGGGTCCCGCTCGTGGAAGGGAGCCTCCACCACGACCAGGTCCCCCCTGCGGGGATCCGAGATTCCCCGGAGCGGATTTCGGAAAAAGATCGGCCGGGGACCGAAGGCCAGAGGCGAGGCCAGGACGAGATCCCCGGGCGAAAGGGTCGGGGACATCGAGACGGACTCCACCCGATAGGGTGTCAGCAGGATGCCGGTGACGCCCGCGTAGGCGAGGTACAGCAGGAACAGCACGCCCAGGCGCCGCTTCAAGGTCAGACGCTTGATCCGTTGTTCCGAGTACGGTGTCGTTCTGCGCATTCAGTCCCCCGCCGATCCGTCCGCGACCGGTTCGAGGACCCTGATATGGAGGGCGTTCACGGCCGAACGGTAGCATCTTTCGCCCGCGTTGACAAGGCTTCGGGCGGGTTCCTATAATCCTCGGACATGCCGCACCCTACTCCCGGACCGGTGGACTGATATGGACGGACCCGGAACCAAGCTGATCGCCCTCAACCGCAAAGCCCGCTTCAATTACGAGGTCGAGGAAGACCTGGAATGCGGCATCGAGCTCGTGGGAAGCGAGGTGAAGTCCTTCCGGCTGGGGAAGATTTCCTTTCCCGACGCCTTCGCGGTCATCGAGGACGGGGAGGTCTGGATTCGGAACCTCCACGTCGCGGAATACGTGTTTTCCTCGATCTTCAACCACGATCCCGACCGGAAGCGCAAGCTCCTCCTGCACAAGCAGGAGATCAAGCGGCTCAAGCGCAAGGTGGACGAGCGGGGATATACCTTGGTTCCCCTGTCCTTCTACTTCAAGAACGGCCGGGTCAAGGTGAACCTGGGGCTCTGCAAGGGCAAGAAGGCCGCGGACAAACGGGCCTCCATCAAGGAGCGGGACGTGGACCGCGATACCCGGCGGGAACTCCGGGAGAGGAACCGGTGATTCCGGTCCCGGGCGTAAGCCGCCGAAACCTCGGACCGGGTATCCCCGGGGATTCCGGGGGGCCGTCGTGCGGATAACCGGAGGAACCCTCAAGGGACGGACGGTCTCCGTGCCCCGGGGCAGCCTGGAGATCCGGCCCGCGATGGACCGGATGCGGGAGTCCGTATTCGCGGTCCTGGGAGACCTGTCCGGCCGGTCCTTCCTGGATCTGTTTTCGGGCTCCGGGATCCTCGCCCTGGAAGCCGCGAGCCGGGGAGCCGATCCCGTCGTTTGCGTGGAAAAGGACCCGGATAAGTTCCCCCTCCTCCTCCGGAACGTATCCTTGGCGGAGCGCCGCGTACCCTGCCACCGCATGGCCGCGGAGCTGTACCTGAAGCGCACGAAGGACCGGTTTTCCGTGATCTTCCTGGATCCGCCCTTCCCGTACGGACATAGGGCGGCACTCCTTTCGGTCATCGCGGAGCGGAATCTCCTGGAGCCCGGGGGCCTCGTCCTCCTGCATTACCCCGAGGAGGATCTCCCGCCGGATCGGACGGGATCCCTGGAGACCGAGGACGAGCGCCGGTACGGCCGGTCCCGGGTCCGGTTCTACCGGAACGCGGCCATCCCGGACCCGGCGGGATGAGGATAGACCGGAGAACCTAGCGGTCCAGACCCCGCAGGTAGGTCCGCAGCCGCCGTCCCCGGCGGAGGTCGGGAAAGGCCTGCCCGGAATTCCGGCACGGGTCCGGAAGGGAGTCTCCGGGGAAGCGGAGACCCCCCGGGAACCCGGGTACGACGGATTCCTCCTGCACGTTCAAGGTTTCCGGCCGCCGATCCGTCTCGTCCATCATCGGTCCCTCCGGGATTCCGTGGTTCATGCTATAAGACCATACCGCGGTCGGTTCGGAATTTCTGGACAAATTGGATATCGTTCCAGGATGTTGATTCTTGAGTCACTTTTCAGTATAGTAAAAAATTGATCATGGTTAAAAAAGAGTTCGAACGGTTCCCCGAGGAAGGCCTGATCAAGACGACGGACGCTCCCCGGGACGACCTGGAAACCGCCAACAAGGTGCAGCTCAACCGTCGGGGCAACGAACTGTTCAACGCGGGTGAAATAGAGCAGGCCCGCCGGCTCTTCCAGACCACCGGCTACTCGGACGGGTTGATCCGGGTAGGCGACTGGTACCGCGTGAACCACAAGCCCGTAGAGGCCCTCAAGATGTACAAACTGGCGCGGGACGACAAGCGGAGCGAGGCCTTGATCGAGAAAATGGCCCAGGTAGTTCAAAACTTACTCCACGAAGAGGATCAAGATGACCAATCATCCCGATCATGAGAATTCCGGCGCCGATCCCGTCGAAACCCCCTCCGGTTCCCAGCCTCCCGAGCTTGTCGAGATCTCCGAACTCTCCAAGAAGGGATACCAATACCTGAAAGAAAACCGGGTCCGGGACGCGGAGGAATGTTTCCGGAAGATCCTCGAGAAGGAACCGGAGAACAACTACGCCCTGGTCGGAATCGGGGATGCCGCCCGCAAGCGGGGAACCTACCGGGAGGCCGTCGATTCCTACAAGAAGTGCCTAGTGTACCACCCGGGCAACAACTACGCCCTATTCGGCCTGGCGGACTGCTACAAGGCCCTGAACCAGTACCAGATGGCCATCGAGATCTGGGAACAATACCTCCTCCACGACAACAAGAACATCACCGTCCTTACCCGGGTGGCCGACGCCTACCGAAAGGTGCGCGATTTCCGGAAGTCCAAAGCCATTTATCTCCGGGTCCTCGAGATGGAGGCGGACAATCCCTACGCCCTGATCGGCCTGGGCCACCTGCACTATGATTTCAAGGAATACAAGGACGCCCTCCAGTACTGGCAGAGGATGGTGGATCTCCAGGGTTCTGCGGTGGACATCCGGGTCCTGACCTCCATCGGGAACTGCTATCGGAAGCTCAAGCAGTTCGACCGGGGGGTGCCCTACTTCGAGCAGGCCCTGGAAAAGGAACCGGGTAATTTCTACGCCCTCTTCGGCCTGGCGGATTGTTTCCGGGGCACCGGGGATTCCGAGAAGAGCCTGGAGCACTGGGACCGCATCTTGGCCCAGGATCCCCGGAACAAGGTGATCCTGACCCGGGCGGGAGACGCGTACCGGGCCCTCGGGGATTACCCCCGGGCCACGGAGTACTACGAGCGGGCCCTGAACATCGAGTTCGACGTGTACGCGGTGCTCGGATTGGCGGTGATAGCCCGCCTCCAGGGCAAGACCGAGGACGCCATCGAATCCCTGCACAAGCTCATCGGGAACGATCCCAAGAACTATCGGCTCTACCTCGAACTGGGACAGTGTTACCTGGCCAAGGGCGAGAAGCAGAAAGCCCTGGACACCCTCGCGGAGTTCCAGCGCCTGGGGATACGGAATCCCTATATCCAGGATCTCATCGCGAGGATACAGCGCGGCTAGCCGTGGAACGTCCCCTTTCCGGGCTCCTGCCCCGCGAGATCGCCGCCGAATGCGGGTTCGACCGGCCTTTCCGGGGAACCCAGGTGTTCAAGTGGATCGCCGCGGGGGCCCAGTCCTTCCAGGACATGACCAATATTCCGGCTCCGGAGCGGGAGAGCTTGTCCGCACGGTTCCCCTCCCTCCTGGGTACGACCGTGGACGGCCGGTTCCGGGACGAGGACGGTACCGTCAAACTGCGGCTCCGCCTCCCGGACGGCGCGGCCGTCGAGACCGTCCTCCTCACGGACATCGAGGGACGGAAGACCGCCTGCATCTCCACCCAGGTGGGCTGCCCCATGGGCTGCGCCTTCTGCAAGACCGGAACCTTGGGATTCCTGCGGAACCTCGAAGCCTTCGAGATCGTGGAGCAGTACCTGCACCTGACCCGGATGTTCGGACGACCTTCGAACCTGGTCTTCATGGGCATGGGGGAACCCCTGCTCAACCTGGCCCAGGTCCGCAGGAGCGTCGAGGTTCTCGCCCATCCGGAAGGGATCGGCCTGTCCCTCCGGAAGATCACGATCTCCACCTGCGGCCTCACGGAAGGCATCCGGGACCTCGCGGACTCCGGCCCCCACGTGAGGCTCGCGGTCTCCCTCACCTCCGCGGTCGAGGAGACCCGGAGCGGACTCATGCCCGTCAATCGGACCCGGGGTCTCGCGGACCTTCGGGACGCCCTCGAATACTACCAGGGAAAGACGGGCGACCGGATCACCCTGGAGGCGGTCCTGATCGGGGGGGTCAACGACCGGTCCGAGGATATTCAGGCCATCGCGGACTGGTCCCGGCCCCTCAAGGTCCAGGTGAACCTGATTCCCTGGAACCCCGTGCCCGACCTGCCCTTCCGGGAACCCGCCCGGCGGGCCGTCGAGGACGCGGTCACCCTGCTGGAATCCGCGGGCATCCCGGTCACCCGGCGGATGCGCCGGGGCCGGGGCGTCCTGGGAGCCTGCGGCCAGCTGGGGGATACCCTCCGGGCCCCGGACTAGCCGCGATTCCGCCGGCGGGACCTTCGTATATCCGGCCGGTCACGACCCTCCCCTGCCCGATTCCCCGTCAACCGGCCATCGTCCCCCGCACCTTCGAGAGGGTCCGGTCCCGGACGACCCGGGCCTCCGCCGCCCGGGCTTCCGCCTCGGAGCGTATCCGGTCCGCCCACTCCCGGTCCTCGATGGATCCCAGGTTGATCAGGACGTTGAGCACCGCTCCCTCGGCGCCCGCCGCGGCCAACAGGGCCCCGACCCCGGCGTCCGTCACGGAGGCCTTGTTGCCCAGGTCCGCCGCGATTTCCGAAACCCGGGCGGCCTCCAGGCAGGCCTCGGCGGTGGACAGGGGAACCAGGGTCGCGCTGCGGTAGCCCGCCTGGACGGCCTCCGCCCGGGTCCGCTTTTCCTCCTCGGTCCCCTTCGGGAGCTTTTGGGCCGCCAGCACGTCGTTGAAGGCGGCGGTATCCTCGTCCACCGCCCGAAGGAGACGTTCCTTAACTCCCTGGGCCCTCAAGGCCAGGGCGTCCAGGTCCTTCCAGGCGTCCTCGTACCCCTTCTTGCCGACCGTGAGGTTGGCGACCATGGCGGCCAGGGCGGCTCCCAGGCCTCCCGCGAGGGCGGCCACCGAACCGCCCCCGGGTGCGGGGGATTCCGCGGACACCTCGTCCGCGAAGGACGTCACCGTGCGGGAGACCAGGGGCGACGGGACGCGGACCGCGTACTCCACCACCTTCTTCCCGGCGTCGAAGGGGGCCACGGAATCGAGACCCAGGGTCTGCACCGCGGTCTCCACCAGGTCCGACTCCGGGGCTCCCCCGCTCTTTCCGGCCCGGCGCAGGTAGAACCGCCCGGCCTCCACCAGGGGCTCCAGGGGCAGGAGACCCACGACCTCGCTTCCCGTGACCGCCAGGCCCAGCTTTTCCGCCTCCTCCCGGACGGTCTCGTAGACGACGTGCAGGGGCGTCGCGTGGTAGTCCGTCAGGTTGATGGACACTTGGGCCCTGCGGTAGGAGTCGATGTACCAGCCGATGGCCCGGACATGGTTGAGCCGGCCGGGAGTCTTGACCAGGTTCCCCTGGGCGTCCCGGAGGGAGGCGCCGTCGGGGCCCTTGGCCGCGCGGCCCCCTTCCCGGATGTTCAGGGCGATTTCGTGGGCGAGCTTCCGGTCCCGGGTGTTGAGGTTAACGTTGTAGGCGATCAGGAACTGCCGGGCGCCCACGACCGTGGCGCCCCATCGGGGGTCGAACGCCGCGGGACCGAAATCCGGCGCCCACTCGGGCTTCTTGAGTTTTTCCGGCAGGGCCTCGTATTCCCCGGACCGGATGTCCGCGAGGCTTCTCCGCTCGGGCCGGGACGCCGCGGCTTCGTACAGATAGACCGGAATCCCGAGCTCCTCCGCGAGGCGCCTCCCCGTGTCCCGGGCGAGGTCCGCGCACTCCTCCATCGTCATCCCGCTCACCGGCACGAAGGGGCAGACGTCCAGGGCTCCCATGCGGGGATGGGCCCCCGCGTGGCGGCGCATGTCGATCAATTCTCGGGCGGTCCGGGCGGCCGCCAAGGCGGCCTCCGCGACCTCCGCCGGGGGTCCCGCGAAGGTATAGACCGTGCGGTTCGTGTCCGCCCCGGGATCCACGTCCAGGATCTTCACCCCCGCCACTCCCGAAATCGCCTGGGCGATCGCGTCGATGATTCCCTTGTCGCGCCCCTCCGAGAAATTCGGTACGCATTCGACGATCCTGGATTCCGCCATGTCCCTCTCCCTGGATGAATTCCGATAACGCCGCCGGCCGCCCGGCGGCGCATTGTATATCGGCTATTCGCTTTTTCTCAAGGACCGGTTGTGGTAGAATCGAGCCATGGCTGACATGGATTTCCAATTCGGGAAAAAGGTGTTCTTCCTGAATCCCCCTGGAGTGCTATCCGACGTTGCCGCCGTTCTCAGCGCCCACGAGTTCGAGGTGTACCTGGTGTATAACCACTCGAACCTGGCCCGGTACCTGAAGAAGGAGCCCCATGCCCTCGTCTTCGTCAACCTCGATGAGGGCATGACCGAGCCGGAATGGGAAATCTGGATCCGCGGCCTTCAGGCGGACCCGGAGACCGCCTCCGTGGGCATCGGGGTGGTCACCATGCTGGGGGATCCGGAGATTTCCCGGAAGTACCTTCTGGACGTCGGGATCACCTGCGGCTTCGTGACCCTCAAGATCGGGGCGGCCAAGACGGCGGACATCCTGCTCAAGACCCTGGAGGCCAACGAGGCCCGGGGCCGCCGGAAATTCGTCCGGGTAGCCTGCCCCCCGGGCACGGCGGAACTTTCCGCGCCCTTCCAGGACTCCGTTCTCCGCGGAACGGTCCATGACCTGTCCACCGCGGGTATGGCCGCCTGGTTCGATACGGCGACGGACGTGCCGGTGGGATTCCGGGTGAAGGACCTGCAGCTGACCCTTCGGGGAGCCCGGATCCTCCTGAACGGCATCGTCGTGGGTCGGCGCGACGATGCGGACGGGCCCGCCGTCCGGGTCGTCATGTTCGAGCCGGGATCCCTCTCGGACGAAAAGCGGGACAAGATACGGACCTACATCCGCAGGACCCTGCAGGACGAGGTCAACCGACGGCTGGAATCCTCGTAGACCGGAGACCCAAGACCGCGGACCGTAAAGCAAACCTTAGCCAGGGAGGCGTCATGAATCTTGAAGAAGCCTTTGCCGGAGCGTTGAAGTACGAGACCAAGGTGCGGGACATCTACCGGGACGCGGCGGCGGGAACCCGGGAACCCGAAGCCCGGGCCCTCTACGAAGTCCTGGGCCGGGACGAGCAGTCCCACGTCGACTACCTGAATCATATCCGGGAGCGGTGGCGGAAGGACGGGAGCCTGGACTCCCGAGGACCGGAAACGGCGCTTCCGACCCGGGATCGGCTGGAGGCGGCGATGAGCCGGGCCGCGGCCTCCCTTTCGGCGTCCTCCTCGGGGTCCGACGAGGGAGGTGAGCGGGCCGCCCTGACCCGCGCCCTGGCGGCGGAGGAGGAGACGAGCGCCTTCTACCGGTCCCTGGTCTCCACCCTTCCGGAGGAGGCCCGGGGAATCTTCCGGCGCTTCGTGGAGATCGAGGACGGGCACACGAGCATCGTGCGGGCCCAGCTCGACCTGGTCAGCCGGACCGGGTATTGGTTCGACGTCCGCGAGTTCGACCTGGAGGACTGAAACCTCCCCGGTCCCGGGGACCCCGATCCCCGGTCGGGGGCCTCGGTCCCGGCGCCCCCCGTCGCGGTGCCGGTCCGTCCTTCGGGAAGGCCATCTTCACGACGGGACCGTTTCCCGATTTCCGGGCCTCCGCGATGGTCCGTTCCGCGGCCTCGAAGGGCACGGTCACGAAGGAGAAGGAATCGTAGACCTCCACCCCTCCGACCAGCCGGTCCGGCAGTCCCGTCAGGTCCTTGACGTAGGACGCTATGGCTCGCCGGTCCGCCCGGTCCCGACGCCCGATCCCGATGAAGAGCCGGGTCGTGGCCTCCCGGTCCAGGAAGTCCGTCCGGACGTCCCCGTACCGGCCCGGATCGAGCTCGTCGGAATAGGCCGCGGCCAACGCGGCCGCCAGGGCGTCCAGGGGATCCAGTCCCTCGGACAATTCCCGGGCCAGGGCCTTCCAGCGCTCCCGGACCTTCCCGTCGGGTTCCGCGGCCCCGGACCCCTCGGCCGGCCGGGCCGCCCCCTCGGCGGGGGCCGCATTCGCCGGGGATGAAGGTTCCTCCTCCGGCCGGGTCTCCGACAGGAAGCCCAGGTCCGATGCGGCCGAGAACACCCGTCCCCGGATCCTCTGCCGCTTGGCCTCCAGCACCTCGTCCACCTCCGGAACGGCCCCCTTCTTGAGAGCCGCCCCCGCCGTCCTGCGGAGGAAGAAGATACGCCGGTACTCGTCCGGGGTGACCAGGGTGACGGCGGTTCCGGAGTTGCCGGCCCGGCCGGTGCGGCCGATCCGGTGGGTGTAGGAATCCGGGTCGTGGGGAAGGGAGAAGTTCACCACGTGGGTCAGCCGGTCGATGTCGATCCCCCGGGCGGCCACGTCCGTGGCCGTTAGGATGGTCGTCCTCTTGGACCGGAACCGCCGGAGGACCTTCTCCCGCTCCGCCTGGGACAAGTCCCCGTGCAGGGCCTCCGCGCCGTAGCCCCGCTCCCCCAGGTTCTTCGCCAGGACGTCGGCGTCCACCTTGGTGGCGCAGAAGACGATCCCGTAGAACTCGTCCTCCTTGTCCACCAGGCGGCATAGGACCTCGAGCTTGTCCGACTCCCGGACCTCGATCCAGATCTGGTCCGTGAGCCCCGTCTCCACGGGACCGGAGTCGTCCGCGACGATCTCGTACTCCCCCAGGCGGGTCTTGGCGATCCGGAGGATCTCCTTGGGCATGGTCGCCGAGAAGAGCAGGACCCGGCGGTCCGGGGGCGCCTTCTCGAAGATCCACTCGATGTCCTCCAGGAAGCCCATGTCGAGCATCTCGTCCGCCTCGTCCAGGACGAAGTACTCCAGGGACTCCAGGGACAGGCTCCCCCGCTCGATGTGGTCCTTCACGCGGCCGGGGGTTCCCACGACCACCTCGACCCCCCGGGCCAGGCGGCGGAACTGCTCCCCGTAGGAGGCTCCCCCGTAGATCGGCGCTACCCGGGGATAGTCCCCCTGGGGCCGGAGGGAGGCGATCTCCCCGGTGACCTGGAGGGCAAGTTCCCGGGTGGGAACGAGGACCAGGGCCCGCACAGCCCCGGTGGGTATGCGAAGGCCCTGGATGAGGGGCAGACCGAAGGCCGCGGTCTTGCCGGTGCCCGTGCGGGCCCGGGCGACCAGGTTGGCGCCCCCGGACAGGAGCCGGGGGATGGCGAGGGCCTGGATGGGGGTGGGTTCCTCGAAGCCTTTGCGCTTCAGGGCTTCCAGGATCTCGGGCTCCAGTCCAAGGGATTCAAACGTGACGGTTTCCATTGCGTTCCTATTCGGGCGCGCGTGCGGCGCCTCGGAATCCCGCGGTAAGGTACGGCGGGCGGAAACGCGAATTGCGCGCGGACGGGGATTTCGTGAAGGCGCTCGGGATGTCGGACTCGTCGGCGGGCGATCACGGGATACAGCATCATATCGGACCGGGGCCGCCGGGGTCTAGCGGGCCTCGGCGGTTCCCGGGTCGCTTCATCGCCCTCCGCCGTTCCGCGATTCGTTGACAATTCCGGGTTCCTGACCTATTCTGTCCCCGGCCGCCGTGGGCGGCCTACATACCATGGTCTCCGACCCGTCTCCGCCTAACCTTCCCGAACCGGGATCCAGGGCGAGCGGGCGGTGCCGGGCGGCTGGAGCCGAACCCTATCCGGGATTCCGCGCTCCGTTCGACCGGCCGAGGGTCCGGGGAGAAATCCCCGAGCCTCCCGTTCGGAAAGGAGAAACCACGATGACTCACCTCCCCATCCCTTCCAGGACAGACTCGGAATCGACTCCTCCGGGCCCCTCGGACCTCGACCGAACCCCGGGAGGAGAACGATGAACCGAAAAGCCCTGGTCCTCGCCCTGGCCGCCCTCTGCGCGGCCTCCGCCTTCGCGATGGGCGGCAAGGAAGCCGCCGCCCCGGCCAATCCCCGCATCAAGCTGGCCACCACCACCAGCACCGAGAATTCCGGCCTCCTCGGATACCTCCTGCCCCTCTTCGAGGCGAAGACCGGGTACAAGGTGGACGTCGTGGCCGTGGGCACCGGGGCGGCTCTCAAGCTCGGGGAGAACGGGGACGCCGACGTGGTCCTGGTGCACGCCCGGGCCCAGGAGGACGCCTTCGTGGCCGCAGGTCACGGAGTGGACCGCCGGGACGTCATGTACAACGACTTCATCATCCTGGGTCCCGCCTCGGATCCCGCCGGGATCGGAGCCGCCAAGTCCGCGGTCGACGCGTTCACCAGGATAGCGGGCGCGGGCGCGACCTTCGTTTCCCGGGGGGACAAGTCCGGGACCCACGTGAAGGAGCTGGACATCTGGAAGGCCGCCGGGATAAGCCCCGCCGGTGCCTGGTACAAGGAGGCCGGCCAGGGCATGGAGCAGGTCATCCTCATGGCCGACGGCATGCCCGGGTACACCCTCGCGGACCGGGGGACCTGGCTGGCGGTCAAGGACAAGACCACCCTGAAGATCTGCTTCGAGGGCGACAAGGGCCTGTTCAATCCCTACGGGATCATCGCCGTGAATCCCGCGAAGTGGCCGGCCGCAAATACCGAGGGGGCCAAGGCCCTGATCGAGTGGATCACCAGCAAGGAAGGCCTTAAGGCCATCGAATCCTTCAAGCTGAACGGCGAGCAGCTCTTCTTCACGTACAAGTGATGAATCCGTTCCTGGGAGCCCTGGAGTTGATCCTGTCGGGGGATCGCGAGATCTTCCTGATCGCGGGCACGACCCTGCGGTTTTCCTTCTGGTCCACCGCCTTCTCCACGCTCCCGGGGCTGGCCCTGGGAATCCTCCTGGCGAACCACCGGTTCCCGGGCCGCCGGGCCGCCGCCGCGGTGGTGTCGAGCCTGACGGCCCTGCCCACCGTGGTGATCGGCCTGGCCGTGTACTCCCTCATCTCCCGATCCGGCCCCCTGGGCCGCCTGGGATGGCTCTTCGCCCCCCCGGGGGTCGTGCTCGGCCAGACCCTCCTGGCCCTGCCCATCGTGGTGAGCCTGGTCTACACGGGGCTCTCCAAGCTGGACGCCCGGTTCACGGAAACCCTGGTGACCCTCGGGGCCGGCCGGCTCCGGCGCCTGGCCTCCACCCTCTTCGAGGCCAAGTACGTCCTGGCCTCGGCCCTGCTTAACGCCTTCGGGCGCGTCACCGGGGAGGTCGGGGTGTCCATGATGCTGGGAGGGAACATCCGGTGGTATACCCGGACCATGACCACGACGATCGCCCTGGACACGAGCAAGGGGGAGTTCGAGCGGGCCCTGTCCCTGGGCATCCTCCTCCTGACCATATCCCTGGCCATCAACGCCCTCGTGCACGCGGCGGTGAAGCATGAGGAGTGACGCCATCCTCTCGATCCGGAACCTCCTGTTCTCGTACGGAACCCGGGAGGTCCTCTCCATACCGGAGCTGGACGTCCGGGCCGGGGAAACCTTGGCCCTGGTGGGTCCCAACGGATCCGGGAAGACCACCCTGCTCAAGCTCCTCAACGACCTGATCCGTCCCTCGTCCGGCTCGATCCGGTTCGAGGGAAGGCCCGCGGCGGGGGACCCGGGACTCCGGGCGCGGTCCGTCTACGTCCACCAGTCCCCCTTCCCCCTGGCGGGCACCGTGTACCGGAACGTGGCCTACGGCCTCCGGGTCCGGCGCGTCCCGGAGCCCGAGATCCGCCGCCGGACGGAGGGCGCCCTGGAGCTCCTGGGCCTGTCCGGCTTCGCCCGCCGGGACGCCAAGCGCCTGTCCGGGGGGGAGACCCAGAGGGTCGCCCTGGCCCGGGCCCTCGTCCTGGAGCCGGAAGTCCTGTTCCTGGACGAGCCCACGGCCCAGACGGACCGGGCCTCGGGGGACCGGATACGGACGGTCCTGGCGGACATCGCCGCCCGGGGCGGAACCACCATCGTCTTTTCCTCCCACGACGGGGCCTTCGCGGAGGCCCTGGCCGACCGCGCGGCCTTCCTGGAAGAGGGCCGCCTTCTCCGAATCGAAGCCGGCCGAGCCCGCCGCCCGGCCCCGAAATCCCACGCTCCGGAGTTCCCCGCATGACGCACCCCGACGAAGCCCTCGCCCTCATCGCCCGGCAGGAGGTGGACCTCCTGCCCGAGGACCCCGACGAAGTCCCCCTGCACGGGGCCCTGGGCCGGGTCCTGGCCCGGGACCTGTACGCTCGGGTCGACCAGCCCCCCTTCGACAAGTCCGCCATGGACGGATTCGCCTGGGGCGGGAAGCCCGCGGACTTCCTCCGGATCGTCCGGACCCTTCCGGCGGGGACCGTCACGGACCGGCCCCTGGCCCCCGGGGAATGCGCCCGGATCATGACCGGGGCCCCCCTGCCCCCGGGAGCCGATCGCGTCCAGCGGGTGGAGTGGACCGAGGAGGCGGACGGGCGGGTCCGGTTCACGAAGGCCGAGTCCGCGGACAACGTGATCCGCCGGGGGGAGAACCAGAAGGCCGGGGACCTCCTTTTGGGCCGCAGGCTCCTGCGGCCGGCGGACATCGGGATCCTGGCGTCCTCGGGGTACGACCGGGTGCCCGTCCAGCGGAAGCCCGTCGTCGGCATCCTCTCCACGGGGGACGAGCTCCGGACCTCCGGGGAGCCCCTGGAACCGGGGACCATCTACGACTCCAACGGGCCCCAGTTGGCGGCCCAGGCCGCGGCGGCGGGCTGCGAGGTCCTCTTTTACGGCCGCTTCCCGGACCTCCCGGAACCCCTCGAGGCCGCCGTGCGAACGGCCCTCTCGGAATGCGACCTGGTTCTCCTGTCCGGCGGGGTCTCCATGGGGGACTTCGACTACGTTCCCGAGGTCCTGGCCCGGTGCGGCGTTGAGAAGATCTTCCACAACCTGGCCATGAAGCCCGGGAAGCCCACCTTCCTGGGGCGGCGGGAGAACGTCTTCGTCCTGGGGCTGCCCGGGAACCCCGTCTCCACCTTCGTGAACTTCGAGATCCTGGGAAAGGCCGTGCTGGCCCGGCTCCGGGGACTGCCTCCGGACGTCCCCGCCGTGCGGGCCCGGCTCGCGGCGGGGATATCCCGGCGGGACGCCGAGCGGGTCGAGTTCCTGCCCGCCCGGTATTCCGGGGGAGAGATCCGGGTCTTGCGGTACTCGGGATCCTCCATGCTGAGCGTGTTGTCCGGGGCGAACGCCCTCATCCGGCTGGAGATCGGGCAAAAATCCCGGGAACCGGGAGAGGATATTGATGCGCGACTCCTTTGACCGGACCATCGACTACCTCCGGATCTCGGTCACGGACCGGTGCAACCTCCGCTGCGTCTACTGCATGCCCGCCGAGGGGGTTCCCCTGCTTCGGCACGAGGACATCCTCAGCCTGGAGGAGATCGTCCGGGTGGCCCGGGCGGCGGCGGGGCTCGGGATCCGCAAGATCCGCCTGACCGGCGGGGAGCCCCTGGTCCGCAAGGGCATCCTGGACCTGGTCTCCCTCCTCCGGCCCATCCCCGGCCTGGAGATCCTGGGGATGACCACGAACGGCACCCTCCTGGCCCCCGTGGCCCGGGAGCTCCGCGATCGGGGCCTGGACTCGGTGAACATCTCCCTGGACACCCTGGACCCCGGGCGCTTCTCCGCCCTGACCCGGGGCGGCCGCCTGGCGGACGCCCTCGCGGGCATCGACGCCGCGGTCCGGGCGGGCATCCCGGTGAAGATCAACACCGTGGTCTCCGACGGGGATCCCGAGGGCGACCTGGAGCGGGTCGCCGCCTTCTGCGCGGAGCGGGGATTGGGGCATCAGCGGATCCGTCATTACGACCTGGCGGGGCAGAAGCAGGACCAGGACGATTTCGAGCGGCCGCCCCGGTGCGGGGACTGCAACCGGATCCGCCTCCTGGCGGACGGGACCCTGAAACCCTGCCTGCACACGGACCTCGCGGTTCCGGTGGATTTCTCGGACATCGAAGGGAGCCTGCGCGAGTGCGTGCGGGCCAAGCCGGGCCGCGGCGCGGCCTGCACGACCCTGGCGGTCGGACAGATCGGAGGATAGGATGGCGGAAACGGACAGGTTGACCCACGTGGACGGGTCGGGACAGGCCCGGATGGTGGACGTCTCGGGCAAGCCCCGCGTGCGGCGCACGGCCCGGGCGGAGGGTTTCGTGCTCCTGGCGCCCGGGACCGTCCGTCTGGTGCGGGAGAACGCTCTGGCCAAGGGAGACGTCCTGGCCGCGGCCCGCCTGGCGGGCATCCTGGGCGCGAAGCGCACGGCGGACCTCATCCCCCTGTGCCACAACATCGAG
>CALMRC010000104.1 GCA_937873275.1 uncultured Spirochaetota bacterium
AAGGATCTGATCGCCAAGGTACCCTGAAATCCGCGGGCGAGTCCGCGCCGGGCCGGTTGGATCCGGCCCGGCGGTGCCGAAGCCGGGCTTCGGAGCTCGAATCCGTCGCCGCGAGCCGGGTCCACCCGGCTCGCGCTATTTTTCGAGGGATCCGGTTTCGATTCCACCGGCGTCCCGTTTCTTCCGAACATCAATGTATGCCCCTCCGCTCCGCCCGTCTTGTACGGATCTCCGTCCTCCTCGCCGGTCTCCTCTCGGCGCGCGCGATCGCGTGCCAGGAAGTCGTTCTTCGGGCGGAGTTCTGGGCGGAATCCGAGCCCGTCGATGTCCTGCCCGCGGAAATCTCGGACACGGCTCCCCGGGTCGTGGTGCCGGACGAGGTGGCGAAGTCCTTGCTGGAGGAGGGACGCCGGGTCTTTTCCGGTATGATCTGGGGTTTCGACTTCCGGTACGTCCCCTTCGACAAGGCCCGGGGGGTGGCGGAGGAACTCGAGATCCTTCCCCGGGGGGAGATACCCTGGGGCGACCCCCGGCTCGCCGCCTCCCAGACTCGGCTGACCGGTACCCAACTCCGGGCCTACCTGGAGTACCGACCGGATCCGGCCGCCGCGGCCCGCAAGGCCGCCTGGGAGCAGGCGACGTACCAGTCCGCCCAGGGCCGGGGGTCGGCGCCCCTGGCGGGGGGACGGGAAGCCCGGAAGGCCGCCCTGGACCAGGCGGCCAAGGAAGCCCTCCGGGAACTGCTCCGGCCGGTGGAGAAGAACAAGCCCCGGGAGATCCGGGGCGTCTTCGCCTACGACGGTTCCCCCCGGATCGTCATAACCGGGGGGACGTACACGGCGGTCATTCGCATCCGGGTGGAAGTCGCAGAAGTCCGCAAGTATTCGATCTACTGATGCCCGGCCGGGGACGTCCTCTCGGTGCGGCTACAGCCGGTCCTTCTCCACGGTATCGTGCATCTCCTCCAGCCGCCGCATGACCGCGTCCACGACGGCCTGCTTCTTGTCGTCGTTGAAGTGGACGGAGTGCTTGACACGATCCCGGAATTCCCGGCAGTCCAGGACGGGGCTGGCGTCGTAGACCACCTTGTCCGGGCAGACCAGGTCCACGTGCATCTGGGGATCCTCGGGATTGATACGGAGCAGGTTGCCGTTGATCGAGACCAGGACCATACGGTCGAAGGACTTCAGGTAGGAATCGATCTCCCGGACGCCCTTCTTGGTCCCCGGGTCCCAGGGGCGGTACCGGGTGCCCGCGGGGAAGACCAGGAGGATGCGGCCGGATTTCTTCAGCACCTCCAGCTCCTTCATCGCGGCGTGGTTGATGCTCCGGCTCTTCATCATCTCCAGGAAGAGTTCCTTGGGGTCCGTCAGGTGGCTCCGGATGATCTCCATGGATCGGCTGGGGTAGATGACCAGGCGGGAATAGGCCTCCACGATGGTCCGGATCAGGGGATTGTCCTCGTTCAGCTTGATCCCCGCCACCGCCACGATCGCGTGGGCGAGCTGTTCCCCCTCGGGGCCCTGGTGACGCAGGAGATAGTGGAAGGCGGGGAGGTCCGCGTTGCTGTAGTGTTCCAGGAGGAGCAGGCAGGATTTGCCCTCCCGGGCCTCCCGCAGCAGGGCCACCAGGTTCTCGAAATGCCGGATCCCGCTGCCGGGCAGGAGGTTTTCCCCGATGATGCGGTCGATGAAGGGAAGGATCTCCGGGTTGGCCGGCTGGAAGACGTTGTCGTCCGTCACGGTCTCGGGAATCCGGGTATGCTTCATGGCTTCGATGAAGACGTTCCGGTATTTCGCGCTGATGCTTTCCATCGCCTGGCCTTGGATCAGGATGGGGGACACCTCAAGTATAGCCGCCGGGGTTGAAGCCGGTCAACGTCGGCGGGCGGTATACTGCGGACGGAAGCCTCCACTCGGCGCGGCCGCCGCCTGTGTTTCTGCGCGGCGCGCGGCCGATTTTCCGGTGCCGTTCCGGACCGCCGTCCACTGTCAACCGTTCACCTCGGGAACTCCACCGCCAGCCAGTCCGCGGGGTCCGCCATGGCCGCGTCGATGAGGCCCAGGCCCACCTGGTCCGTGGTCTCCCCGACCAGCCATCCCTTGTCCCCGAGGGGGAACCGGGCTCCCGGGCCCGGCAGGTCGAAGGCCGCCAGGGCGTGGGAATGCTTGACCGACAGCAGGAGGATGGCGTCCCGGTTGTCGTGTCGGGCCAGGATGGCCAGGAGGACGGCCCGGGAGTCGCAGTCGCCCCGGCCCTCGAAGGCGGCGGTCAGGGGATTCACCACGTCGCTGCCCTCGGGATTCCGCTCGTACCGGAATCCCTGGGTCCAGGCGAGCAGGCGCTCCGTCCGGGAGCGGTCGTCCGGCTCCCCCGAGAGTTCCCGCTGGAGCACCAGGGACAGGAAATCCAGGCGATGGAAGGTCTCCCGGTAGATCATCCGGTAGAACCGGGTCCACGCCGCTGCGGCGAGGTCCGGGGCGGAGTCGGCGTAGACGGTGAAGACCTGGAACTCCCGCTCCACCGTGTCCTGGGCCGCACGGCCCTCCCGGGGGTCGTAGGGCACCCGGAGGGTCCGGCCCCCGAACCGGAGGTCCGCGGGCTTCCGCGCCTGGGGATCCCAGGGAAGGTTGAACTGGCTGACCGGGCCCGGGTAGAGCCGGGCTTCCTCGTCCGCGGAGAATCCGTCCAGGCAGGAAAGGATGAAGGGGAGGTAGGCCTCGTACCGATCCGCGGGAACGTAGGCCAGGAGGGCGATGTCCTTCTCGGGCTTGCCCGCGGCGTTCCGCGGGGCGCCCTCCAGGAAGAGGCCCCAGCCCCGGTGGGGCCGGCCGGAGAGGGTGAACGAGAGGTCCGCCATCACCGCCGGCCGGCGCTGGTAGGTGAACGCCTCGGAGTCCGCGGTCGCGCCGAGTTTGTTCCGGATGTCCGCGAAGAGGGCCGGGGCCCCGGTGTACCGGTCCGGCTCGTACAGGAAGATCTGGAACAGGAGGACTCCCGAGGGATCGAGGAAGGAAAACCTCGTGCTTCCGTCCCCGTCGTTCAGGGAAAAGCCCTCCGGGAGCTCCAGGAAGAAGCCCGAGTCGGAATAGAGCTCCTCCGCCGGGGCGCCGGCGGGTATCGAGAGGGCCAGGGCCAGGGAAAGGGCGAGGGCCGGGATCCGGAAGGACGGGGTCGGGACACGGCGGTCGGAAGGGCGGTCACTTCGCATGGGGTTTCCTCGGGGGCTTGGTCTTGGCGTCCTCGGCGGGGCCGCCGCCGGTTCCGGTCCGCCGGGTTCGGGATCCTCCGCGGGGTCCGGAGGGGGGTGCCGCGGGGGGCAAGCGCCGTCCCGCCTCCTCCAGGGCCCGGGCCCGGAACTCGTCGAAGGGAGGCTCCAGCTCGTACCGGTACGCGACGATCCGATCCCGAAAGTCCTCCACGGTCAGGATGTACTCCCCCAGGATGTCGGATTCCAGGTTCACCGCCAGGGCCGGGGCCCGGGCGGAGGGCTCGAACACGAAGGCGCGGTACCGGTACCGCTCCAGGTGCCGCTCCTTGGTGGGCGGTATCGCGACGAAGACCACCGCGAACCCCGGCCTCTCCACCCTCTCGGCGGGGGGCCCGGTCAAGAGGTACCGCATCCAGGTTAGATCCCGCAGGGGTTCCACCCGTTCCCTCCTAGCTTCCCCTTAAGTATATCGGCAGAGGACGCCGAGGGCAAACGGGGAGTCTTGGCGGCGCCGACCCTTCGAGGCCCGGGAAGGTTCGTCCCGGGGCGTCATTGCAACGATCCGTTCCGGGCGCTATACTTGCGGCAGATGCAGATCGGCCCGTCGAACCCGGCGGATTCCGATCGGACCCGGCGCCCTGTGGGGCGGCCATTCCGACGCGCGAGCGTCAAGAAGGGGGAAGCGAATGGATCCCGACGGTAGTTGTCCGTCACCAATCTCGTTCCTACGCTGGCCCCCGAGAACCGGGTCCCCCGCCTTCCGACAGCCTTCCCGATAGCCGTCGAATCGCGCGCGATCCTCCCGGGGGCGGGAGGGTATTCCCATGATTCGAATCTGGAAACAAGAGGAGGGGGTCCTGGTCCCGGCCCGGGCCGCCGGACCCGGAACCTGGGTGGACGCCCGGTGGGCTTCCCCGGAGGACCTGTCCGTCCTAGAGAAGGACTACGGGATCCTGGCGGAGCACCTCCAGGATATCGTGGACGCCGACGAGCAGTCCCGCCTGGAGAAGGAGGACGAATACACCCTGCTGATCGTCCGCCTCCCGGTGCACGACAGCCGGTACGAACCGACCTTCTTCACCGCCCCGCTGGGCATCGTCCTCTTCCCGGACCGGGTGGTCACGGTGTGCTGGGCGGACTCGGAGGTCCTCACGGACATCGCGGAGCGGAGGGTGCGGGGCCTGTCCCTGGAAAACCAGAACGCCTTCGTCCTCCGGCTCCTGGGCCGGGCGGCGGTGGTCTACCTCCGGCACCTCAAGGTGCTGAACCGCAGGACCGGGGCGATCGAGCGGGAGCTCCAGAAATCCGTACGCAACACGGAGCTCGTCCAGCTCCTGACCATCGAAAAGTCCCTGGTCTACTTCACCACCAGCCTCAAGTCCAACGAGCTCGTCCTGGAGAAGCTCCTGAAGAGCCGCCTGCTTCGGTTCCGGGAGGAGGAGACCGAGCTGCTGGAGGACGTGGAGATCGACAACCGACAGGCCATCGCCATGGCCAACATCCACAGCGACATCCTGTCCGGGATGATGGACGCCTTCGCCTCGGTCATCTCGAACAACCTGAACATCGTGATGAAGCGGCTCACGGTGATCTCCCTGGTGCTCATGATCCCGACCTTCATCGTGAGCGCCTTCGGGATGAACGTGCCCCTGCCCTGGCACGACAGCGGGAACGCCCTCCTCTATATCGGGGGGCTCTGCGCCGTCAGCGCCCTGGGGGGCGCGATCGCCCTGACCCGGGACCGAAAGGTGATCCGCAGGGGCCGGGCCCCCGTGCCCGCCACTTTGGTGGCCCAGACATCGGTCCTCGGTCTGCCCCGGGCGTCGGACTAGGAGGGGACGGCCGGTCCGCCGGGGCGGGCCGGCCGGACTGAGGGGCTCGGCCGTTCGGCCTTGCCATTGCGGGCCCCGGGCACTATTCTTCGCCGCATGCTCGAGGTGCTCTACCGGAACGAGGATATTCTCATCCTGGACAAACCGCCCGGGCTGGCCGTCCAGCCCGGGGCGGGCATCCGGACCAGCCTCGTGGAGACGGTGGAGAAACAGTTCGGGTTCCGGCCCTTCCTGATCCACCGGCTGGACCGGGACACCTCGGGTTGCATCGTCCTGGGGACCGGTCCGCAGGCGGCCTCCCGGTATTCCGAGATCCTGTCGGACAAGGCCCGGTGCCGGAAGGTCTACCGGGCCGTGGTCGCCGGGATACCGGATACGGGGGACGGGGTCATCCGGGACGAGATCCGGACACCCTCGGGGCCCCGCCGGGCCGAGACCCGGTGGCGGCTCCTGGCCTCCGTCCCGGGGTTCTCCCTCCTGGAGCTGGAGCTCGGAACGGGGCGCATGCATCAGATCCGTATCCACCTCGCGGGCCGGGGACATCCCATCCTGGGGGACGACCGGCACGGGGATTTCGCCCTCAACAAGCGCCTGGCCAAGGAGCACGGCCTCAAGCGGCTGCTCCTCTACGCGGCCCGGCTCGAGCTGCGCACGGAACCGCCGATACGGGTCTCGGCGCCTCCGCCTCCGCACTTCCGGGCCTTCGCGGCGTCCCTCGGGGCGGTCCTCGGGGACTCCGCCCTGGCGGAAGCCCTCGGGGTCCCGCGGCCCCGGGATACCGGAGCGGACGGAGGCGGCGCATGACCGCGGAGGAGTCCCCGGAAGCCCTCCCGCCCTGGAGCTTCCGGCACGGCGCGAGCTGGCTGGCCGAGGGCGGCGTCGTGCTTCCCGTCCCGGGCTTCCACGACGAATGGATCCGGTCCCACCCCGAGCTGGTCCCCGGCTGTTCGAACGTCTGCGACGTGGTGATCCGCAAACGCTGGATCAGCGTCTCGGTCTTTTCGGAGGGGTACGTGGAGCTCCTGGTCCCCGGCCGGAGCGACGGGGAGTGCATGGAACGCTGCCGGGAGTTTTTGGCCCGGGCGACCGGACGGTGGTCCCACGCCCTGCTCATGACCATGGACGAGGAAGGCTATATCCGCCTTTCCCCGGCGGACTCGACGAACCCACAGTCCTTCCGGGAGCGGGTCGGCACGGGGGAGGTCTACCGGCTCTGAGCCGGGATTTCCGGTATCCCTTTCGTCCTGCCGGTCCGACCTCCGAACCGAGTTCCCGCGCGGCGGGTGCGGAACGTCTTTCCCTCTACCGCGAAATATTTTCCCCGATCCTGGATTTCCTGACCGCCATCTCCTACAATTTCCGCGAGGACCGGCCTGTAGTGGGTCGAAGCAAGTTCATTTTATATAATTAAATAGGTCATATTATTAAATCAAGATAATTTCATATAGGATAATTGGCATATAAATTGCTTTACGAAGGTGCAACAGGAGGTTCCCATGCGAAAAACAACGGCGATCCGGTGGGTCCGGCGGGGCGTGCAGGTCTTCTTCTTCGCCCTGGTGGCCCTGATCTCGGTCAACCGCACCCTGGCGGAGAGCGGGAAGGCGATTCCCTGGTTGGCCGGGGCCAGTCTGCACTCCATCTGTCCCTTCGGCGGCGTGGAGTCCCTATGGAGCGCGATCACCGGGGCGCCCCTGGTGAAGAAGGTGCACGAGTCAACCTTCGTCCTTCTGTGGATCGCCCTCGGGCTGTCCCTGATCGCGGGACCCGTGGTCTGCGGCTGGGTCTGCCCCCTTGGGAGTCTCCAGGAATGGGTGGGCAAGCTGGGCCGCCGGCTCTTCCCCAAGCGGTACAACCGTTTCGTCCCCCCGAGGCTGGACAGGGCCCTGCGGTATCTCCGGTACGCCGTGCTGGCCATCGTCGTCTACGCCACGACCCGGGCGGGAACCCTGGTGTTCGAATCCTGGGATCCCTACTACGCCCTGTTCAATTTCTGGTCCCCCGAGATCACCCTGTCCGCGATCGTGGTCCTGGTGCTGGTCCTGGTCCTGGCCCTGTTCGTGGAGCGGCCGTTCTGCAAGTACGCCTGCCCCTTCGGCGCGGTCCAGGGGGTGTTCAACCTGTTCCGGATCTTCGGCATACGCCGCAACGTCCCCACCTGCATAAACTGCAAGGCTTGCGACCGGGCCTGCCCCATGAACATCCAGGTCTCCACGGCCGGCCGGGTGCGGGACCACCAGTGCATCACCTGCCTGGAGTGCACCAGCGAGGCGTCCTGCCCGGTGGCGGACACCGTGGACCTGGCGGCCTTCGAGAAGTCCGCGGCCGCCGCGGCGGCGAAATGAGGAGCCGAGTATGAAGATCAAGATCGTACCCTTGGCGGCCCTCATCCTGGCCGCCTTTACCTTCGGGATCGCCGGGGCCTCGGCCCTGGGATACTGGATCACGGAGTCGAAGAAGGAACCCGCCAAGGTCGCCTCCGGGGAGTTCGCCGGGCAGGCGGACCCGGGGGACATCCGGGGTTCCTACACCTTCGGGGACATCGAGAAGGCCTTCGGGGTTCCCGCGGCCGTGCTGGCCGAGGCCTTCGGGTTCACGGACCGGCCCGCGGCGGAGGTGAAGGCCAAGGACCTGGAGGAAACCTACGCGGGCAAGACGGGCGCCCTGGAAGTGGGAACCGACGCGGTGCGGCTGTTCACCGCCGCCTGGATCGGCATGCCCTACGAGCCGGAGCCCGACACGGGGCTTCCCGCCCGGGCGGTGGAGCTCCTGGAGGGCCGATCCCTGCACCCCGCGACCGCGGCCCTGGTCCGCTCCCGGGTCGTCGGCGCGGAGCCGTCGATCGGGACCTTGAGCGCGGCGCCCGCTTCGCCCGCTCCGACGGAGGGCTCCGTCGCGGCTCCGGCTCCGGCCCCCTCGAGCCCGGCGCCGGGAAGTCCGGCCGCCCCGGCGGCGACTCCGGTTCCGTCGGCCCCGGCGGCCGCGGCCGCCCCGCCGTCCGGGACGGGCACGGCGGAGTCCCACACCACCACCGCGGCCGCGGCCCGGGAGGTGAAGGGAAGCACGACCTTCGGCGATCTCACCGGCTGGGGACTCACCCGGGCCCAGGTCAAGGAAGCCCTGGGCGGCCGGGATCCCGGAGCGCCCACGGAAAAGGTACGGGACTTCTGCACCGCCGCGGGGGTGGAGTTCTCCTCGGTCAAGACCAAGCTTCAGGAGATGGCGAACGCCCTGCCGAAGCCGTAGTCCTCGGCCGGATCCTCCGACAGGATCGACCCGCCGGCCCGGGACATCCCGGGCCGGTTTTCTTTTCGTCCGAAGGACACCCGAACGTCCCGGAATTCAAAAAATGCTTGCGCAATTTCCGGAAACGGGCTTACACTATCCCTGATGATGAAATGAAGTTCCACGATGTGGAACATTTCATCTCAAGGAGGCAATCATGAAACGTTTTCTAGCCTGCGCCGTCATCGCCGCGGTGCTTCTGGCCGGAGTCGCGGCCCAGAAGACCGTCGAACTCAAGTTCGGTCACTACTCCGTCGAAACCCACCCCGCGCACCAGGCGGCCCTGATGTTCGCGGAGGCCGTGAGCGCCCGGACGAACGGAACGGTCAAGGTCACGATCTTCCCGAACAGCAAGCTCGGCAGTTCCCAGGAAATGGTCGAGCAGACGGTCCTCGGGGCGATCGACCTGGTCATCCCGACGGAGCCGGCCCTCGCCAAGTACTCCCCGAAGTTCAACCTCGTCGGAGGCCCCTTCGCGTTCAAGGACTACGCCGCGACGGACCGGTTCTTCGCCGGCGACTTCCTGAAGTGGGTGGGACCGGACCTGGAAAAGGCCGGACTGCAGTACCTGGCCCGGTGGGAATGGGGATTCCGGACCTACACGAATTCCAAGAAACCGATCGAGAAACCCGAGGACATGAAGGGCCTGAAGATCCGGACCCCTCCCGACTTCGTGAACCAGGAAACCGTCCGGGCCCTCGGCGGGATCGCCCAGACCATCGCCTTCGCGGAGTTGCCCCTCGCCCTGAAGCAGGGGGTGGTCGACGGGCAGGAGAACCCGATCGGGGTCATCTATTCGGGCAAGATGTACGAAACCCAGAAATACCTGTCGGTCCTCAACTACACCTACGTCGCGACCCACCTGGTCATGAACCGGGCGAAGTTCCGGTCCCTGACGGCGGCCCAGCAGAAGATCCTGGTGGAGGAAGCCAAGAAGGCCGGGGAATTCATGATGAAATCCGTCCGCGAACAGGAGGCGGGCCAGATCGCCGAGATGAAGAAGCTCGGCATGGAGGTCAACTATCCGGACGTCGCGCCCTTCCAGGCGGCGACCGTCTCCGTGTGGGACAAGCTGAAGGCCCAGGTCGGCGATGCGGACTACAAGAAATTCCAGGATCTCCTGGCGAAGAGCCGGTGATGTCCGGGGTCCCGCCGATCGCGGAACGGGGCCCGTAGAATGGAACCTCCGGGGGCGGCGTGCAAGGCGCCGCCCCCGATCTTGCGGAGCGTGCCATGCTGACTTTCGCGGTATTCGCCGTGCTCGTCCTGTTGATCCTCCTGAACCTCCCGATATTCGTCGCGATCGGCTCGACCGCGGCCCTCTTCTTCGCCGGCCTCGGACAGGGCAATTTCCTGGCCATGCTTCCCCAGAGGATGTACGCGGGAACGACGGGATTCACACTCCTCGCCATCCCCTTCTTCATACTCGCGGGGAACCTCATGAACACGGGGGGGATCACGAACCGGATCTTCCGGTTCGCCCGGGCCCTGGTGGGTCACGTCCCGGGGGGGCTCGGCCAGGTCTCCGTGATCTCCTCCATGATCTTTTCCGGCATGTCCGGATCCGCGGTGGCGGACGCCGCGGGCCTGGGGCAGATCCAGCACAAGGCCATGGTCGACAACGGATACGCGCCCGTCGTCTCGGCGTCCATCGTCGCGGCGGCCTCCACGATCGGTCCCGTGATCCCGCCCTCGATCCCCTTCGTGCTCTACGGCGCCCTGACCTCGGTGTCCGTCGCCCGCCTGTTCCTCGCGGGCTTCGTCCCCGGCGTGATCATGGGCCTTGCCCTCATGGCGGTGATCGCGGTTATGGCCAAGCCCCGGGGCTTTCCCCGGTCCGCCCGGGCCTCCCTGCGGGAGTCGGCCGTCCGTTTCCGGGAGGCCTTCCTTCCCCTCCTGGCACCGGTCATCATCATCGGCGGGATCCTGTCCGGGATCTTCACGCCCACCGAGGCGTCCGTCGTCGTCTGCCTCTACGCGCTTTTCCTGGGATTCCTCTACCGGGATCTCCGGATCCGGGACCTGCCCGGGATCTTCTGGACCTCCATACGCCAGTCCGTGGGACTGCTCCTCATCATGGCGGCCGCCAATTTCTTCGGCTGGTTCACCATTTTCCAGCAGATTCCGGACAACATCATCTCGGCCCTGACCTCCCTCTCCGCGGGAGGCGCGGGGGTCATGGCGATGATCGTCGTCATCGTGCTGGTCCTGGGATGCTTCATCGAGGGGAACGCCATCTTCCTCATCACCATCCCGATCTTCCTGCCCGTGGCGCGGCAGTACGGGTTCGACCTGGTGAACCTGGGGGTCGTCATGACCCTCCTCATCATGATCGGAAACCTGACGCCCCCCCTGGGCATGTGCCTGTTCGCGGTTTCGAGCTTCAGCGGGATCGGCATCGGGGACCTGGCCCGGGAATCCTGGCCCTACATCCTGGGTATCCTGCTCATCACCCTGCTGATCGCCTACGTGCCGGAAATCGCCACATACCTTCCGAACCTTCTCATGGGTCCGGAATCGGGAGTCATGCCATGAAATTCCTGGAACGCCTCGACGCGGCCGTGCTGGCCGCCCTGAAGGTGCTGACGATCGTCCTGTTCTCCGCCCTGATGCTGATCCTTACGGCGAACGTCTTCGTCCGCTTCGTCCCCGTCCTGTCCCTGCACTGGCTGGACGAGATCGTGGAGCTTCTGTTCGCGGCCTTGGTGTTCTACGGCTCCGCCGCCCTGTGGATCCTGGAGGGACATTTCCAGGCGGGGGAATGGCTCGCGAAGAGCCTGAAGAACCCCCGCCTTGCGTCCGCGCTGAGGCTGGCGGTGGATCTCGGCTCCCTGGCGTTCCTGGCCGTCTTCTTCCGGTATTCCTTCCAGCTCGTGCGGCGTTCCATGGAAGTGACGGCGGTCTTCCTGATTCCGAAGAAGGCTCTGTACTCCTGCATGCCCGTGTCCTCGGCGATCATGCTCTTCTATTCCGTTCGCTTCGTTCTCCGGGACATCCGTGCCCTCGCCCGTCCGACCCAGACCAAAGAGTAGCGCGAGGGGGCGCAAGGAACGGGCCGCACCGCGGCCCGTTCCCGGCGCTATTTCCGCTTTATCGCCATCAGGGTCAGGTCGTCGTACTGGTCGTCTTCCCGGATGCCCGCGTAGACCCGGTACTCCGGATGCTCCTTGTCCGGATTGTCCCGGCGCTTGTCCTTGAGGAGGATCCGGTACTGGTCGAAGTGCTTTTCCAGGAAGTCGTCGATCTTGGCGTCCACCAGGACGAGGTCCTTCTCGGTCGCCCGGGGATCCGGGTACATCCGGAAGAGCTTTTCCGCGGAAATGAGGGCCAGGACGACTTCCTCCAGGGTGCCCTCGCAGGAGGAGTAGTCGAAGGTGATCACCTGGTCCGGCACGGGATTCCCTTCCTTGACCAGCCGGTATCGACCCCGGTCGAGGACCGCCTCGACGATGTCCCCGACGCGGTCGTTTCCGAAGGCGTCCTCCAGCTTTTGGACCTGTTCCGCTCCGTCCTTCAGAGCCACGGTCTTTTCCAGGATCCGGAAATCCGGACCCCGCTGGAACCACTTCGCCTCCTCGATGCCGTCCGTGTACAGGAGGAAGATGTCCCCTTTCTCCAGCTTGAGGCTCGTCTGCTTGTAGGGGCTCTTCATCTCCACGAGGAAATTCGGGAAGCTCCCGCAGGGAGGGGTGTCCGGCAGGTCGTGGACCCGGATCTTCCGGCTCCGGGCCTCGTAGATCCGCTGGGTCTTGTCCCCCGCGTGGCAGAGTTGCGCGGTCCCGGTCTTGCCGTCCAGCACTCCCATGGTCAGGGCCGCGAATTTCCCCTTGAAGCCCCGGCCTTCGACCATGTCGTTGATCTGGTAGGCCAGGGCGTCCAGATGGATGCCCTTGTCCCGGCTCCAGCCCGTGAAGTGGTTCAGGAAGAGGGTCGCCACCTCGACGGAAATGATGGCCGCGGGAATGCCCTTCCCGGCGGCGTCGCACTTGATGAAGGCGTAGTACCGGTCGTCGAGCTTGAGGAAGTTGAAGAAGTCTCCGGAAACGCCCTTGGCTCCTTCGTAGTATCCGAAGAAGGAGACGTCCGGGGTTTCCTCGCTTCCCGTCGACAGTTTTTCCCCCCGTTCGTTCTTGTGGAGGGGAAGGAACATCTTCTGGGTTTCCTTTCCCACCGTGAGGTCCTTGCTGGCCGCGGCGGCCTTGACCAGGCCTTCCGTCAGGGTGTTCACGGCGCTCGCCAATTCGTAGAGTTCGTCCCGGGTCGACACCTCGATCCGTTCGCCCTTGAGCTGTTCCTTGTCCTCGGTGTCGCGGATCCGTTCGATCGCCGCCACGAGCTTCCGGATCGGGCTGACGATGTACCAGGCCAGCAGGGCCGCGCCGCCCACTCCCACCGCAAGGACCAGGAGGGCGATGGATCCGGTGATGCGGACCAGGTTGACCGTGGCGCTCCGGAGCTCCTGGTTGATCAGGTCCGTGGAGACCGCCAGGCGGACCATGCCGCGGTAGTAGATGCCGTCCTGGCCCTGGCGGTAGACGACGGGCTTGTAGAAGACGTACTCCGTCGTGCCGGGGGCTAGGGCCTGGGCGTCGTAGGCGGGTTCGGATCCCATGATTTCCCGGGCGATGACCTGGAGGCGCTCGTTCAGGGTACGTTCCAGGTCCCGGGTAGCCGCGGCGATCTGGGAGAGTTTCGCCTCGTTTTCCGGGGTAAGCCGGACGGCCAGGGTCCGGGCCTCCTCCTGGAGCCGGGCCAGGGTTTCCGCCACGGCTCCGACCTCCTCGGCGGCGCGCTTGTCCACCGCCGCGGCGATCTCCGGGATCCGCGGGGACAGGGAATCGGTAAACCGGCTCCGGCCGGGTCGGAACTCCGGTCCGTCCAGTTTGGCCAGGACGTCCGGATCGTTGGAAGCCCAGACCATGTCGGGATTCGTGGAGCGGTCCCGGTCGTCCCGGGTCCCGTAGCCGGTGATGGTGACGAATTTCGCTTCCGCCAGGGCCTGGACCTGCTGGGGCAGGAAGCCCAACTCCAGGACGTTCTCCGCGGGCAGGTAGGTCCGGGCTCCCTGGGCCAGGCTCTCCAGGAGCACCTGGGCCTTCTGCTCGAGTCCCCGGGCCAGGTTCTGGCCCTGGGTCCTCACCTGGAAGACCCCCAGGGGAACGGACACCATGGCGGTCACGAAAAGGACCAAAAGGCCGATCACGAGGGTGAACTTGAATCCCAGGTTGAGGCCCCGGGTCTTGAGCTTCCGGACCTCCACCTTCTTTCGGGCCGTGGGCATGGGGCCTCCTTCCAGCAGGGCCGCGACCTCCAGGCGGACGACCGCGCCGTCCCGTACGACGGCGGCCGCCCGGCGGAGGGTCGCCAGGATGCCGACGGCCCCGAAGGCCGCGGCCAGGACCGCGAACAGGTCCCAGAAGGATATCCGGTACTTCGCGGAGGGACGGAAGGTCCACACCGGTTCGTACCGGGCGGAGAAGTCTCCGAACTTGACCGTCCCCGCCGCGTCGAAGGCCAGTGGGGACCGGGCCCAGTACCAGCCCCGGGCGGGGTGCAGGAGGCCGAGGCGGTACTCCCCTTCCTCGACGTCCTGGGCGACCAAGCCACCCAAAGACCGGTCGGAATCCACCCGGTAGGCCCCTGCGGAGAGGTCGAAGGAATAATCGTAGGGCGCCCGGCCGTCCCGGTCCAGGACGACCCGGGAGACGACGCCGTCCTCCCGGAAGCCCCGGCCCAGGATGCGGATCGTGGCGACCCCGAAATCGTCCCGGGCCAGGAGGACGTCGGACACCAGGGTGAAGGGGACGAACTTGTCCGCCCGGAGCAGGGTCCGCACCGCGGGACCGATGTTCCCGACCTCGTCGACGGCGGCCACGGAAAAGATGTAGTACCCGTCGTCCACGTTGGGGAACCCCGCGGTGGTCCCGGGACCCCGGGAGGCGGGCGGAGGATTCGTCTCCCCCGCTCGGCCGGCGAGCTCCCGCTCGTAGTCCGTGGCGGGCTCGAAGGAGTAGGGGACGGCAGACGCCGTTCCGGCGGCCGAGGTTTGCGCGGAACCGTCCCCGGTCCCCGGCGTGGCTGCCGGAGGGCGCTTCCGGGCCGGCAGGCGGTCCAGGGGGCCGATGTACCGCAGGGTCCAGGTGTAGCCCGCCACGTCGGGATCCGCGGGCGGGTCCCAGAGGACGTTGAAGGTGTTGGACGTGAGGAATCCGTCCGGCCCCGCCGCGGGCGGCCGGAGAGAGGGGGGTCCCGGCGGAGTCGTGTCCCGGACGAACTCGATGCGGGCGGGCGCGGACCAGTTGCCCGCGTAGTCTACGGCCCGGATGGAGAACCACCAGGAGCCGTCCCGGTCCGCCGTGAAGGCGGCCCGGTTGACGGTCTCCAGGGCCGTGAGGGTCTCCGGGGGCGTCTCGTCCGGGTTCCGGCCCCAGGTGTAGGAGTATCCCGCGATGCCCGAAGAATCCTCCGGAGTCGACCAACGCAGGGCGGCGGAATCCCGGCGGATCCGTCGGCCCGGGGCGAAGTCCGCGGCCGCCACCTCGGGGGGGCGGACCGTGGTGTCCGGCTCCAGGGTCGTGATCCGGGGACCCCCGGCGGCGGGCTGGGTCTGCCAGAAGGCCCAGACCCGGCCGTTCCGGTACACGGCCCGTCCGAAGGTCGCCTCTCCCAGGCCGATGCCCGAGAGGTCGCGCTCCCGCCACAGGAGGCCTTCCCGGAACGCCAGGTAGACCCGGTTGCGTCCCCGCCGGTTGTCGAACCATACGACCCCGGGCTTACCCCCGGCGTCGACCAGCCGGGGTTCCCCGGCGGTGCCGGACCCCAGGTTCAGACGCTCCGCGGTACCGGGTACGTAGGCCCCCGAGGAATCCAGCTCCGCGAAGTAGGCCTGGGGCGAACCTCCCCGGGGCGTCCGTTCCCACACCATCCGGAGCTTCCCGCCTATGAAGGCGAGGTGGGGGCGCTGGTTCTGGAAGGTGTCGGAGGCCGCCCCGGAGGCGTCGTCCCCGAAGGTCGTCACCCGGGCGGCGGGGCTCCATGTCGCTCCGCCGTCCACGGAGCGTTTTGCGAATACCTGGAATGTCGGACGCTCGCTCCCGGCCAGAGCCTGGAACACGACTACGTCCGCCCCGGGGATTATCGCCGCGGAGGGCAGGAAGGAAAGGGAAAAATCGTTCCCCCCGTTGACGAAGGGCTGGAAGTCGGTCCAGGTCCTTCCATCCGGGGTGCGGGCGTAATAGATGGTGAGGGAGTCCTCCCGTCCCCGGGCGGCGAAGAGGTACCAGCCCCCGCCGGACCGGGGAAAGATCCGGGGGGCGGAGATGGCCAGGTCCGAGGCCACCGCGGAGGTCTCCGGAAACGAGAGCCCCCCGTCCCGGGAGACCAGGACCGTGGCCTCCCGCTCACCGGAGAGAACGGCCACGGCCAGGCTCCCGGAGACGGAGGAGGCGGCGGAGAAGAGGACCGGCTCGTCCCCCCGGAAGGGATAGGGGCCCGCGAAGCGGAGGCGCAGGATGTCCGGCTGTCCGTCCCGGAGCAAGGCCAGGGAAAGGAAGGCTTCCCCGGATCCCGATCCTGTGGATCGGGACTCCTGCCAGACCACGGCGATGCCCCCGGGCACCTCCAGGGCTACGGGGTATCGGGCGGAGGGGGCCGAGAGGAATCGGGGGTTCTCCCAGTAGTAATCCTGGGCGGCCGCCTCCGCCGCCCGGAAAACCGAGGCGGCCGTCAGGAGAAGGGCGGCCGCGTACCTGGAAAACCCGCGTCGAGCCATGGCGTCAGTATCCCCTGGCGACCAGGCGCGCGTCCAGGTCCGACGCCTTCTGCACCCTGCGGGCCTGAGGATAGGACTCGTACAGCCGGGAGAGGCGGATCCGGGCGTTCAGGTAGTCCCCGTTCTGGAAGAAGGTGACGGCCTCGTTGAAGAGGGTCTCCCCGGCGCTGGGCAGGACAACGACGGCGGTTCCGCCCACGTAGGTGAGGATCCGGTCCTTCAGGGAGCTGGCGGTCTGGTTGTTCGGATCCAGCTCCAGGGCCCGGTTGAGCTGGGCCAGGGCGACAGTGAACTGGGACACGTTCCGGGCGTCCCAGACCCGTTGGGCCGCGGTCGTCAAGGTTCGGGCTTCCGCCAGGGCCCGGGGATCCGGCGGGGGCAGGCGGATCCCGATCAGGATCTCCAGGCGCTCGATCAGGGCGGCCAGGCCCGGGTACTTGGGATCGATCGTCTGGAGATCCAGCAGGTCGCTGTACACCTCCGGGAGGTTCTGGCGGGCGTCGATCCGGGTTCGGGCCTGGGTCACCAGCCGGGCGAACTCGCGGTTGAACGCGTCCGGATCCGATACCTGGTTGATCCGGAGCTCCAGGACCCGGGCTTCCTGGTTCAGGGGGAAGACCAGTTTGACCTCGGCGATGCGCTTCCGGGCCTGGTCGAAGGATTGGAGGGCGCTCACCCGGTCCCGGCGGTCCAGGGCCGCCCGGCCTTCCTCGTAGTTCTTCCGGGCCAGACTGAGGAGTTGGCTCATCTCCGGGTAGAGCGGGGCCGTCTGCGGGATGTCCCGGCCGGTCTTGACGGAGAGGGCCGTCTGGACCAGGCGGAGCCAGTTTTCCACCTCCGGTTCGGGCTCGCTCGGATTCGTCACCCTCCACCTTGCCCGGGCTTGCAGGAGGGCTTCCTCCGCCCGGGCGAAGTCCCCGGAGTTGTACAGGGCCTTCCCCTCCGTCAGGAGGCGCCGGGTATCCCGGACCACCCGGTCGTTCTCGGCCCGGACGATCTGGGTGCCCAGGGACTCGAGGTCCGCGTCGCTCCGGCTTCGCAGGGCCGGGTCGTCCTCGAAGGAGAGGGAGGCCAGGTACCGCTCCCGGGCCCGTTCCAGGCGTTCCCGGGCCGTGTCGAAGTCTTCCCGGGTCAAGGCCGACCGGGCTTCCGCCAGGCGGCGGTCCGCCTCCAGCCGGTTGCTCTGGGCCTGCCGCTGCCGGTCCCGGGCGGTTTCGGCCAGGGCCTGCCCTTCGGACGCGAGCCCGGCGGCCCGGGCGTCCAGGGCCCGGGCCCGCTCGAGCTGGGCGGTCACGGAGGGGGCGGAGGAGAAGGCCGGGGGTTCCCCGGAATACCGGGACACGATGGCCGCTGCGTCCCGCCGGAGGGCCGCCAGGAGGCGGTCCGATTCGGCGAGAACCTGGAGGCTTCGGCTGGGGTAGGCCAGGAGCGGGGATCCCTCGGGCGCGCCCTCCGGGACCGCGCCCTCCGCGAGTCGCCGGGCCCGGGCCAGGTCGTCGGTCCGGGATGTCAGGCGGTATTCCTGGATGTCCACCTCCGCCTTGGCCGCCAAGGCCACGGTCCGAACCTCGAAGGCCGCCGCGGACTCCGAGGATCCGGCGATCCGGGCTTCGAAGGCCGCCTGGAGCTCCGGGGCTCCCCGGGCCTCGAACCCCGCCCCGGCCAGCCGGGTCAGTTCGGCTCCCCGGGCCCGGGTCGCGGAGTCCAGGTCGGCGATTCCCTTCCGAAGTTCCTGGACCCGGGTCCGGAGCCCCCGGAACAGGGTGATCCCGTCCCCCAGGGCCGCCTCGGGGGAGACGATTCCCGCCAGGGCGGCGTTCAGGGCGGCGGTAGCCTCCCGCTCCCGGGTTTCCTGGGCCGCCAGCTCGGTCCGCAGGACCGCCAGGTCCACGGAGGACTGGGCGGTGTCCCGGAGGTGCTGGAGCCGGAGATAGTCCGTTCCCCGCTGTGCGACCAGGTTCCGGCCGAAGGCCCTCGGCGGGTCCGTGATGTCCGTAGGCAGGAAGAGGCTCCAGAGTCCCTGGAACCGGAGGGCCCGGTCGGCGGCGGCCTTCGCGGTCCGGTATCCCGTTTCCGCGGCCGGGAAGCGTCCCTCCGCGAAGGCCGAGTCCGCGTCCGCCAGCTGGCGGGCCAAGGCGGTATCCGCGGCGCCCGCGGCGGAGTCGAAGAGGGCGGCCCACTGGGAGGCCATGGCGCCGGCCACGCCCTCGGGCTTGTCCGTATCGGCACGGCCCAGGATGAAGCGGTATGCGAAGGGGAGGAAGGAGTCGTCCGTCAGGGTGGGATCGGCTTTCCGGAACAGCTCGAACTGGGCCTTCAGGGCCTCCCCGGCCGCCAGGGTTTCGGCGCGCAGGCCGGCCAGGGCGGACAGGGCTTCCTCCGCGGCCGGCAGGGCGGCGTCGACCCGTGCCGGATCGCCGGAGGCGAAGGCGTCCCGCAGGCTTGCCGAGGCGGAGTTCAGGGAGGCCTGGGACGCCTCGAAGCGCCCGATCCGGGTCTGCACGTCCGCGATCCGGTCGAAGGCCGCCCGGACGGTGATGGGATCGTAGCCCCCGAACTCGAATTCCGGGCGGTAGAGCTCGAAGCCTCCGGTGTATCGGCGGGCGGCCTCGGCGTACCTTCCCTGACCGGCCAAGGCCTGCCCTTCCTCCATGATCCTTTCCAGTTGGACCCGGTTCTTGGTGAACAGGATGGCCAGCTTCGTCTGTTCCACGAACGCCTGGACTTCCGGGCTCGGGTTCCGCTCCATCTCCTCGAGCTTCCGGATCAGTCGCAGGTGGAGATCCTCGTTTCCGGGATCCTCGACCAGGGCCTTCAGGAGGAGGTTGGCCTCCTTGTTGTAGGCGTTCCGGATCTCCACGATCCTCCGAAGTCGGCGTTGGGCCTGGTCGAACCGGTCCGGGTTGTCCCGGATGTAGGCTGTCAGGACCTCCACGGCCTCGTTGTACTTCTGCTGTTCGATCAGGGAGTCCGCCACGGCCAAGGGGTTCTCCCGGGAACCCATGGCGTGGACCTGGATCGGGACGGTGAGGAGGAGGATAGGGAGGAGCAGGGCTCCCAGGGCGATGCGGGACGGTTGGCGCGCCATCGGACGCGGGGGGATCCTCCTTCCACCGGACAATATACCCCGATACCGGCGGTTCCGCGGGAGTCGGGGCGGTCTGGCCCCTTTCATTGTCGGCAGGACGGAGGGGGCTATGTAGACGCAAGCGGCGGCGTGGAAATGCCGATACGACTATAGTATACTTGAGATACAGATGAAGCGTATCCGCGTCCTGGCAGTTTCCCTCCTCGCCGTCCTGGCTCCCGTCCTGTCCGGAGCCCAGGCCCTGCCGTCGGTCTACGACTCCATCGCCTCCCTCTTCGACATCGACCTCAACGCGGGGCTCACCCGCATGCTGATCACCCGCATCCCCATGGGGGGCCTCGCGGAGGGCATGGGCATGGCCTACACCGCCGTGGCCGCGGATTCCTCCTTCCTCGAGTTGAATCCTTCCGCCAGCGCCGTACAGGACTTCACGGAACTCTCCCTGTACCACAACAACTGGATCGCGGACACCCGGATCGAGGGTGCCGTCTACACCCTGAGATTCGGACGGACGGGCTTCTCCCTCGGCGGGAAATGGCTCTACCTGCCCTTCACGGAGTACAACGACTACGGGGACCGCCTGTCCTCGGGGTACTACTCCGAGGCTCTCCTGATCGGCAACGCCTCGGTGCACCTCTTCCCGGGGTATTACTTTTACGGGATCGCCGTGGGCGCCAACGTCAAGCTAGCCTACCAGTCCTTCCCGGACTTCGCCGACCAGAACGGGGTCGTGCAGGCCGGTTCGGGGTTCTCCCAGTCCGCCCTGGCGGTCATGGCGGACTTCGGCCTCCTGACCAAGTTCAACCTCCTCAAGTACTACGCCTCCCGGAAGAAGAACGTGTCCGTGGGCCTGGCCCTCAAGAACCTGGGCCCCCCCGTCCAGGGGGATCCCCTGCCCACCGTGGCCACCCTGGGCCTGGCCTATTCCCCCCTGCGGCCCGTCACGATCTCCTCGGATCTCTCGGTGCCCATCAACCTGGTGGACTTCTCCAAGAGCGAGAATCCCTACTGGTCCGTGGGGACCCAGTTCGTCCTGACGGACTTCCTCTCCATGCAGGCGGGGCTCCAGGTCAAGGGCTCCAACCCCCGGCTCTCGGTGGGAACCGCGGTGGACTTCAATCCCCTGACCCTCTTCGTGAACTACACCCTGGACCTGACCACCCAGCTCACCTCCCTGAACCACCTGTCCGTCCAGGCCCGGTTCCGGCTGGGGGACATGGGGCGGGCCGCCAAGGCGGCCAAGGTGGACGAACTCTACGCCGCGGGGCTGGAGGCCTACGCCCGCGGGGAGATCGAGCGGGCCGTCTCGTACTGGACCGAGGTCCTCGCCCTGGATTCTTCCTTCGATCCCGCCCGGGACGCGCTTCGGGCGGCCCAGTCCACCCTGCAGTTGAAGCAGGACGTGCTGGACATCCGCCGTCTGGATTGACGCGGGCTAACTCCCTATCACCGAAAGGACTTTGACATGGCGCTTTCCGTCATTCTTCGACTGCTGGCCGCGGCCGCGTCCCTCTACATGCTGCTCCTCATGGCCCGGATCATACTGACCTGGTTTCCCACGGCCCTGGAGGGCCGCCCCCTCCAGCTCCTGGCCTCGGCGACGGATCCCTACCTGAATCTCTTCCGGGGCATAACCTTCCTCCGGTCCGGAGCCATGGACTTCTCCCCCCTGGCCGCCCTGGCGGTCCTCTCGGTGGTCACCCAGATCCTGTCCACCGCCGCCGCCTACGGCCGGATCAGCCTGGGGATCGTGCTGGCCCTGGTGCTTCGTGCGGCATGGTCGATCTTCGCCTTCTTCTTCGGGTTCCTGGGCCTGGCCATGGCCGCCCGCCTGGTGGCCTATCTGGCCCGATGGAATTCCCTGCATCCGGTCTGGAGGGTCGTGGACGCCCTGATAAATCCGGTCATGTTCCGGCTCAACCGGGCGATCTACCGGGACCGGATCGTGAACTTCCGGCAGGGACTGCTTACGGGAATCATCGTCCTGTTCGGTCTGCGGATCCTCGGGGGCATCCTCGTGGGAACCCTGGCGGGGCTTCTCGTTCGGCTGCCCTTCTAGGGTCCCCGGGAATCCCCGTCCGGTAGTCCCGGGGCGTCAGACAGCCAGGGCGGCCAGGACCGCGAGGAGGAACCGGAATCCCCCGTGGCCGCTCAAGCCGGGATCCACCGCCGCCTCCGCCAGAACCGCCGCCGCCCGGGGATCCAGGCGTTCCGCCTTCAGAAGGACCCGGGCCGTCTCGGCGCCCCGGGGCGGGTCCGAGAGCATGTCCTCCACGGCCCGTGCGCGGCCCCCTCCCGATCTTGAGGCCTCCTCCAGGGCGTCCTGGAGCAGGGCCCGGCCCCGGTCCGGGTCCGCGGTCCATTCCCGGTACATCGGATAGAACCGGTCGAAGACGCCCAGGACCCCCGCCAGCGACAGGACGACCTCGTCCCGGACGAAATCCGGCGTGCCTTCCTTGCGGAGGACCTCCACCAGGATCGGGATCGAGGAGGAACTGCCCAGGAGTTCCAGGGCGTAGGCCCCCTGGATGACGAGCCGGGGATTGTCCGAGGAGGACACGATCTCCTCGATGGCCGGAAGCGAGGTCCGATCCCCGAGCCGGGCCAGGGCCACCATGGCGGCCCCCTGGAACATGTAGTCCTCGGAGCCGAGGGCTTCCCGCAGGGCGGGAACCACGGAGTCGTTGCCGGCCTTTCCCAGGACCCGGGCCGACAGGTAGGCGGTGGTGTAGGGATGTCCCCGCATCTCCTGGGTCACCGCTTCCAGGGTCGCGGGGGTCAGGGTCCGGAGGTTGCCCAGGGCCGTGAGGGCCTCCATACGCACGTCGAACCGGGGGGACCGCAGGTAGGGGAGGAGGTCCCGCTGGGCGACCGGGCGCTCCGACCGGCCGATCTCCCGGATGATACCGATCTCCTCGTCCGGCCGGCGGGACCGGTCCAGGCGGTCCAGGAGGCCGATGGCCCGGAGGTCCCGGAGGCTGAAGAGGATGCCCAGGGATTCCCGCACCGAGGAGGCTCCCAGCCGGATCAGGACCGGGGTCCGGGCCAGGGCCGCGGCCAACAGGAGGAAGAGACCGCCGAAGAGGATCCGGTACGCCCCCGCGGGGGCGACCCCCAGGACGGAAAGCCCGTCCAGGACGAGCCCGCCCGCGGCGGAACCCAGGGCGCCCGCGAACCCGTACACGAGGTAGTAGACGATCGCGAGGTCCAGGGTCCGGTTGGCGGGAATCAGGGCGAAATAGTAGGTCTGGGCGGCGTTCTCCTGGCCCGCAAGCCCGAATCCCGAGGCGAAATTGACGGCGAACAGGAAGAGGAAGACCGGGAGGGGGGAGGCGAAGCCCGGGGAGACCAGGACCGGCAGGATGGAGAGGGCGGAGACGGCGATGAAGATCCCGTACAGGGGCTTGGCCCCCAGGCGGTCCACCAGTTTACGGGTGAGCATCCCCATGGCCACGGCTCCCAGGCTGGCGGCCAGGGTGAAGATCATGACGTCCCCGTCTCCGGAGGCGTAGACGGCCCGGGGATAGACCACCAGGAAGGTCCGGGCCGTTCCGGCGACGAAGGAGATGAGGGCGAACACGTAGAAATAGTCCCGGATCGGCTTGGTCCGGACGGCTTCCCGGAAGGCGGCGGGCCAGGAGGAGGTCCGGGCCGGCCGGTACTCCTCCGGTTCGGGGATCCGGAATAGCAGCAGGGACCCGACCATACCCACCGCGATGCCCGAACCCAGGAAGAGGGCGTAGCGGACCAGGGAGGCGCTCCGGCCCAGGAGGAGGGCGACGGCCAGGAAGGTCGCGATGCTGACCAGGGAGTTGATGATCTGGACGTTGGAGAGGAAGGCTCCCCGGTCCCGTTCCCCCCCAAGGAAGGCCAGGACCGGATTGTTTCCGATCAGGCCCACACCCCGGAAGAAGTTGAACGCCGCCGCCGAGGCCAGTACCAGGGCCAGCGCCGCGTCGGCCCGTCCCCGGTCCGCCAGGAAGGGGGCGGCCAGGACCGGTAGCATGAACACGTACCGGAGAATCCACCCCCAGCCGAAGGCGTCGACCATCCGGATCCGGGAGATGAGGATGCGGCCCAGGGGCATGAACAGGAAGGTCACGAATCCGAAGGCGTTGAGGGCGCCGATCGCGGTTCCCGAGGCCCCCAGCCGGAGAGCGAACAGGGTGATCACGCTCCCGGATACCAGGCTGAAGGAAAAGGCGTTCAGGGCGGTGAAGATATACCAGGTTTCCCGCAGGCGGCGGAGGCGGCCCGGGGTGATCGGACTCATGTAGCCTCGGCCTCCACGGGGTCCGCTACCGCGGGCCCCCGGACCACGGCCTTCGTCTTCCATTTTCCCGTCCGGTAGTACCAGGAGGAGAAGACCGCCCCCATGAGCCACCCCGCGGGAATGCTCCACCAGATCCCGTCCGGCCCCATCCGGGCCGACAGGGCGACGGCGGTCGGGATCCGGACGATCCACAGGGCCAGGAGGGTGTTGACCATGGGGACCATGACGTCTCCGGCCCCTCGGAGGACCCCGTTGTTGACGAACATGATCGTGAACAGGGAATAGAAGGCCCCCACGATCAGGAGGTAGCGGGCGCCGATCCGGATGACCTCCCCGTCCCGGGTGAAGAGGCGGACCATCCCGGGCCCGCCGAAAACCATGACGGCCCCGATGACCAGGGAGATGCCCAGGCCCACAAGGAGGGCCGAGGAATGGCCCCGCCGCACCCGCTCCGGCTTGCCGGCCCCCAGGTTTTGCCCGGTGAAGGTGGAAACCGCCATGCCCAGGTTCATGGTGGGCATCATGGCGAAGGTGTCCAGGCGGCTGGCCGCGGAAAAGCCCGCCATCACGTCGGTGCCGAAGGCGTTGACCACCCGGGTCAGGACCATCATGCCCGCGGCCACCAGGGTTTGCTGGATTCCCGAGGGGATGCCGAGCTTCAGGCTGAGGCGGAACATCTCGGGATCGAACCGGAGTTCCCGTACCGAGAGCCGGACCACCTCGTTGCGCTTGTTGAGCAGCACCAGGGCGCCCAGGAAGGAGGCGGCCTGGGAGATGATGGTGGCCCAGGCGACGCCCGCGACCCCCCACCCGAAGGCGACGACGAACAGGAGGTCCAGGGCGATGTTCAGGAAGGAAGCGGCGATGAGAAGGTACAGGGGGGTCTTGGAATCCCCGATACCCCTCAGGATGGCCGCCACGCCGTTGTACCCGAAGGTGGCCAGGGATCCCGCGAAGAGGATCCGGAGGTAGGTCCCGGCCTCCGGGGCGACGTCCGCCGGAACCCGCAGGAGCTTCAGGATGAGGGGCACCGCCAAGACCCCGACGACGGACAGGACGAGGGCGGACCAGAAGAGGACGATGTAGGCCGTATCCACCACCGCCCGGACCTTGACCTTGTCCCGGGCTCCGAAGTACTGGGCGATCAGGATCGTGAAGCCCATCGTGACGCCCATGATCAGGGCGATCATCAGGAAGAGCACCGCGAAGCTTGAACCGACGGCGGCCAGGGCCTGTTTCCCCACGAACTGCCCCACCACGATGGAATCCACCATGTTGTAGAGCTGCTGGAAGACGTTTCCGATCAACATGGGCAGGGCGAACAGGATGATTTCCTTGGTCTCGTTGCCTTCGGTCAGGTTTCGCATCTGGGATCCTTGGGGTGGTGTGATTCTATAATAAGGATTTCCGCATACAATGAACAGGGGAGACCCCCGCCGGACTTTACCCGGCCCCGGGACCGCCGGTATACTCCCGACCCATGGACGGAACACCCTCGGCCGCGGACTCGGCCTTCTTCTCGGACCTCTCCCGGGAGACCCACTTCTACCTCGTCCGTCACGGGGAGAGCGAGGGCAACGCCGCTCTGATCATGCAGGGCCGCCTCGACCTCCCCTTGAACGCCCGGGGGGAAGCCCAGGCCTCGGCCGCGGGGGCCTGGCTGGCCGACAAGGGCGTGACCCGCCTGTACACGTCCCCGCTCCGGCGGGCCTTCCGCACCGCCGAGATCCTGGCGGCCCGGGCGGGCCTCCCCGAACCCCTGCCCGTGCCGGAGTTCACGGAGCTGGATACCGGGGAGTTCACGGGGCTGTCCGTGGAGGAGATCCGGGAAAAATTTCCCGCCGTCTACGAGGAGTTCCGGTGGAAGAGCTGGGACGCCGTGCCGGGGGCGGAAAGCTCGGCTTCCCTGTACGCCCGGGCCCTCCGGGGCTGGGAGTTCCTGAAGGCCCGGGCCCGGGAGACCGAGGGCGCCCTGGCCGTGGTGTCCCACGGGGGCTGCCTCCAGTGGATGGTCCGGGCGACTTTCGGCTGCCGGTCCTGGATGCCCCTCCTGCCCACCGGAAACTGCGGCGTCTTCCACCTGACGGTCCTGCCGACCTCGCCCGGGAAGCCCGTCTACCTCCAGTGGAGGCTCCTGAACAGTCAGCCCGCCTTCGAGGGAGCCGCGACTCCCCCCGTTTTCTAGGCGGCCGCCGACCCCGCGGGACGGGGGTTCGCGCGGCTAGGGAGAGGCATCCCCCGGGAAGGCCTCCCACAGGGATTCCCCGGGAGGGCAGGGCGCCGTCAGGAGGATCCTCTCCCCCGTTCCGGGGTGCTCGAACTCCAGGGACCGTGCGTGGAGCAGGATGAGGCCGTTCCGGGAGGATCGGCGGGCCCCGTACTTGAGGTCCCCCCGGATGGGGCAGCCCGCGGCCGCGAGCTGGGCCCGGATCTGGTGGGTCCGCCCGGTCCAGGGCCGGATTTCCAGGAGGTCGTACCGATCCCCGCGTCCGAGGATCCGGTAGTCCAGGACTGCCAGGTCCGGGCTCAGGTCCTCCGCCGGGATCGGGGCGCCGATCCGGGATCGCCAAGGCTCGGGGTCTCCTTTCAGGGGGACGGCCAGGGTGCGGTTTCTCCGGGGGTCCCGGACGAGGCGGTGGGACAGACGGGCTTCCGGGACCGAGGGGGAGCGGTCCGGGACGGCCCAGTAGAGTTTCCGGATCCGGCGGTTCCGGAAGGCGGCGTCCAGGGCGGAGACGGCCTTGCGGCTCTTCCCGAAAAGGATCACGCCGCTGGTCCGGCGGTCCAGGCGGTGGGTAGCTTCGAGGAAGACCGTCCGGCCGTCCCGCTCCGCCAGAAGCTCCGACAACCGTCCCTGGAGCGAGGGATCCCCGGTGGCGTCCGGCTGGACGGGCAGGGGGCCCAGCTTGGCGACGGCCAGGATGCCGTCGTCCTCGAAGAGTATCTCGAAATCTTGGGGCATGATTCCAGGCTACCATGGACGGCGGGTGCGCAGGAAGTCCGCGACGGCCGGGTTTACCGGCCGCGAAACCTGGGGTACTCTTGTAGCCCCGGTTCCGGACGAGGTCCCGGCGCCGGGCCATTCCTCGCGCGGAAGGAGCCGACATGAGCATCCATATCGAGGCCGCCCCCGGCCAGATCGCCCCGGACATCCTGCTTCCCGGGGATCCCCTCCGGGCCAAGTACATCGCGGAAACCCTGCTGGAAGGGTCGGTCCAGTTCAACCGGGTCCGGAACATGTTCGGGTACACCGGGGCCTGGAAGGGCCGGAAGGTTTCCGTCATGGGTACGGGAATGGGGCAGCCCTCCCTCTCGATCTACGTGAACGAGCTCCTGCGGGAGTACGGGGTCAAGCGGTTGATCCGGGTGGGGACCTGCGGAAGTCTGCGGAAGGAGATCGCCGTACGGGACCTGGTCCTGGCCCTCTCGGCCTGCACGGATTCGGCGGTCAACCGCATCCGGTTCCGGGGCATGGACTACGCCCCCGCCGCCTCCTTCCCCCTGCTCCTGTCCGCACACCGGGCGGCCCGGGCCAAGGGGTTTTCCGTCCAGGCCGGACCCGTGATCTCCAGCGATTCCTTCTACACCGAGGATCCCGACCAGTGGAAGCTCTGGGCCCGGTTCGGGGTCCTGGCCGTGGAGATGGAGACCGCGGAACTCTATACCCTGGCCGCCAAGTTCGGGGCCCAGGCCCTCTCGGTCCTGACGGTCAGCGACAACCTGGTCACCGGCGGGGACACGACCAGCGCCGAGCGGGAGACCACCTTCCGGGCCATGGCCGAGCTGGCCCTGGACGCCCTGAACGAGGAATAAGATTTTATTGGACTCACCACGGAGCACACGGAGGAAGAAAAAAGGAAGGGAGAAAGGGACAGGATAACAGGATACCGGGATCAACAGGATTATGAGCTATCGTGTTTCGGGACAGAATGTCTCGGATACTATCCTGATCATCCTCGAATTCCTGTTTTTCAGTCTTTTTCTATGCTTTTTCTCCGTGTCCTCCGTGAACTCCGTGGTGAATTCCCGAGAACTATTGCGAGCTCAGCTCCAGGATCAGCTCCACCTCGCCCCGGGAGAGCTTGACCGCCCGGGCGATCTCCTCCACTTTCCAGCCCTGGTGGGCCAGCTTGCGGACCGTCTCCTGGGCGGACAGGGAGGGGGCGCCGGGTTCCTTCCGGGCTCCGCCGGCCTCCTGCTTGAGCAGGGTGCCCAGGAGCTTGAGCTGGTCCTGGGCCTGCTTGTTGAGCTCCTCCAGACGGGTCTCGGTCCGGGCCAGCCATTCCCGGGCCTTCTGGACCTTCTCGATCCGGGTTTCCGTCTCCTCCAGGTCCTTGTCCAGGTCGGCCAGGCGGGAAACGGCCTGGTCCACCCGGTCCCGGTCCTTTTCCAGGGCATCCAGGGCGGCCCGAAGTTCCGCGGTGCGGTCCGTCAGGGGCCGAACGCGCTGTTCGAGGTCCTTGACCTCCTGCTCGACGGCCCGGAGGGCCTCGAAGCTCTTGTCCACCCCGTCCGCGGTGGTGTCCAGGAGGGGGCTCTTCTTCTCCAGCCGGTCGAATTTCGTGCCCGCCTCGTCGGCCAGGCCGGATAGCCGGCGGAATTCCGCCTGAAGGTCCGTGAGGGAGTCCCGGCTCTCCGTTACCGACGCCAGCTTGCGGTCCACTTCCTGGGAAAGGCCCAGGAGGCGCTGGAAGTCCTCTTCCAGGGTGTCGATGCGGCGCTTTTCCGCCAGGAACCGGCTGACCTTCTGTTCCGTCTCGTCCTCTAGACGCTTGATCCGCTGGAACTGGGTTTCCAGCTCCGCGATCTCGCCCTTCCGGGCTTCCAGCCGGGCCAGGTCGCCCTTGAGGGTCTCGATGGTGGTGCGAAGATTGTTCTGGAGCTCGTCGGCCCGCTCGAAGAGCTTGGTCTGGGCGGCGAAGGCCTTGACCCGGGCGTCGATGTCCGCCAGGACCCGGGCCCGCTCCGCGGATTCCCGCTCGAAGCGCTCGGCGAAGCGCTTGGCCTCGGTCTCCGTCTTTCCCGCGTAGTCCTCGGCGGAGCGCTGGAAGGCCTGGAGGGCCTGGTCCATCTCCGCGGCCAGTTCCCGGCTCCGGCGCTGGGAATCCGCGGACATCGCCTCGTAGGACCGGCCGAAGCCCTCCAGGGCCTGGGCGATCTTCTGGGTGAGCTCCTGCCGGAACCGGGCGGCCTCGGCCTGGGCGGCCTGGGTCTCCCGGGACAGGCTCTCCCGGAATTCCTTTCCTTCCCGGGAAGCCGCGTCGGAGGATTCCGAGAGGGCCCGGAGACGGGTTTCCAGGTCCCGGGCGGCTTCCTTGATCCGTTCCCGGCCGTCCACCTGGAAGCGCTCCAGCTCGGCCCGCACGAAGGCGTCCGCCGCCGCCCGGGCCTCCTGGAGGTCCGTCCGGACGGACTCCCGCAGGGAGGCCAGGGATCCGTCCGCGGCTTCCATCTGGTCCGTCACGCCGTCCCGGAAGGCCTGGGCCTGGGCGGAGAGCTTTCCCATCTGGTCGAACAGGGTGGTCTGGAGGGCCCCCAGGGCCGTCCGGAGCTCCTCCGCCGTCTCCTTGGCGGCCTCCCGGTTGGCGGCCCGGGCCTCCTCGGACAGTCCCGCGAGCTTGGTCTCCAGGTCCCCCTGCCATTCCGCGAGTCGTTCCTCGATGGTCTCGCTCCGGGCCTTGAGATCCGCGAAGAACTCGTCCTCGAACACCTTGAGCTTCTCGGAGACGCTCTGGTAGGCCGAGGACTTGAGCACGTTGATCTCCTTCTCCACGGCCTCCATGTTCCCCCGGACCCGGGACGCCTCGGCCAGGATCTCGGTCTCGAAGGCCGCCTGCCGGGACGCCAGGTCCTTGCCGAAGAGGGCGAAATCCTCCTCCACCCGACGCTCCGTGCCCGCCATGGCGGCCCGGAGGGTTTCCTCCATCCGCTGGATGTCCATGTTGGACTCGGAAAGCCGCTCGAACTTGAAGTCCACCTCCGCCCGGTATTCCTCCACCCGGCGGCTGAAGTCCTCGAAGGTCTTCTTTTCCAGGGCCGCGGCCTCCCGGACCATCTTCTCGTGGATCCCCGCCAGGACGGTTCGGATCTCCTTCTCCATCTCCTTGCCCGAGGCGTCGTATTTGGAAAGCTCCGCCCGAATCTCCGCCTGCCGGGCGGCCAGTTCGTCCTGATGGGCCTTGAGCTGGTCCTTGATCTTGGCCTGCAGGGCCTGGGCCAGCTCCAGGGCCCGGGCCTCGATCTTGTCGAACCGGGCCGCGGCGATGCCCTCGGCCTTTTCGGCACGGGTCTCGAGCTCGTCGATGCGGGCGGCCAGGATCTCGGCCTGCCCGGATATCTCGGACCGGGAGGCCTCGAGGAGCTCCCGGGCCTCCTTCTGCCACTCCGCCTTGAAGCCCTTCACCAGGCCCTGGGTTTCCAGGACCTTCTCCTTCGCGGCTTCCTGTATGGTCTTGAGCTTGCCGTCCAGGGCTTCCTTGAGGCGCTCTCCCCGGGTCTCGATCTGCTCCCGGAACTTCTCGTACGTCGAGTCCTCCAGGCGCTCCGCCTCGTCCTGGGCCTTGCGGAAGGCGGCGGCCAGGAGCTTCTCCAGCTCCACGTACCGGGCCTTGGCCTGCTCGTTGGCGTCCCGGTAGAAGGCGGCCACCTGCTCCCGCCGCTGCTCCGTCTCTTCCCGGAGGGCCTCGACCTCCTCCACCGTGGCGTCCAGGCGGTCCCGGGCCTCCGCCACGAGTCCCTCCCGGGCGGCTTCCAGGGCCTTCCGGGCGTCCTCGGCGAAGCGATCCCGGAGGGCCGGGACCTCCGCGTCGATCCGGGCCAGGGCCTCCTCGGAATCCTTGAGCTTCCGGGCCAACTGGTCCGCGAAGAGGCTCTCCTCGTGGATGCGCTTGAGGTTCTCGTCCACCCGGGCGGTCATGTCCGCGAGGCGGGTCAGGACGCCGTCGTATTCCGAAAGGCGGTTTCCCATGGAGTCCAGGGTATCCGAGCGGGATTCCAGCTCGTCCTGGGCTTCCTTGACGCGCTTCAGGATCTCCTTGGCGGCCTTGGAGCGGACGTCGAGTTCGATGCCGTAGGACTTGAGGTCCTCGGACCTCTGGTCCACGTAGGCGGCCAGGTCCTCCCGGATGCGGTCCGTGAATTTCTTCACCTTCTCCAGGGACCGGTTGTCCCGGTCCAGGAATCGGTACACCGCCAGGATGATGGCCACGATGGCGAGGGTTATGAGATTGCCCGGGTCGAACAGCATGAGGCGCTCCCTGCTGGGGTCGGGTTCGGCCGAGCCCGGTCCGCATGAGCCGCCGCTCGGCTCGGACCGTCCGCCCGTCCACGCCGAAGTATATACCATGCGGGCCGGCAAATGAAGAACCGATCGGCGATTCCAGGACTTTACCACGGAGAGCGCGAGTCTGAAGTTCGTCAGACTCGCGGCGACGAAGCCCTTCGGTCTTCGTCGATGTAGCTGCAAAAAATCGCCGAAGCTTGCTTCGGCGCCGTCAGGATGGCACAGCCATCCTGACGCGCGCTCCGTGGTTTATTCCAGCAAACTCGTCAGGCGCTGATTTCGCGGCTGCGGCGGGCGGCGGCGTCCACGGCGTCCATGACGATGGACCGGAAGGCCCGGCGCTCCATGACGTGGATGCCCGCGATCGTGGTTCCCGCCGGGGAGGCGACGATGTCCTTGAGTTCCCCGGGATGCATGCCCGATTCCAGGATGATCCGAGCCGCACCCTGGAGGGTCTGGGCGGCGAATTCGTAGGCCGCCTCCCGGCTCATTCCGTTCAGGACCGCCCCGTCCGCCAGGGACTCGATGAAGAGGAACACGAAGGCCGGCCCGGACCCGGACAGGGCGGTGACCGTGTCCAGCCAGTCCTCCTCGACCAGCCGCGCCCGGCCGGCCCGGCGGAAGATACCGAGAACCTCCTCCACCTCCTCGGGGCTCACCCCCTCGTCGGCGCAGACCGCCGTCATTCCCAGTCCCACGGACAGGGCGATGTTCGGCATGATGCGGATGATCCGGGGCGGGGTGGCGAAGAAGCTGCGCAGCCGGGCGATGGAGACCCCCGCGGCCATGGATATCAGGAGCGTGTCCGGGGACATGCCCGGGGCGGCCTGGGTCAGCACCGAGGCCACCGCCTTGGGCTTGACGGCCAGGAGTACCCGGTCCGCGTTCCGGGCGAGGTCCTCCGGGGTTTCCTGGACCGCCAGGCCGTGGCGTTCCGCCAGGCGCTCCGCCCGGGGCCGGGAACGGTTCCAGATGAGGCCCCGGCCTTCCCCGATGGCGGGTCCCAGGGAGTCCAGCAGGATCTCGACGATGCGTCCGGCCCCCATGAAGCCGAAGGTCCGGGAGGAATCCGATATGTCCATGTCCGGGAGGATAAAGAATTCCGGCCCGATGGGGAAGGCGAGCCAATTCATATATCAGATGCTCCTTGCGAACCCCGTCCCGGGGGCATAGAATCAAAGGGGCCGGGGTGGTCCCGTGACGGCAAAGTCTGAAGCCCCGGGGGGAAGTGCGACGTGTCCGATGAAATAGATCCCGAAATAGCGGCGCTCTTGGGTACGGATTCCGGTTCCAAGCCTTCCGGGGCCGGGGCCTCGTCCGCCTCCATGACCCCGGACTTCGACTCCCTCTTCGGGGGCGCCGGGGTGGTGATGGAGGAGGGCGGCAAGGCGGAGTTCGACGTCGACCTCTCCCGGGCCCGGATCGCCCCGGTCGAGAAGGATCAGGAGACCGTCCCCAACGAGTTCTTCTCCGACCCGGATTATTACCGCAAGGCCCTGGCCGCGGAGGGGGAGGAATCCCAGAAACTCCACGCCCTGCTGTCGAAATATCTGCAGACCAAGGATCCCAAGGACCGGGGGGTCTACCGCCAGCAGCTGATCCCGGCCTACTGGAACCTCCTGCACCGGGTGGCCCTGAAGTGCGCCTCCCCGGGCTTTCCCACGCCGAAGCAGGTCCTCCTCCGGTACGGCGTCCTCCTGCCCACCCTCCTCTCGCCGGAGCAGCAGGACATGATCCAGCGGGTGGTCCACAAGAAGGAGCTGGACGAGCCCTTCTACTACCTGGACGAGTGGCTCCGGGCCGTGGCCCTGGGGCAGGTGGGTCAGAGCGCCACGGACGAGATCAAGTCCCGGTCCGGGGACGAACGATCCCGGTTCAACGCCATCCTCCAGCGCGCCCAGGGCAAGAAGGATACGGCGGAAAGCCTCCTGAAGGCCAAGGCCGATTCCCGCAGGACCCTGGAGGGGCTTCTTCGGGAGCGCCTGGACCAGATCGCCCAGCACGACTCGGTACCGGGGTTCTATCATGTCCCGGCCCCGTACACCGAAGCCCAGAAGAAGATCATGACCGAATTCCAGGAGATCTTCCGCCACATGCTCCAGGCGGACAAGGAGCTCGGGTCCTCCATCGAGGCTTTCAAGGACGCCACCGAGGAGCTGGAATCGGTGCGGCAGAAGATGGAGGGCCTGGAGGAGGACGTGAAGGCGAACTTCCAGGCCTTGGCCCAGGAATTCGAGACCGCCCGGCAGATGACCAAGCTCTGCGTGGGCCGCCAGGGCAACCACTTCCCGATCCTGACCCGGGAATACTTCCACGGAGGCCCTCGGGACATCGGTTCCCGGGAGAACGTCGCCCGTCTGCTGGCCTGGATCGAAAGCATCGACGTGCAGGCCTTCTGCCGACCCTACAAGAACACCCTGAACCGCATCGTTCCCTACATCGTGATTCTTCCGACCTACGGGGATTTCGGGATCTGCTGGGAGCCCTTCGACAAGTTCAACCGGGCCACCAGCCGGGGCCGGGTGGCCATCCCCATGTTCCCCAAGAGCCTCCAGCTGGCGGTGGTCACCGCCGTGGCGGACCTCCGGTGGCAGGTCGCCAAGGAAAAGGCCTCCTACTACTGGATGGAGGAGGGCCTGACCGGTAACTATTACCAGTGGTTCACGTCCAAGAAGATGAAGGGGGACGTCAAGGAATTCTTCATCCAGGACTACATCCTGTGGATCACCAAGGAGAGCGAGGGCATCCAGAAGCTGGACAAGGAGATCCGGGGGGTGTTCTGGCGATACATGCCCTTCTCCCAGGAGATCAAGGACAAGCTCAAGACCCGGAGCTACGTCTACCAGGAGCTCTACCAGAAGGACATCAACCGCTCGATGTCCGACGGGTACTGATCCCCGTAGCCAGGTAGACCCCGCAGACCACCACGGCCCCCCCCGCCAACTGGAGGCACGAGAGGCGCTCCCCCAGGAGCACGAAGGACGCCGCCACGGATACGACGGGGATCAGGTTGATGTGGACGTTCACGATCCCGGGCCCCAGGACGTTGAGCCCGGTGACGTAGAACAGGGTGGCCAGGGCGGAGCCGAAGACCCCCAGGAAGAGGACGTTCAGGCCGACGCCCCACCCGAAGGCGTCCCAGGCCACGGTCTCGAACAGGGCGAAGGGAACGAAGCCCGCCATGCCGAAGGCGCTCTGCCAGAAGGTGATCTCCAGGCGGTCGTACCGCCCCAGGAGGGGCTGGGTCAGGAAGCCGTACCCGACCCACGCGAAGGCGGCCAGGAGCATGAAGAGGTAGCCCGCGGGCTCCCGGCTGAGCCGGAAGGATTCGGCCACGATCATTCCGATCCCCGCCACGCTCAGGGCCGCTCCGAAGCCCTTGCGCGGGGTGAGCCGGTCCCGGAGGAGGGCACTCTCCGCCAGCAGGGTGAACACGGGAATGGTGGCGGTGACCAGGCTGGCCTCGGAGGCCGAGATCCGGAGGATGCCGTTGTTCTCGAAGAAGAAATAGGCCGTCACCCCCACCAGGCCGCTGGCGGCCATCCGGGCGGCGTCCCGCCGGGCCAGCCGGGGCAGCCGCCCCCGGGCCGCCAGCAGGGTCGCCAGGAGGACCCCGGCCACGGCGAACCGGGCGAGCCCCAGGCTCATGGGGGGCAGGGCGCCCAGGGCGACCTTGATGCTCAGGAAGGTGAAGCCCCAGATGAAGGAGGCCGTCAGGGAGGAAAGGACGGCGATCCGGCGGGATACGGCCACGCCCCTAGCCCGTCGGGCGTCCGCGGCCTTCCCCGGCCTTCGCCTCGTTCCAGAGGGCGTCCATCCGGGCCATGTTGTCGGCCCGGAGGGGCAGGCCGTCCCGGGCCATGCCCTTCTCGACGTGCCGGAACCGCCGGGAGAACCGTTCCACCGCCCCGTGGAGGGCTACGGCGGGGTCCACCCCCAGGACCCGGGAGAGGTTGACCGCCGAGAAGAGGATGTCCCCGATCTCCGCCTCGATCTCCGCCGGATCCCCGGATCCCCGGGCCTCCTCGGTCTCCTCGATCTCCTCCCGGAGCTTGGCGAAGACGTCCCGGACGTCGGTCCAGTCGAATCCGGCCTTGGCGGCCTTCTTCTGGAGCTTGTAGGCCCGCTCCAGGGGCGGCAGGGCCCGGGAGACCGAGTCCAACACCGAGTCCTTGGGCCTCCGGCCTTCCACGGTCTCCTTGATCTCGTTCCACTGACGGATCACCGCGTCCGGGGTGGACGCGTCGCTGTCCGCGAAGACATGGGGGTGCCGGCGGACGAGCTTGTCCGAGATCGACTCCAGGCTATCGGCGACCGTGAAGTCCCCGTGTTCCTCGTACATGTGGGCGATCATGGTCACCAGGAGGTAGAGGTCCCCGGCCTCCTCCCGCACGTGGGCGGGGTCCTTCTCGTCGATGGCCTCCACGAGTTCGTAGGCCTCCTCCAGCAGGTTCCCCCGGAGGCTTTCCGGGGTCTGTTCCCGGTCCCAGGGACAACCCTCCGGGGAGCGGAGGGTGCGAATGATGTCGTGGAGGCGCTCGAAGGCGGCGGGGCTGCTCATGGTCCCACTCTGCCGTAAAGCGGGCCGGGGAGGCAAGGCCTCCCCGGCAGCGCGGGCTCCTAGAAGAGGTCCAACCCCTTCTCCCGGCCTTCCGGAACCAGGCCGGCCAGGGCCCGGACGTCCCCGGAGCCCAGGAAGAGGCCCGTCTCCAGGCGTCCCGGGGCGACCGCGTAATACCCGTACAGGCGATCCAGTCCTTCGGAGGGAAGCTTGCCCTTGTCCTTCGAGAAGGCGGCCGCGAGTCCGAAGATCTTCTTCAGGGAAATGTAGTACACGCCCCGGGTCTCCTTGGGTAGGTCCGCCGCGAAGGCTTTGTACGCGGCGTCCCCGCCCAGGGGCCGGGCGGCCCCGTCCCGTCGGACCGCCCCCGGCAGCTTCCCCGGATCCCCGAGGACCATGAAATACCGGTCCTTGGTGTAGCCCGCATAGACGGTGATCTTGTCCAGGAGGGCGTCCAGGACAGCTTGGGCGGTGGGATCGGACCCGAGGCCCTCCCCCCCGAGTTTCACCCGGATCGAGTCGTAGTCGATCCCGTCGACCGTGCCGGACCCCACGGCCAGGTCCAGGGTCACCCCCGAGGATCCCAGGAGGTCCCGGAAGGCCTCGCCGAAGATTTCCCCCTTCCCCAGGCGTCCCAGGGAGGATCGGTAGAGTCCCCGGTCCCGGAGGGATCCGGCCCCGGTCGCCTCGATGGCGAAGGATCGCCCCAGGAGGTCGGAGATCTCCTCGGGGCTCTGGATTCGCTCGGCTTTGGCCAGGAAGTCGGGGTCCACGCTCACGTCGAAGGAGAAGGCGCTGTCCGCCCCCGCCGAGGCGTACAGGGAGTCCAGAAGCTCGAAGTACCCGGGACCCAGGAGCTTCTCCATGCCCAGGGCCTGGACGTACAGCTTCGCGAAGTCGCCCAGGGCGCTTGGATCGAGGGAGGCGGCCCCGCCCAGCAGCGCGTCGGCTTCCAGGTACTTCAGGAAGGGGATGCCCCGTGCGGGTCCCGCGGCGGACGCGAAGTCGTCCAGGGCCCGTCCGGGCCGGGGGACGACGCCGGCCCGGACGTACACGCCCCGACCGTCCGCCCCGAGGGCGAAATCCAGGGTCGAGAGGTTTTCCGCGGCCTTCCGGAGGAGGTCCTCCGGGTCCGCGCCGCCGAGCAGACCCGTGCCGGGCAGGTCCGGGCCGCCGGATTCCCGTTCGTACTCGTCCCAGTCGAAGTGCCGCTCGTTGTAGTTGTACGGCCCCTCCGGGTCCTCCCCGACGTCGCCCTGGATGTCCAGGACGGGGCCTTCCCCCCGGGAGGCCCGGAAGGCGTCCTTCAGGGCGGAGTCCCAGTCGTCCGCGAAATCCGACCGCAGGGCCTCCACGTTGATCCAGGCCTTCAGGGAATCGGCGGGATAGGCGGAGAGCCGGGCCAGGTCCGCGGTCCGGGAGGGAAGGGAGGAAGGCGCGGGACCTTCCAGGCCCAGGGCCGCGTAGCCCCCCACGAAGGCCGCCTCCCCCTCGAATCCGGTCATGGAGGACCGGAGCCGGTCGAAGGCGTCCTTGTCCTTTTTCAAGGGCAGCCAAAGCACGACCCCCGTCCCGGGTTCCGCCCCGCTCCGGTCCGGCAGGATCGTCAGGACGATGGGACGTCCGAAGTCGAGGACCTCGACGGCGTCCAGGAAGGATTCCCGGCCTCCGGCCTCGTCCCGGAACATCTCCTGGAGGGTCTTCCCCCCGGTGAAGCGGTCCAGGCCGGCCGCCTGGACGAAGGACTCCGCGGACTTGAACAGGCCCGCGGGGGAGTCCACCACCAGGGCGGCGTAGGCGTCCTCGGGGACGAGGCGGGCGGCGTCCCCGCCGGAGGACACGCAGGATACCAGGAGCGCCGCGACGGCGGCCGCCGCTAGAAGGATCCGTCTCATCTATTCCCCTTTCAGCCGGAAATTCCGGAGGTTGTCGGCGACTCTTCCCGCGTTGGAGCGGTTGTTCTCCGCCAGGGTCGAGGTCCTGGTGTACGCGGACCGGAGGACGCCCCCGTTCGAGCGCACCGCTTCGATGGAGGACTGGATGTCCTCGGAGTACCGGTTCAGGTCCTCCATCTCCCCGGCGATCCGGCCGGACAGGGCCGATACCGCGGCGGCCTCCCGGTCCATCTCCGCGGAGGCGGTCTTCATGCCGTCCAGGGAGGCCAGGACCTGGTTGGATCCCGCGCTCTGCTCCTCCATCGCCAGCTTGACCTCCTCCTCCAGGCGCGTGATCGTCCGGATGAGGGTCTGGATCTCCCCGAAGTTCTCCCCGGCCCGTCGGGAGGAGTCCGCGATGGAGCGGATGGCCCCGGCGACCTCCCCGAGCATGGCCTCCACGGCCTTGGACTGTTCCGCGGCGTTCTCCGCCAGCTTGCGGATCTCGTCCGCGACGACCGCGAAGCCCTTTCCGGCCTCCCCCGCGTGGGCGGCCTCGATGGCGGCGTTCATGGACAGGAGGTTCGTCTGGGAGGCTATGTTTGCGATGACGGTGTTCGTCTCCAGGAGGGCTTCCGACCGGGACAGGACATGCTGGGTCCGTTCGATGACCTCGGAGAGGAGCTCCTCCCCCCGGGCGGAGGATTCGTTCAGCCGGCCGTATTGCTCGCTGGCCTTCACCACGCTGCCGGTCACGGAGCGGATGTTGGCCAGGATCTCCTCGATGGCGGCCACGGACTGGAGGATCATCTCGGATTCGCTCCGGGACCGGGCTTCCAGGCTCCGGATGTTCTCCTGGATGTCGTCCACCGAGGCGGTCACCGTCTTGATCTCCCGGTCGATGTCGGCTCCGCGGCGTACGACGGTTTCCACCGATTGGTCCGTCCCCGCCAGGGCCGCCTCCGTGCGGGCCATCTCGGAAGCGAGGTCCCCCGCGTCGTATTCCAGGGCGCCCAGGGCGGACTTGAGATCTCCCAGGACCTCGTTCAGGCGTTCGGTCAGGCGGTTGAACCCCGCGGCCAGACGTCCCGTCTCGTCCTTCCCCCGGACGACCGCCACCGGCCGGAGATCCCCCGAGGCGATGACGTCGAAGGTCCCCGTCAGGTCCACCAGGGGACGGCTGATCCGCCGGGAGACGGCCACGATGAGGACCGTCAGGAGGGCCAGGACGGCCGCCTCGGCGACGCTGAGTTCCAGGAAGATGCGCCGGGGGATCGCGAGGGTCTTCTCCTTGGGCTGGGAGACGATGAAGATCCAGGGATCCAGGCTCTCGTGGAGGCGGACGCTCTCCATCAGCTGGAGAACCGTCTCGCCGCCGATCTCGGTCTCCACCACGGAGGCCCGGGCGGCGTCCCCCCGGGTCAGCTCGGAGGCGGCGGAAACGGTGTCCGCCGATTGGGATTCGGAGAGATATTCCCCCTCCCCCGCGGCCAGGGTATCCGCCAGGATCCGGCCCGTGTAGTTGGCGATGGTGGACGCTCCCCCGCTCCGTCCGTCCACCTCCTTGAGGACCCCCTCCAGGAAATCCAGGGAAAAGTCGATGCCCGCCACTCCCAGGGGCGTGCCGTCGCCGTCCTCGATCCGGCGGGCCAGGGTGATCATGCGAACCGTGCGGCCTTCCTCGACCTCCTCGTCGTAGGGTTCGCTGAGCCAGAGGCCGGACCGGGAGAAGGGTTCGGCGTAGTAATCCTCCCCGTAGGCTTCCTCCGCCCAGGCCTCCTCGGAGAGCACCGGCGAGCCGTCCTCCGCACGGTACGCCCAGACGGCGAAGGCTCCCGGGTCGTCCGGACCGAGGCTCCCCGCGAACCGGGCGTCCCGGCCGTCCCAGGCGTCGGGTTCAAAGAGGATCCAGGCCGCGAAGACCGAGTCGTGGGACCGGAGGTCGTCCAGGAACACCGCCGGAAGCAGGGTCCGGTCCGTCCGGCCTTCCCGTTTCAGGGTCTCCGTCAGCCGGACCGTGTCCTCGAACATGTTCAAGGGTTCCCGGAACCGGCGCTCCGCAAGGGACGCCCCCTCCCGGGCGTACTGCGCGGCCGCTCGGTACGCGTAGTCCGTGATCGTCCCGGAGGTGTCGTAGCCGAGGAAGGCCACGGCCCCGGTGAACAGGGCGAAGGTGCCCGGGATGAGGAGGAGGAGCATTTTCGCCTGGATGGATCTCATGGAGGGAAACCGCCTTGAAGCACAGGATGGATTACCTCTAAGAATATGACGCGAGCCCGGGATTTCAAATGAAAAGGGCATCCGGCGGACGGTTTTCCGCAGGATGCCCCTCGGTCAGGCCGGGACCGGCCCTCAGGTCTCCGCGATGAGCAGGGTCTTGGCGTCCAGCTTGATGGAGAGATCCTCGGGATTCATGCGCTCGTGGTCCTTGACCACCAGGAAATGGATGTACTCTGCCTCGGGCTCCAGGACGATGAGGACCGAGATGCTGTCCAGGAACTCCCGGAGGATCATCGGGACGTTGCGCTTGTCCGTCAGGGGTTCCTCCCCGACCATGGTGCAGGAGTACCAGACCTCCAGGTTCATCCGGGCGGCGAACTCCTTGACCTTGGCCAGGTGGTCCGGGGCGGAACGGGTGAAGTCGAACCCGTCGATGATGATGGAATCGGCCTTGAAGCCTCCGTCCACGATCATGGCGCTCAGGGACCGGAGGATCTGCTCGGTGGAGATGCCTTCCTGGTTGAAGTTCATGATGACCCGGTTCTTCACGAGGTCGTCATGGATGTCGTCCATGTTCTCCAGGTTCCGCCTGCGGGTGAGCTCGGTGAATATATTTTCATACCAGGAAATTACATAGCTGGTATGGGTGGTGAAGGATACGTGCACGACCTTCTTCCCCTGGAGGAGCTTGTCCAGGGCCAGCTGGACGAGCACGCTGGTCTTGCCGATGCCCTTCCGGCTGGCGATCACGCCGATGTTTCCGCTTTTCAGTCCGCCCTCGATGCCCCGTTCGAGGATGCGGACGGGACTCTTCTTGATAAGTTCCTCTTTCAGCATGGGAACTCCTTTCCCGGTAAAGGTGGCCGCGGCGGCCGTGCCGCCCGGCCTCATAGCTTAAGTATAGGTCCAGTCCCGCGGTCGGGCAACGGTAAACCGTCGCCCGGCGGCCGGCTGGTCTAGCGTCCCTGTTCCTTCCTGCGCTTTTCCAGGTAGTCCTTGCGGAGCTGCTCGGAGACGCTGGTCGGGACCTTCGCGTACTTCAGGAACTCCATGGAGAACTCCGCCTTGCCCTGGGTCAGGGATCGGAGCACCGTGGAATAGCCGAACATCTCGGCCAGGGGAACCTCGGCCTCGACGCGGCAGAAGGAGGCCTCCTCCGTGCTGGCCGCGATGATGCCCCGCCGCTGGTTGATGGAGGCGAAGATGTTGCCCTGGAACTCCGTCGGCCCCTCGACGACCACCTTCATGATGGGCTCGAGGATGACCGGCTTGGCCTTCTCGTAGGCCTCCCGGAAGGCTCCGATGGCCGCCAGCTGGAAGGCGATGTCGGAGGAGTCCACGGCGTGGCTCTGGCCGTCGTTGATCACGCAGCGGACGTTGACGATGGGGAACCCGATCAGGGTGCCCTTCTTCATGGACTCCTTGAAGCCCTTGTCGCAGCTGGGGATGAATTCCGTCGGGATGGCCCCGCCCTTCACCATGTCCACGAAGTCGTAGACCTTTTCCTCGCAGGGCTCCATGTACCCGGCCACCCGGCCGTACTGGCCGGAGCCTCCGGTCTGCTTCTTGTGGGTGTAGTTGAAGTCCGCGCGCTGGCTGATGGCTTCCCGGTAGGCCACCTGGGGCATCCCGGTCTCCACTTCGCACTTGTACTCCCGCTTCATCCGCTCGATGTAGACGTCCAGGTGGAGTTCGCCCATGCCCTTGATGATGGTCTGGTTGGACTCGGGATCCACGTAGGTCTGGAAGGTGGGATCCTCCTTCGTGAAGCGGTTCAAGGCCTTGGCCATCTGGTCCGCGCTCTTCTTGTCCTTGGGCTCGATGGCCAGGGAGATGACCGGGTCCGGGACGAACATGCTGGTCATGGCGTAGTTGAGCTTGGGATCGCAGAAGGTGTCCCCCGAGGCGCACTCGATCCCGAAGAGGGCCACGATGTCCCCGTTCTGACCCTCCGCGATGTCCTCCATGGAGTTGGCGTGCATGCGCACAAGGCGGCCGATCTTGAACTTCTTCCGGGCCCGGGTGTTGAAGAGCTCGTCGCCCTTCTTGATCATCCCCTGGTAGATGCGCACGTAGGTGAGCTGGCCGTACTGCCCGTCCTCCAGCTTGAAGGCCAAGGCGACCGTCGGGGCCGCGGGATCGGCCTTGAGGACCATGGGCTCCTCGTTCTTGTCCAGGTCCAGGGCGACGTTCTTGACCTCCGTGGGATCCGGGAGGTAGCGGATCACCCCGTCCAGGAGGACCTGGACCGCCTTGTTCTTGTAGGCGGAGCCCACGAACACGGGCACCATCTGCTCCGCGATCGTGCCGGCCCGGACCGCCGAAATGATCATCTCCGGGGTTTCCGCGCCCTCCAGGTAGGCTTCCGCGAGCTCGTCGGAGAACATGGACGCCGTGTCCAGGAGCTCCTCCCGGTACTTGGCGGCGTCCGCGGCCATGTGGGCCGGGATCTCGGCGTACCGGATATCCTCCCCGTTGGGGCCGTCGAAGTACACGGCCTTCATGTCCACCAGGTCCACGATTCCTTCGAATTTGTCTTCCAGCCCGATCGGGAGGGTCAGGAAGGCGGCGTTCAGGCCGAGCTTCTCCACGATCTGGCTCTTGACCCGGTAGGGATTGGAGCCCACCCGGTCGCACTTGTTGATGAACGCGAGGCGGGGGACATGGTAGCGCTTGAGCTGGCGGTCCACCGTGAGGGTCTGGGACTGCACCCCGCCCACCGCGCAGAGGACCAGGACGGCCCCGTCCAGGACCCGGAGGGCCCGCTCGACCTCGATGGTGAAGTCCACGTGGCCGGGGGTGTCGATCAGGTTGATCGGGTAGTCCTTCCAGGTCACGTTCGTGGCCGCGGACTGGATCGTGATCCCCCGCTCCTTCTCCAGTTCCATGAAGTCCATGGTGGCTCCCGCGGCGTCCTTGCCGCGGACCTCGTGGATCGCGTGGATCTTCTGGCAGTAGAACAGGATCCGTTCGGAAAGGGTCGTCTTGCCCGAGTCGATGTGGGCACTGATGCCGATATTCCGCATTTTCTTCACGTCGAAAGCCATGCTCTTCCTCTACCTCGCAGTATGGGGTTCTATCGTACGGGCCCGTCTCCGAGCGGCCCCGGCTCCTTGCGTCCAACGGAACTTTGGGGGGATGAAATCGCACTCTATGTTGCAGATCTTGCGGTTTTCCGTAATATCATGGAAAAACCGTAACCCGTCCGCAGTGTATAGAGGATGGGGAGAAGTTTCAAGTAGGAGGTGGACGGTGGACAGTGGTCGGAAACGAAGCGACCGTACGGTCGAAGCTACTCGCTACAGCGTTGTCTCCAACCGTTTAGATACCTGTCTTCTGTCCACCGTCCACCGTTCACCGATACACGATCTCCCACTCCACCGGGATGGCCTTCTTCAATAGAGCGTTGACGCCGCAGTACTTGTCCTGGGACAGGGTCACGGCCTTGCGGACGTTGGCGTCCGAAAGACCGTCGGAGGCCTTGAACTCGTAGGTTATTTTGACGGACGTATAGTACTTGGGGTGCTCCTCCGTGAGGTCCCCGCTGACCTTCATGTCGAACCAGGAGACGGGCTCCCGCATCTTCTTGAGGATGGACACCACGTCCATGCCGGAGCATCCCGCCAGGGCGACCAGGACCAGGGGCTTCGGACGGGGGCCGGAATCCTTTCCGCCCACGCTTTCCTCGGCGTCCACCCGGATCGTATGTCCCGAAACCGCAGCTTCGAAGGCCATGTCCCCGGCCCAGGTGCAGGTGATCTCGTGCTTCATGCTGTTCTCCTTGAACGGTCCTTATACGGACAAGTATACGGAACCCCGCCCCCGGCGGCAAATGCCGGACGGCGCGAAACCCGCGGTGGTCGGGAAGGGAGGATTGACGGGAGGGGCCGGTCGGGATGTAGAATGCGGGTGCCTTGATTCGAAGCCTTTCGGGGCTCGGGCCCCCCGGGGCCCAAAGGAGCGATATGCGATGAGGAACGGTTACAGTGTGTCGGTCGGCGCGGGCATCCTCCGCGCCCGCCGGGCCTGACAGACCGGATTCTCGCCGTCCGATCCGGAGGCCCCGGCCTCCCTCGGCGTCCGACCGGTAATCCGTCCCAGGCTCGGCCCTCCCCGGGTCCGGAGTCCCGCCAGCGGGCTCCCAAGCCCTCGTCCCCCCGTCGGGGCGGGATGAGTCATCGGATACCCGGTTCCCCCCGGCATCCGCCGAGGCGGAACCCTTGGACGCTACATGAACACCAAGAACAAGGCCCCCGGCGCGGTCCTCCTGCGCCTCCTGCCGTACTATCGACCCTACGCCCTCATCCTGGCCGCCGATCTCCTGGCGGTCCTGGGGATTGCCGCCCTGTCCCTGGCCCTGCCCATGATCCTCCGGTCCCTGGTGGACGAGGTGATCCCCTCCGGGGACGTCCGCCGCCTCGCGACGCTCTCCGCCCTGGCGCTGGGCCTGGCCCTGGCCAAGTTCGCCGCGAACTTCTACACCCTCTACGCGGGGCACGCCTACGCGGTGGCGATGGAGCGGGATCTCCGCCGGGACTTCTTCGCCAAGCTCACCGGGATGTCCCATTCCTTCTTCGACGAGCGCAAGACCGGGGAGCTCATGTCCCGGATGTCCAACGACATCAACAAGGTCTCCGACGCGGTGAACCACGTCCCCGAGGACGTCCTCCTGACCCTGGCGACCACCGCCGGGGCCTTCGCGATCCTGGCTTCCCTGGATCCCGCCCTGGCCCTCATCTCCTTCCTGCCGATCCCCCTGGCCGCCTTCTATTCCGGCCCCCTGGGGGGGCGGATCCTCTCGGGATTCGAACGGGCCAACGACGCCGTGGCCGGGGTGAGCGTCAAGATGGAATCCGTGGTCTCGGGCATGCGGACGGTCCAGGCCTTCACCCGGGAACCCCAGGAGATCCGGCGCTTCGGGGACTTGAATCGGGCCATCTACGAGGCATGGCGGGGGGTGCTCCTCTCCCTGGGCCTCTTCTTCGGGGGAGCGGACTTCCTGAAGGACGCCGCCCGGCTGGTGGTCACCGCCGCGGGGGGCTGGTTCGCGCTGAAGGGGCGGATCAGCCCGGGCACCCTGGTGGCATTCCTCTTCTACGCCAACCTCATTCTGGAGCCCGTGGACCGGCTGACCCGCACGGTGGAGGCGTCCCAGCGCCTGGCCGCGGGGCTCAAGAATTTCTTCGAGATCCTGGACGAGGAGCCGGCGATCCGGGACCGGCCCGACGCCGTCCCCCTGGACCGGCCCGAGGGGAGCATCGTCTTCGAGAACGTGACCTTCGGGTACGCCCGGGGCCGGCACGTCTTCCGGGGCCTGCACGCGGTCATCACCCCGGGCTCGACGGTGGCCCTGGTGGGACCCTCCGGGGCGGGCAAGACCACCTTCTGCAGTCTGATCCCCCGGTTCTACGAACCCCTGGAGGGCCGGGTCCTCCTGGACGGACGGGACGTCCGGGACTATCGGCTGGCCGACCTCCGGAGGGCCGTGGGCATCGTCCAGCAGGACGTCTTCCTCTTCCCGGGCACGGTACGGGAGAACATCCGCTACGGTCGGCCGGAAGCCTCCGAGTCGGAGGTGGAGGCCGCGGCCCGGGCGGCCAACGCCCACGACTTCATCCGGGACCTGCCGGACGGGTACGAAACGGACATCGGGGAGCGGGGGATCAAGCTCTCGGGGGGTCAGAAGCAGCGGCTGTCCATAGCCCGGGCCTTCCTGAAGGATCCCGCGGTCCTCATCCTGGACGAGGCGACCAGCTCCCTGGACGTACGCAGCGAGCGGGCCGTCCAGGAGGCCCTCCGTCGGCTCGCCGTCGGGCGCACCACCCTGATCATAGCCCACCGGCTCTCCACGATCCGGTCCGCGGACGAGATCCTGGTGCTCACCGAGGAGGGGATCGTCCAGCGGGGCGGCCACGACGAGCTTCTGGCCTCGGGGGGCGTGTACGCGGATCTCTACGCCCTCCAGACGTCGGGCTTCGCGACGGAGGAGGAGGAAAACTCGGAACTCGGGGCGTGAGGCTCCCCGTACTCACCGGCCCCGCGGAGCCGGATCAGGATTCCCGCCGGTAGGGGGGCAGGCCCGAACCCCCGCTCCACCGGTCCACGAGGTCCCGGAATCCGGCGCCGAAGGGCTCGGTCAGGTCGTCCAGGGTCCGCCAGGAGCCGGACAGTCCGCGGCGCAGGAATTCCTTCCCGGGGTCCAGGCCGTATTCCCCGAGAAGCCAGGCGCCGAAGTCGTGACAAGCCGCGTACCAGTCCGCGTCCCGCCGGGGGGGCGGGACGGCCAGGGTCTCCCGAAGGGCCATCTCGGCGCGGACCGGACCCCCGGGGCCGAACCGCGCGGCGCCGGAGGGACCGTACCCGGCGGCCGCCTCGACCAGTTTTCCCGGATCCCCGCCGGACAGGGAATAGAGCCCCTCGGCCAGGAGGGCGGCGGTTTCCTGGAGGAACTCCCAGCCCCGGGCGTCCTCCGGGGAAAAGAGGTCGGGATCCTCCCCTGCCCGCACCCGGGCCCGGGCCTCGGGGCCCAGGGATCCGACCATCCGGGCATGGGCCAGGGCGTGGATCCAGGAGGGTTCCCAGGGGGCCCGGGCGTCCAGGAAGACGTAGCGCCCGTCCGAGGAGATGTTGGACCGGGAAACCGGCTCGTTGGCGAAAAAATCCCGGGCCATCCGGGCCAGCAGGAGGAGGTCGGCGGAGGCCTTGTCCGAGAGCTTCCGGGACACCACGGGGTCGTCCGCCGCAAGGGCCCCGTACCCTCCGTCCGCGGCGATCACGACGAGGTCCCGGTCCGCGATACTTGCGGGGCCCAGACCCAGGCCGGCGAGGAATGCGTCCGTGCGGGGGACCCTGTCCCGTCGGATCTCGTCGCGGCGGGATTTCGGCAGGTCCTTGTCCAGGAACACGAGGTTCCGGCCCTCCCGGTAGGAGAGGAAGCGGCTCTGGGTTTCGGGACGCCGCAGGATCCCGACGAAGGCCAGGGCCGCCAGGACGGCGGCGGCCAGGAGGAACGCCTTCCGGGGCGTGGGATTCCCCTCCCGGGAAGGGGCTCGGTTCGACGCGGGCATGTGGAGCCTCCCCCTCCAGTATACTCCCGGGCAGGACCCCCGTCGATGGAAGGTTTTCGGGGGCCGGCCCGGATTGCCGCGATCGCGCCGGAGGGATACACTGGCGCCCAGATACACCATGCGATCCTGGAAACGATCCTTCTACGTCATCTGGTTTGCCGAACTGATCGCCATCGCCGGATTCAGCACCACGACTCCCATCATACCCCTCTTCCTTCGGGACCTGGGCGTTACGGACCCGGGGCGCCTGAACTACTGGAACGGCCTCTCCCAGTCGGCCTCCGCCCTGGCTTTGGCCCTCCTGGCCCCCGTCTGGGGTAGCCTGGCGGACGGGTACGGCCGGAAGCCCATGATCCTGCGGGCCATGCTCGGCGGCGCGGTCCTGATCAGCCTGATGGCCCTGACCACCTCCCCCTGGCAGGTATTCGTCCTGAGGACCCTGCAGGGCTGCGTCACCGGGACCGTCGCGGCCGCGACGGTCTACGTGGCGGCCCTGGTTCCCAAGGAGGAGGCCGGGTACCGGCTGGGTCTCCTCCAGATGGCCATATTCCTGGGCAGCTCCGTCGGTCCCCTGTTCGGGGGCATCGTCGCGGACGCCGCGGGACCCCGGATGAACTTCCTGGCTACCGGGGCCATCCTGGCCTTCTCGGGATTCCTGGTGCTCCGCTTCGCGGAGGAGGAGTTCGTACCCAGCCCCCGGCCCGGATCCCTCCTCCGGAACGCCGTGCCCGACCTGTCCCCGGCCCTGCGGAACCCGGCCTTGGCGGCCCTCCTCCTGGTGACCTTCTCGGTCCAGTTCGCCAGCGCCATCGCCGTGCCCATCCTGCCCCTGGTGATCCTGCACATGGCCGGCCCGGAGTCCGGAGTGGGCACCCTGAGCGGACTGATCATCGGGGCGGGGTCCCTGGCGGCGGCCCTGGCCGCCGCGGCGGTGGGCCGGGTGTCCGGAAGGGTGGGGTACGGGCGGACCCTCCTGGGATGCGTGGGGGGAGCCTTCGTGTTCTACATACTCCAGGGATTCGCCCGGAGCCCGACCGAGCTGCTGTGGTTCCGGACCGGCGCCGGCATATTCCTGGGCGGGACCCTTCCGTCCGTGAACGCCCTGATCGCCCGGCTCTGCGACCCGGGAAAGCAGGGATCCACCTACGGTCTATCCAGCTCCGTGTCCAGCGCCGGGATGGCCTTGGGCCCCGCGGTGGGCGCCGTGGTCGCCTCCTCCGCCGGGTATCCCTTCGTATTCTTCACCGCCGCGGTTATACTGATGGGCACGGGCCTGATCGTGGTCCGGGCCTCGGCCCACGGAATCACGTTCTCCCCGGGATCCCCGTCCGGGGATCCTCCCCGGACCGGGCCCGCTCCATCGGGGCCCGACGGGGCCTAGGAGGCGCGGATGGATCGAGACGGATCGGCGGACGGTGTTCCCCCGGCGCGGAGCGGCCTGGAAAAGGTGCTTCGGGCGATCATCCTTCTACTGGCGGCCGTGCTGGTCCTGGGAACCGCGTACGCCCTGGCGGCGGGCACCCGGAGCCGGTCCGACCGGTCCGACCCCGGCCCCCGGGTCGAGGTGCCCCGGGAGGGGGAGGCGGTCTATTCCCGCCTGGGAACCATCCGGGCCTCCACCCGGGACGATCCCCCCGCGGTCGTGGCGGTCAGCATCGCCTTTCCGTATCCCGCCGGGGACCGGGCCTTCAAGGAGGAGCTGGACGACAAGGCGACCCGCCTCCGGGAGACCTGTACCGCCTTCTTCGCGGGGAAGAGCGCGGAGAGCCTTCATCCCGCCTTCGAGGGAGCCCTGAAGTCGGAGCTCCGGGACCGCCTAAACGCCCAGCTCTCCCTGGGCCGCATCCGGGAACTCTGGTTCGGCGACTTCGCGGTCGTCCGTTGAAGGGCGGGCTTGCGACCCGCCCTTCAACGCGCCGAAGCCTCGCTTCGGCGATTCTATCGGAGTTAGGCCGGGCGCGGGCGCGCTACATCCCCTTCAGGAGCTCGAAGTAGAAGAGGGCGCAGCGGCGGACGTTCTCGACGGAGATCCTCTCGTCGGGACCGTGGACCCCCGCCAGGTCCCGGGAGGTCTGGCGGATCGGAGCGATCCGGTAGACCGCCTGGACGATGTCCGCGTAGTGCTTGGAGTCCGTGCCCGCGCTGAACAGGAAGGGGACCACCGCCGCCTCCGGATGGGCGGCCTCCAGGGCCGAGCGTACCGCCCGGTACCCGTCGTGGTCCGTCGGGGACTCCGGCAGGGGCTCCACCGCCAGTCCCTCGTGGGCCGGGCGGGCCGTGACCCCCTCCGGGGCGACCACCGCCGAGATCCGGGCCAGGACCCCCGCCACGGTCTCGCCGGGGAGGATCCTCACGTTGATGATCGCCCGGGCTCGGTCGGGCAGGACGTTCTCCTTGTCGCTCCCGGACAGCATCGTAGCGGCCTGGGTGGTCCGCACCAGGGCGTTGGTCGTGGGCGCCGCGGAAAAGGCCTTGATCAGGGCGAAGGACGCGAGCCCGGGGCTCCGGAACAGGAGACGGACGGGGAAGGGCACGTAGGGCGATAGATCCGAGAGGAAGCTGCGGACCGTATAGGTCAGGCGGGCCGGGAAGGGCCGGGACTCCAGGCGGGCGATCGCCCGGGCCAGGGTGCCCGCCGCGGTGCTCCGGGGCGGCATGGACGCGTGACCCCCGGCGCCCTTGGCCTCCAGCTCCACGTCCACGTATCCCTTCTCCGCGATTCCCACCAGGGCCAGGGGCCGGTCCGCGAAGGGCAGCATCCCGTCCGCCACGATCCCTCCCTCGTCGATCAGGAAGGAGGCCCGCACCCCCCGTTCCCGAAGGGTTCGGGCCAGGAGGGCCGCCCCCCGGGCGCCGCCGACCTCCTCGTCCCCCCCGAATGCGAGATACACGGTCCGGGGCGGCTGGAAACCCTCCTCCAGGAGGCGCTCCGCCGCGCCCAGGATCCCCGCCAGAGTGACCTTCGTGTCTTGGGAGCCCCGGCCCCAGACGAATCCCTCCGCGGTCTCCCCGGAGAAGGGAGGCCGGGTCCAGGGGATCTCTCCGGGGGGCACCACGTCGTAGTGGGCCATCAGGACGACGGGAGGCAGGGAGGGATCGGTTCCCGGCCATTCGTAGAGGAGGCCCCGGCTTCCCACGGAGTCCCGGCGCAACCGGGCGTGGACGACCGGGAACCGCCGTTCCACCTCCCGGGGGAACTCCCGGAAGGGGGCCGGGTCCTCCTGGGTTTCCTCGAAGCGGGAGACGGTGGGGAGGCGGACCAGGGCGGCGAGCTTGTCCTCGAGCCCCGCGAAGGGGGCCAGGGCGGCCGGGTCCAGGGATCCCGGATCCGGGGCCCGGGGGGTCCCGAGGGCGCGGACCAGGAGAACGGCCAAGAGCGCCCCGAAGGCTCCGCATATCGCCAGAAGAACGGCCATAATGGGTTGCACGAACGACCTCCGGGACGTCACAAGGTTCGTAACACTACCCCGGGAGGCCCCCCGGGTCAACCTCGCCCGCCCGGGGGAGCCGTGGTATACTGCCCCTCCGGCATACGGCCCCGGAGGCCGGCCGCCTCGGAGAGCCCCATGAAGAACGTTTCCATCGGAGCGAAAGCCTTCGCCGTCTCGGCCTTGATCCTTCTGGGCTTGATGCTGGTCGCCGGGGCCCTGACCCGGATCGTGCCGGCGGGCTCCTACGAACGGATCCCGGGCGAAACCGGGCCGACCCTGGTGCCGGGTTCCTTCAAGCCCGTGGAGCGTCCGGACTACCCGGCCTGGCGCTGGCTGACCGCCCCGGTCGAGGTGCTGGGCTCCCCGGACGCCCTCACGGCGGTGGTCATCATCGCCTTCATCGCCGTGGCGGGGGGCTCCTTCGCGGGGCTGAACGAAGCCCGGGTCCTGGAAGCCGCCGTGGCGGTCCTGGCCGCCCGGTACCGGGCCCGGAGGTTCCGGCTCCTGGCGGCGGTGTCCCTGTTCGGCATGCTCCTGGGGTCCCTGATGGGGGTGTTCGAGGAATCCGTCCTCCTCGTTCCCCTGGCGTGCGCCTTGGCGGCCACCTTCGGGTGGGACGTTCTCACGGGGCTGGGAATGAGCGTCCTGGCGGTGGGATTCGGCTTTTCCGCCGCGGTCTCCAATCCTTTCTCCATTGGCACCGCCCAGCGCCTGGCGGGGATCCCGGTTTTCTCCGGGGCGCCCTTCCGGATCCTGGTGCTGGGCGCCTGTTACGGCCTCTACGTACTGTTCCTGGTCCGGCACGCCCGGCGCGTGGAGGCGCGGTCCGGGAAAGGCGGCCCGGATTCCGGGGCGGCCCCGGGTCCGGCCCTTCCCCCGGAGAGCTACCGGGGCGCCCGGGCCTTCGGCCTGTCCATGGCCGCCCTGTTGGCGGTGGTCCTGGCGGTGACCCTGGTGCCGGGGCTCTCGGACTATTCCCTGCCCGTCATGGCCCTGGCCTTCCTGGCCGCCGGCCTGGTCTCCGGACTGGCCGCGGGCCTGTCCTTTCCGCGCTGGCTCAAGGCCTTCGGCGGGGGCGCGGCGGGGGTCCTGCCCGCGGGTATCCTCATCCTGATGGCCCTGAGCGTGAAGCGGATCGTGACGGCCGGGGAGGTCCTGGATACCATCCTCCACGCCGCGGCGGAAGCCGCCCGGGGGATGTCCGGCTACGGGGCGGCGGCGACGATGTACGGCCTGACCCTGGCCCTGAACTTCTTCATCGGGAGCGCCAGCGCCAAGGCCTTCCTCCTCATGCCCCTCCTGGCGCCCCTGGCGGACCTGACGGGGCTGTCCCGGCAGGTGGCCGTCCAGGCCTTCGCCTTCGGGGACGGATTCTCCAACATGCTGTACCCCACGAACGCGGTCCTGCTGATCGCCCTGTCCATCGCGGGGATTTCCTGGACGAAGTACGCGAGGTGGGTCCTGCCCCTCCAGGCCGCGGCCTTCGTCCTGACCATGGGACTGCTGATGCTTTCCGTCGCCATCGGGTACCGCTAGGATGTTTCAGGACTGAACTACGGAGTATTACGGATAGTAGAGCTTGGTAACCATAGATCCAACAAGATTTACAAGATTAAGAAAGAAGATGAACAAGATATAGATGGAGATTCTTGGTTTTTCTCCATCTTGTTGATCCTGTCCTCATCTTGTTCATCTTGTTGGATCTATACGGGAACCCTATTTTTTCCTGCGGGAATTCACGAACCGCGAGAAGTCGCTGATGTTCCGGACCATCACGCGGTCGGGATAGAGCTCCACCCGGCGCTGGTTGGCGAAGTGCCCCAGGATGGTCTGGACCTCCGAGGCGCCCATGCCCGCCCAGTGGGCCACGTCCTCGATGGTCACCTTGAATTCCCGCTTCTCCCCGTCCTGCTCGGCCCCGGCGGTGGCCGCGGCCTGGGTCTCGGCCAGCATCAGGAAGACGTCCGCCACCCGGGCCTGGGGATCCTCCAGGGTCAGGATCATGAACCGTCGTTTCTGGTCGTAGATCCTCTTGGTGAAGAGCTTGAGCAGCCGCAGGGCGATCTGCGGGTTGCCCATCATGAGGACCTCGAAGTTCGCCCGGTTGAACTCCAGGACCCGGACCGTGTCCACCGCCACGGCGGTGGCGGAGCGGGGGGTCCCCTCCAGGATGGCCATCTCCCCGAAGATCTCCGGGGGCTGGAGCACGTCGATGGTCTTCTCGATGTCCCCGACGATCTTGGCGATGCGGACCTTGCCCGACTGGATCAGGTAGAAGGAGTCCCCGGGCTCGTACTCGGAGAAGATGATCTCCCCGGCCTGGTAGGTCCGGGCGAATCGGGTGAAGGAGGCGAGATCAGCCATTCTGGGCCTCCTCCAGGCCGCGCAGGGCCTTCTTGGCTCGGAGGTAGGTGGAGTTGTCCTCGTCCTTCTCCATGGTCAGGATCTTCCGGAAGAATCCTTTGGCCCGCTCGGCGTCGCCCTTCTTGGAGTAGGACTGCCCCAGGTAATAGAGGATGTCCGCCAGGTCGGGATGCTTGGGATAGGTCTGGACCATGCGGGTGAAGTGGGCTATGGCCGCGTCGTACTGCCCCAGCATGAACACGCTGCGGCCCATGTCGTAGGCCGCCTTGACCACGTACTCGGGGTCCTGGTTGGCCTCCACGATACGCTTGAACTCCCCCAGGGCTTCCTTGTACTTCTCCTGGGAAAAGAGGCTCACGGCGTTGTAGTACTCCTTGGCCGTGTCCGAGAGGGCCTGGCCGGACGGGGGCCGGAGGGTGTCCGAGGGCTTCGCGGGGGCGGAGGCCGCGGAGGGTTGGGGCTGGGCCCCGGCGGGTATGCCGGCCACGGAGGGGGAGGGCCCCTTGCCGTCGCCGTACTTGACCATGCAGGTTTCTGCGGTCTCCAGGTTCTTGCTGGCCGCGTCCGCGAGCTTGCCGGCGGGGTAGTAGGTCAGGTAGCGGCTGAAGACGTACTTGGCCTGGGAATACATCCGGTTCTTGAGGTAGTACTCCCCCGTGCGGAACAGGCCGATCTCCGGGCTCAGGGCCTCCTGCTTCTCCATCAGGTTCTCGACCTGCTTGTGGATGCGGCGGAGCTGGTTGGAGAAGACCCGGAGCATCTTGAGGATGATGCGGGTGTTCGCGGAGACGAACTGCTCGAACTCCGGAACCGTGAAGATCAGGACTTGGGAATCCGAGACCACCGCGGCGTTCTCTTCCCGGGGATATTTGCCCAGGGCGCTCTTCACCCCGAAGAACTCGCCGGTCTGGATGACCTCCCGGAGGTCCTTGCCGGTTTCGATGTCCGTGTAGTTCACCACCACCTGGCCGGATTGGAGGATGTAGATCTTGTCGCTGACCACGTCCCCCTGGAAGTAGATGACCGAGTTTGCGCGGTAGTTGGCTGCCTTCGGCATTGCTCCTCACTCCACTCTCGCCGTCGCGCGGCGTGCGGTAGCAGTATAGTGGACGGCCGCGGAGATTTCCACCGAAACCGCGTCCCGTTCCGGCGTCACGGCTCGAAGGGAAGGTAATCCAGCTTCTTGTCGAAGCCGATCGCCTTCCGGACATCCCGGTAGAGGGCGGCGGGGGAGCCCCGAACGTGGACCTTCCGGCCGCCGATCTTGACCGTCTCGTAGCCCTTGGACAGGATCCCCCGGAAGGGTTCCGCCAGGGCGTCCTCCACCAGGAGGGGCACGCCCTCCAGGGTCAGCAGGCGGATGTCCTTGGGCTCCGCCCGGGCCAGGGCCTCGTAGGGATCCTCGTGGATCGCGGAGAGGACCAGGATGTCCGCGGACTTGCCGCCATCCAGGGACCCGACGCGGTCCTGCATCCGGAAGGCCTTGGCCGGGTTCACGGTGACCATGCGGTACAGCGTCTTGGCCGACAGATCGTCCCCGTACAGGTCCCGGAACACCTTCCGGGCGTACTTCATCTCCGCAAGGAGGTTGGCCGACCCCGTGTGGGTCGAGTCCGTTCCCAGGCAGACGTTGACCCCCGCCTCCAGGAATTTCCGGATCTTGCAGGTGACGTTGAACATCAGCATGTTCGAGGCGGGGCACCAGGAGATCGAGGCCCCGGCCTTGGCGGTCTTGGCGATGTCCTCGTCGGAGAAGCCGATGCAGTGTATGAACACGTCGTGGTCGTCCAGGCAGCCCAGGCGCTCCAGGATGCCGATCCCGTCCTGGGACTCCGGGTCGAACCCTTCCTCCAGGTGGGTGATGAAGGGCCAATTCCTCTCCACGGCCCGCTTGTGCTCGATCTCGATCCCGTCCCCCCACTTGAGGTCGAAGGAGGAGCATTCGTGGGCCAGGGTGTATTCCCCGATCACCCGGATGGGCAGGCGGGGCAGGAAGGGCTCGTTGATCTCGTGGGGGAAGTGGTCGTTGGCGGTGGCCACGCCGCTGAAGAGGTTCTTGTAGGAGGAGAGGAAGTACATCTGCTCCACCGTGATGTTGGCCCGTTCCTTGTACACCGGGGAGGCCTTGAGGTCGTTGTCCCAGGGGCCCCAGTTGATGTAGAAGGCGTCTCCCGGGGGGCCCACCTGGGGCACGTAGTTGCCCCGGAAGTGGTCGTGCACGTTCACCAAGGCGGGGTACAGGAAGGACGACCCGCCCAGGTCGATCTCGGGTCCGGCGGCCTTGCCTTCGGCTATCTTCCCGGCCTGGACGCTCAAGTTCCCGCGTCGGCTTCCGGATTCGGACACCAGCGCGGCGGCATTGCGTAGGGAATAAGCTTCCACGGTCGTCCTCATGATTGCGATCCTATCGCTGCGTCGTTCGAGTCTTCCCTTCATTCTCGGCCGATCCCGTCGAAAAGTACAGAGGCAATCAGGGGATACGGGGAATCCGGCAAACCCGGCCGCCGGTCGGCGGACCCCGGCGTTTCGAGGACTCCGTCCCGGATTAGCGGGCCGGCGCGCCGTCCGGGCCGGCTCAAGTCCGGGAGACCTGCTTCGCGTAGATCCAGTAGTCGTTTCCGGGACCGTAGAAATCGGGGATGTGGCCGATGGTCTCGAAGCCCCGGGCCGTGAAAAACCCCGGTTCCACGGCGTTCTCCTTCGTGGAGGACACCTCCACCCGGATCATCGCCGACCGGACGGAGGACAGGATCTCCTCGGCCAGGAGCTCCAGAAGCTTGTCCGCGGCGCCCTTGCCCCGGTAGTCCCGGCCCACCAGGAAGGTATGGATGTCGAAGGTGGATTCCGTGTTGGCCGCGCGCTGGAAGAGGCAGAAACCCGCGGGCACCCGGCTGTCCCGGACTTCCACCAGGGAGTAGGGGCTTCCGGGCCGGGATTTCCAGGAATCCAGCGTGTCGATGAGGATGTCCAACTCGATGTCCTTGTAGACACCGGACTCCAAGGCCAGCTGTTCGTACTCGCGCGTTTCCATCATGGATCAAGAACCCCTGTTCGAATCGTTCGCACACGGCTCGGATTCCGGATCGTTTCGGCAGGAGTATACCATACCACGGCCGCGAGCCGGACTGTCAAACGAAAAAGGCGTTCCCCGGGGGGAACGCCTTGCCGATGGCCACGGATTTCCGGGAAACCGCCTACCGGGTGTTGAGTCCCAGGAAGGGCTCGAAGGTGTAGGTCTTCCCCGCCTCGAAGTCGAAGGTCGTCTCGATGGCGAAGGCCCCGGATACCAGCCGGATCGTGTGCCGGCCCGGGGTGACCTGGCCGCGGAAGTCCTTCTGGGCGGCCCCGTCGATGTACAGGCGGATCTGGCTCCAGGGGTTCCCCTTCATGTCCGGATTCTGGATGCTCGCGGGGATGTTGAAGGTGTAGGACGCGGGCTGGGGCTGGAAGACCGGGGCGATGGTCTGGGGTGCCGAGGTCCCGACGGTCACCTGGGTGGTGAAGTCCAGGAAGCCGCCCAGGCGGATCGTCAGGGTGTAGGTGCCCGGGGCGACCTGGGCGGAGAAGGTGGCGGAATTCGCGACCCCGATCCGAGCCCCGTTCAGGAAGATCTCGGCCCCGGGCCGCAGGTTGTTCAGGACCAGGGGCACCAGGAGGGCCTGGAGGTTCGCGTTGACCGTCACGGGCCCGGAGATCACCAGGTTCTGGGCGAAGTCCGTGTAGCCCGGGGCGCGCACGATCAGGGTGTAGGACCCGGGGGCCAAAGCGGCGGAGAAGGGCACCCGCCCGGCGCTTATATTGTTGATGATGACCTCCGCCCCGGCCACGTTGGCGTTGACCTGGAGGGAGAAGTTCTGGGGCGGGGGAGGCGGCGGCGGGGTGACGACCGCGCCGATCCGCTGGAGGGTAACGTTCAGGGTGATCGGGGAGGTCCCGGCCTTGACTACGGTCTCGAAGGTCTGGAAGCCTTTCTTGTACACTCTAACTTGTACTGTTCCTTGAGGTACAAGGAACGAAAAATTGGGCGTAGTCTGACCGGCTAGACGGTTATTAATGTAAACTTCCGCGCCGACCTCGTTGCACTGGATGTTGAGGGAGGTGCGGTTCTGGGCGAAGGCCGGGATCGTGCCCAGGACCAGAAGGACCAGGAGCACGGCGAATGTCTTTCTCATCGTTTTCCTCCGTTCGGATTGGGAACGTGCCTCTAGGGCGCAATCCCTAGTATACGACGACGGGCCCGGAGTTTCCATGCGGGAATCGGAAAACCGGATCCGCCGCGCCGCTTCCGATAGAAAAGGAGCGAACCCGCCCCGGTGTTACGAAGATTGTGAAATCTCCATTCTGTCCCGCTTTCCGTCTGGTTTTTTTTGAGAGATGCGCTATAGTATCCTCACGGAAGGCGCGGGCGCAGGAACCGGCCTTCGAGCGCGGACCGAAAGAGTCCGCCGGACCGAACTAGGAGGTTATCGAATGAACAAGAGAGTTTTCGCGGCGATCGCGATTCTCACGGTCGCGGCCGCGGGCGCCTTCGCGCAGATAGGCCTGGGGCTCAACGCCGCCATCTACTCGGACACGAAGATGAGCATGAGCGAGTTCTCGAGCCGGCTGCGGGAGGGCGAGGGCGTCTTCTACGGCCCCTTCATCGAGCTGGCCCTGGGCAAGACCGCCCTGGGACTCGCGGGGAACTTCTCCTTCTACGAGGAAGACTGGTCCTACGCCCAGGACGGATCATTCCCAGTCCCAATGGTCGACTTCGACCTCACCCTCTATGCCCAGGGCCATCTGATCAAGTACCGGGCCTTCCTGGACCCCTTCCTGGAGGCGGGCCTGGGGGTCATGGGCAAGGACTATGCGAGTGATGATCCGTCGGTAGATCCTGACCCGGACAATCCCATCATGGCCACCACCTACTTCCAGGCGGGCGGCGGACTCGGGCTCAATTTCGGGGGCCTGGGGATCTTCATCAAGGGCCTCTACCTCTTCCCGCTCGGGACGGTGGAGGGTACCTACTACGACGAATTCGGGGCTCCCCAGACCTATGACCTGGCCACCTATCCCCTCCGCCGCCTCAAGCTGATCGCGGGGGCGAAGATTATTCTGTAGACGGTGGACGGTGGACAGTAAGCGGAAGTAGGTTTCCGTATGAGGCCGCTGAACACGCTTAGGCGTGGGAGGCGGCCTTTTCTGTGGTCGGTGGACAGTGGACTGTGGACAGGAGTAGGCTCCCGTGCAGGGCTGGCGAACACGGATTGGCGGTAGCTCGGCCGCGGAGTGGGCTCACTTCCGACCACTGTTCACTGTCCACTGTCCACTGTCCACCCCAACGCAAGCATTTGCCGGTTTCTCGGCGGTATCCCGGCATGGAAACAACGTCTGTTCAACGGCTGGAAGCCTACAAGCAAGCCCACGCGATAACAGTTAGCCTCTATCGAAGAACCGGAAAATTTCCACCGACAGAGCGATATGGTTTGTCATCCCAAATCCGGAGGGCGTCGAGCTCCATGGGGGCGAACCTCCTGGAAGGTTCACATCGGGGATCCAGGACGGAGTTCGCCCGATTCGTATGCATAGCCCGGGGATCCTGCGCTGAACTCAAATACCACCTGCTGTTGTCACGGGATCTATCATATATAGACGAGAAGGAATATTCATTCTATCTCGAAAAACTGGACAAAATCTCCGCCTTGCTGTATGGGTTGTTCAGGTCGTTGTCGGTGAGCAGTAAACGGTGAACGGAAGGAGGCCGCAGCGGGCGGCCGCCAGCCACAGTTGGCCTAGAATCCGACCGACGTATTGTGTCACTTCCGTCCACTGTCCACCGGCCACTGTCCACTAGGAGTTCCCGTATGCCCTCTACGAGCATCGAAAAATCGGTCCTCATCCTCAAGCAGCTGGCCGTGCCGCCCTACGAGTACAAGGCCGGGGAGCTGGCCCGGAAGCTGGGGATGAACCGGTCCTCGGTCTACCGGATCCTCCAGGTCCTGAAGGACTGCGACCTGGTGATCTCCGACAAGGGCGGGGACTACTACAAGGTGGGCCCGGAGATGTACCACATCGGGACCACCTACCTGTACAACAACAACTTCCACTCGAAGCTCATCGATATCCTCTCGGAGATCTCGGACATCATCAAGGAATCCGTGGGCATGGCGGTGATGGACGGGGACAAGATCATGTCCCTGATCGAGATCGAGGTCCACCAGCCCATGAAGCTGAACGACGTGCCGGGACGGTACTACCCTCCCAACAAGGGCAACTACGGGAAGGTCCTCATGGCCTACCAGGACCCGGAGTACATCGAGCGGACCCTCTCCGGCCGGGTCTTCGAGAAGACCTTCTACAATACCCTGACCACCAAGGAAGAGCTCCTGGCGGAATACGCCCGGATCCGGGACCGGGGCTACTCCTTCAGCGTGGACGAGCTCGGGATCGACATCCTGGGGGTCGGGATCCCCATATTCGGCGAGGGCGGCCGGATCAAGGCCTGCGTAGCCGTGGGCTTCTACCGCAGCGAGGGCTGGGAGGACAAGCTCCACCGGGTCAAGGACATCCTCCTGGGCTATCAGAACCAGATCGCGCGCAACATGCCTTAGCGGGGGCCGAAGCACTCGATTCTTTTCCCTCTCGACCGTCCGAGATCGTTCCGCCCCGCCGCCGCACCTCTCCGGAATAGATGGTCCTTTCACTTTACCGGTTGCGTATTCGCGAAAATAGTATATAATGTGATTGTATCTTGAACATCATGTTTGCATGTTGAACAATATATAATAAAATATCGTAAATGGATTTGATTCTGCCATGGGTTCAAGCGGGGAAGCCTTCCGCTCTCCCCGAAACGTTTCGATATCGTTTCCGTTTAAAAGGAGGAACCTATGAGCCTTGGGTGCAAGTACGGTACGCACCGGGTGATCGAACCGGTCGGTGCGATGCCCCAGACCGCGCAGAAGATCAACAACGACATGTCCGTCCTCTACGACAACGAGATCCTGGTGGACGTGATCGCCCTGAACGTCGACTCCGCCAGCTTTACCCAGATCGAGCAGGAAGCGGGCGGGGACGTGCAGAAGATCGGCGCCAAGATCCTGGAAATCGTCGCGGCCCGGGGCAAGCAGCAGAACCCCGTCACGGGTTCCGGCGGGATGCTCATCGGCAAGGTGGCCAAGATCGGCTCGGCCCTGAAGGACCGGGACCTGAAGGTGGGCGACAAGATCGCCTCCCTGGTGTCCCTTTCCCTGACCCCCCTGAAGATCAACAAGATCCTCAAGGTCCACCCGGAGATCGACCGGGTCGAGATCGACGGGCAGGCCATCCTCTTCGAGAGCGGAATCTACGCCAAGCTTCCGGCGGACATGGACGAGGGCCTGGCCCTGGCGGCTCTGGACGTGGCGGGCGCCCCGGCCCAGGCGGCCAAGCTGGTGAAGCCCGGGGACTCGGTGCTGGTCCTGGGCGCGGGCGGCAAGTCCGGCCTCCTTTGCCTCTACGAGTCCATCAAGCGCGCGGGCCCCACGGGCCGCGTCGTGGCCAACATCCACTCCGAGCGCTCCCGGAAGGTCATCCAGGACCTCAAGCTGGCCCACGAGATCGTGGTCGGGGACGCCACCAAACCCGTGGAGTTGATGAACGCGGTCCTCAAGGCGAACAAGGGCCGGGAGTTCGACATCGCCATCACCTGCGTGAACATCGCGGGCTGCGAGATGGCCAGCATCCTCCCGGTCCGGGACGGCGGCACGGTCTACTTCTTCAGCATGGCCACCAGCTTCACCCGGGCCGCCCTGGGGGCCGAGGGGATCGGCAAGGACGTGAACATGATTATCGGCAACGGCTACACCAAGGACCACGCCGAGATCACCCTCTGGGAGCTCCGGGAAAACCCGGCGCTGAGGAAAGTATTCGAAGAGAACTACGTTAAGTGAATAGGTGAATAGTGAATGGGTGAATAGAGGCGATTCGAGAGTCGCGGCCGTATCCCACGCAATAGCGTAGTCTCCGGCCGCTTCCTTAGCCATCCTATTCACTTATTCACCCATTCACCAATTCACCCACAAGGAGCCACCATGCCCGCCAGCGAATTTCCGAAACTGAAACTCGACAAGTCCATGGCCATGTTCGAGGAGGCCCAGAGGCTCTCCCCGGGCGGCGTCATGGGCATCCGCCGGCCCTACAATTTCATCCAGGGGGAGTACCCCATCTTCATCGACCGGGGCTACGGGGGCCACATCGTCGACGTGGACGGCAACGACTACATCGACATGCTCTGCGCCTACGGCCCGGTCATCCTGGGCTACGACGAGAAGGAGATCAACGACGCGGTCAAGCGCCAGATGGACGAGCGGGGCTTCTGCTTCAGCCTGGTCCAGCCGGCCCAGAACCAGCTCGAGCAGGCCGTCATCGACGTCGTGCCCTGCGCCGAGAAGGTGATCCCCGTCAAGACCGGCTCCGACGCCACGACCCTGGCGGTCCGGATTGCCCGGGGCTACACGGACCGGCCCATGGTCCTGCGCTGCGGTTACCACGGCTGGCACGACTGGTGCGTGGAGAACCACGGCGGCGTCCCCGAGGAGACCCTGGCGCTCACGGACGAGTTCGAGTACGGGTCCCTCCCGGCCCTGGAGGCCAAGCTCAAGGAGCACGCCGGCAAGGTGGCCTGCGTCATCGTTACCCCCGTCGGGCACCCCCTGGCCAAGCCGGTCATGGCCCCGCCCAAGGGTTACCTGGAGGGGGTCAAGGAGCTGGTCAAGAAGCACGGCGCCGTCCTCGTGTTCGACGAGATCCGCACGGGCTTCCGGGCCGCCCTGGGGGGAGCCCAGGAGCGGTACGGGGTCACCCCGGACCTGGGCACCTTCGGCAAGGCCCTGGCCAACGGCTACGCCATCTCCTGCGTGGCGGGCAAGGCCGAGATCATGGACGTCTGCCAGTCCAAGGTCTTCGTCTCCTCCACCTTCTTCCCGAACTCCCTGGAGATGGTGGCGGCCCTCAAGTGCCTGGAGATCCTCAAGCGCGAGGACGTCCCGAACTCGATCTGGGCCCGGGGCACCAAGTTCCTGGAGCGCCTGCGGAAGGTCGTCGCGGACTCGGGCTGCCCCGCCACGGTCAGCGGCATCCCCCCCATGCCCTTCGTGACCTTCGACAAGGCCCCGGGGGACGAGGAGAAGGCCTACAAGGCCCGGCGGGAGTACTTCTACACCCAGACCATCCGCCGCGGGCTCTTCATCCAGCCCTTCCATCACTGGTACATCGCCCATCGGCACACGGACGCGGACCTCGACAAGGCCCTGTGGGCCATCGGCGAGTCCCTGGAGCTGACCATGAAGAAGTACCCGGTGGGGAAGGC
>CALMRC010000105.1 GCA_937873275.1 uncultured Spirochaetota bacterium
CACGGTCACCGTCGAACGGGTCGATCCGTCCCCGGGCGCCTCCCCGGCGGTCACCTTGGCCGGAACCGACGGCGTGGTCTCCAACCTTCCGGCGGATCCCGAGCGCAACACGGCGACGCTGCCCCTGATCCGCCTCCGGGCGGACCTGGACCTGCCCTTCGGGTTCCGGGTCTCCGTGCGGAAGGGCATTCCCCTGTCCAGCGGGATGGGGGGCTCCGCGGCCAGCTCCGTGGGCGCCCTGGTCGCCGCCAACTCCCTGCTTCCCGAGCCCCTGCCCCGGGAAGCCCTGCTCAAGTACGCCCTCCTGGGGGAGGAGCTCGCCTCGGGCTCCCCCCACGGGGACAACGCCGCCCCCTGCCTCCTGGGCGGGCTGACCCTCCTGCGGTCCCTGGACCCCGTGGAGACGGTCCGCATCCCCGTCCCCGAGGGTCTGAGGGTGGCCCTGGTACACCCCCACCGGGAGCTGGACACCCGGTCCAGCCGCGGGGTCCTGCCCCGGGAGCTTCCCCTGAGGGAGTATGTCGCGCAGTCCTCTCGGCTGGCCGCCTTCGTGGCCGCCTGCTACACCGGGGACCTGGACCTTCTGGCCCGGAGCCTCAAGGACGGCCTCGTGGAGCCCCGCCGGGCCCCCCTGATCCCGGCCTTCCACTCGGTCCAGCGGGCCGCCCTGCAGGCGGGAGCCCTGGGCTGCTCCATCTCCGGATCCGGTCCCTCGGTCTTCGCCCTCTGCCGGGACGACGAGTCCGCCGAAAAGGCGCGCAGGGCCATGGCGGCCGCGTGGGAGGCCGCCGGCATACCCTGCGACTCCTGGACCGGACCCGTGAGCCCCTCCGGCGCCCGCCTTTTGGAGGGCGACCGGCCCGGGACCCCCGCATGAGGTTCCCGAGCACCCGGGGCGGCTGCGAACCGGCCACCGCCTCCGAGGCCCTGCGGGCGGGACTGGCACCGGACGGGGGACTCTTCGTCCCGGAGACCCTGCCGGCTCTGTCCCCCGCGGCCCTGGATCCGGACCTCCCCTACCCCGAACGGGCCCGGGAGGTCCTGGCCCCCTTCTTCCGGGGCGACGAGCTGGAGTCCGGCCTGCCGGAGCTCTGCCGGGCGGCCTTCGACTTCCCGGTACCCCTGGCCCCGCTCTCGGACAAGGTCCGGATCCTGGAACTCTTCCACGGGCCCACCGCCGCCTTCAAGGACTTCGGCGCCCGCTTCCTGGCGGGGGCCCTGGAACGCCTGCAGGAGTCCGGGGATCCCCCTCGGACCATCCTGGTGGCCACCTCCGGGGACACCGGGGGAGCCGTGGCGGCGGCCTTCCACGGCCGCAGGGGGATCGCCGTGCGGGTCCTTTTTCCCCAGGACGGCGTGTCGGAGCGGCAGAGAAAGCAGCTCACCTGCTGGGGGGAAAACGTCTCGGCCTACGCCGTCCGGGGGACCTTCGACGACTGCCAGCGCATGGTCAAGGAGGCCTTCCGCTCGCCGGAAATTTCCGGGCGCTTCCTCCTGTCCTCGGCCAACAGCATCAACCTGGGGCGACTCCTGCCCCAGACCGTGTACTACGTGCACGCCTCGGTCCTCTTCCTGCGGGAGACCGGAGAGAAGCCCGCCCTGGTGATCCCCAGCGGGAACGTGGGGAACGCGGTGGGGGCCTACTGGGCCCGGGCCATGGGGGCCCCCGTAGCCCGGATCGTCCTGGCGGCGAACGCCAACCGGACGCTCCCGGATTTCCTGACCGAGGGGATCTACCGGCCGCGCCCCAGCGTGCGGACCCTGGCCAACGCCATGGACGTGGGGGACCCCAGCAACCTGGAGCGGCTCCGCTTCCTGTACCCCGACCTGGATACCCTGCGTAGGGAGGTCTGCGCCCGGAGCGTCTCGGACGGGGAAATCCGCCAGACCATCCGCGACACCTTCCGGGCTTCCGGCCGCGTGCTCTGTCCCCACACCGCGACGGCGGAGTACGTACGGGAGCGCAAGCTGCCGGATTCCCCGGCCATCGTCGTGGCCACGGCCCACCCCGCCAAGTTCGAGACCGTCGTGGAACCCCTGATCGGGCAAGCCGTCCCCGTGCCCCCCGTCCTGGCGGCCCTCCTGGACGCGCCGAGCCGGTGCGAGACCATCGATCCCCGGATGGAGGACCTCTTCCGGTAGGAACCCGACAGGCTCCTACTCTCCCTCGATCTCCCGGAAGTACCGGACCGTCTTCACCCGGAGTTCGTCCGTGGCCGCCTCGTCGCAGACCACGACGGCCTTCGGGTGGAGCTGGAGGCAGCTGGCCGTCCAGAGGTGGTTCACCCCCTCCTCGACCATGGCCCGGAGGGCCCGGGCCTTGCCGTACCCCGAGACCAGGAGGAGGATCTCGTCGGCGGCCAGGATCGTGCCCACCCCCACGGTCAGGGCGAGGGCCGGCACCCGCTCCGGATCTCCCCCGAAGAACCGGGCGTTGGCCTGGCGGGTCTCCCGGGTCAGGGTCTTGAGGCGGGTCCGGGAGGCCAGGGAGGAGCCGGGTTCGTTGAAGGCGATGTGGCCGTCGGATCCCACCCCGCCCACGAAGAGCCGGATGCCCCCCGCGTCGGCGATGGCCCGCTCGTAGGCCACGGCCGCGGCCGCGGGATCCTCCGCCGATCCGTCCGGCAGGCGGGCGTTTTCCGGCGGGAGGTCGACCAGGTCGAACAGCCGGCTCCGCATGTAGGAGCGGTAGCTACCGGGGTCCTCCGGGGGAAGGCCGACGTACTCGTCCATGTTGAAGGTAGCCACGTTCCGGAAGGACAGACTCTCCTCCCGGTGCATGCGGACCAGCCGGGCGTACATCCCCTCGGGGGTGGAGCCCGTGGGAAGGCCCAGGGTGAAGGGCCGTCCCGGACCCGTCCCGCGGGACCGGATCCGGGCGGCCACGAAGGCTGCCGCCCAGGCGGATACCGCGTCGTAATCCTTTCGAATGACCAGCCTCACGTCTCCCTCCTAGAGCTCGTCCACCACGAGCCGGCCCCGGACCGCCGCGGCCCGGACCCGAAAATCCCGGTCGAACACCACCGCGTCCCCCTCGTACCCCGGCACCAGGGCCCCCAGCCGGTCCCGTCGC
>CALMRC010000106.1 GCA_937873275.1 uncultured Spirochaetota bacterium
TCGACTCCCCCCACCTCCAGTAACCGCCGCCGTTCCATCCTGGAAGGCGGCGGTTTTCTTTCAAGTGGGGGAGTCGAACGGGTAAGCGCGACCCGTAGGTTCCGAGCCGGCGGATCCTCCCTATTCATCCCTCAGGAATTGCACGGAGCTTGAAAGCTCCGCGGCCCGGCCGCCGGACCCCGAGCCGGCCCCGACGCTGGCCAGGTAGGCGAAGTCCCGGACCCGGGCGGGGTCGATCTCCGCGGCGCGTTCGAAGCTGGATCGGGCCTGGGTGAAATCGGACATAGCGTTGTACGCCAGGGACAGGTTCACCAGGACCATCTGGGCGGAAAGGCTCTTGCCCTTGCCCTGGGTTTCCAGGTTCCGGATCACGCCCTGCCACGAGCCGATAGCCTTGCGATAATCCTTCTGCAGGTAGGCCAGGTTCCCCAGGTTGACCTGGGCGCTCGTGAAGGCGGCGTCGATCCTCAAGGCCCGGATGAACGCGGACTCCGCTTCCTTCACCCGTCCGTACTTCGCGTAGGCTATGCCCAGGGCGTTCCAGTCCCGGACGTCGCCGCTTTTCGCCGTCTGCGAGGCGAGCTCCGTGAGCGCGAAGTCGCCCAGCCGCGCGAGCTCCGGCCGGTAGGCGGCGACCAAATCCGTCCGGGCGCCGTATTGCAGGCCCAGGTCGGTCTCCCGCAGGCCGACGGGGCGGTATACGGTCTGCGCCGAGGCCGTGGTATGGAAGCCGCGCTTCTCCGGATTGGAATCGTAGAGGTTCCACAGCTCGGCCCCGCGCCGCCACGCGTCCGCGAAGGCTTGTTTCCCGACCAGGGTGATCTCGACGGGTATCCAGACTTGATCGTCCTCGACGATGGTCATGGCGCGATCGGGATGGATCTCCCGGAAATCCCGCGCTCGCACCTTCGTGTTCACCGCCAGATAGATGTGCCCCGGAGCGGTGATGAAACCGGTCTCGTGTCCCATCGATTCCAGGATGCTCGCGAAGAGCACGGTCAGGTCGTCGCAGTCGCCGGTTCCTCGGGCCAGGGTGGCCCGGGCCAGGCTGACGGAATCCACGGCTATGGCTCCGGTCTGGGCCTGGACGAAGGGGGAGCTCGGATCGGCCTGGTAGGTCAGTCCGAAGGACGATAGGGCCGAGTAGACCTGGGCGGCCGCCTGCATCGCCGGATTCAACTGGGGGAGGGTCTCGTTCCTCAGCGCGGCGGACACGAAGCTGGAATAATTCCTCAGGGCCGAGTCCGCGGGGGTGATGAACGCTCCGACCTTCCGGTCGTCGTCCCAGGTGATGGCCGTGCGGTCGAGCAATTCATAGGAAACGGGCATTCGCTGCTCGATCGGACGGCCCCGGTACCGATACCGGACGATGATCTCCCCGGCGAGGGGGACGGTGCCCTCGGTGCGGAATACTTCCTGGTTGAAGGCCGCTAAAAGTCCGACCTCGGCTCGTCCCCGGGGCGCCAGGGAAAGGAGATTCGCGCTGGGGGTCGGAGCGTCCATATATCCGGGCTGGAAGAACGAAATCTCGAGGTCCCGGAGTTCGGTGCCCTCGCCGTTCACCAGGGTGACCTTCGCGAAGGGCCGGGAGGAATAATAGCTCTGCATGGCCGCGAACGCCGGGGACAGGTTCTGGGTTTCCAGACGAAGGGCGCGAACGGCCGCAGCGGCCGCGTCCGGATCCTGGCCGAACCTCCAGGAGAGGGATAGGCCGAGCCCGAAATACATCCCGTCGAAGTCGTCCAGGAGGCCGAGGCTGCGGGAGTAGCGCAGGGAAGGGCGCAGATCCACCGCGAGATTGTAGGAGGGGACGAGCCCGATACGGGCGCCGGTATCCAGAAGGTATCCGAGTTCCCCCACGGTCGTGCCCGGAGAGAGGTTCGGGAAGGCGCTCTGATAGACGCCCCCCGCCGCGTCGATTCCGATCTCGAAATTTCTCGAGAACCGAGTCGAATAGCCCAGCCCCAGGGACGCCCAGATCTCATTGTGGTCGAATTGTTCCCCCCCGGCGCTGCCGGCCTGGAGAACCGAGAGGGTGCCGGCCCGGATGAAGGGCTGCAGGGTCGGCACGGAGGTCAGGGGCACCCGGAGCTCCGAGCTGATCTCCCGGAACGAGAAGCCCGACGGGAATCCTCCGAAGGCCTGCAGGTCCCGGTACCCCGCCCCGACCGACAAGGGAAAGCTGTACCGTTCGTTGAGCTCCGCCATGGTCTCCTGGGAGACAACCCGGAAGAGCGCTCCCATCGCCAACATCGCCGCAGCTGTAAACCGCGCGATGGATAGGCCTGATTTCTCGTGGTTTCCGATCATGGCCGTCTCCTTCCTCAAGGCTTCAGGCTCACGGTGTAGAGCTTGCTTCCGCCGTCGGTGGCGTACAAATAATCGCCGTAGATGGTCAGGGAGCGCGGGTCGAATCCGACCGCCTGGACGGACCCTACCAACAAGGGCGCCAGGGGGTTGCTGATCTCCCAGATCCCCAGCCCCGCGGATCCGTACGCGACATAGGCGTAGCTCCCCCGGACCACGAGATCGAAGGCGGGCGCCGCGGAGGGTTGTCTCCATGCCTGGGCGGTCCCGCTCGCGCTCCAGGACCGGGGATTGGAAGCCTCGTACACCATGAGCCCGGCCAGGGTATCGGCGGCCAGCACGTACTCGCCGAAGGCCGCTACCGCCGCGGTTTCGCCGGTGCTCCACGGTGACCCGAACCCCGCGAGGGCGGAGGGGAATTCCGGATCCTGGACCGACACGACCCGGACGCCCGCCGCCTCGTTGGCGATGAACGCGTAGGAGCCCGCCAGGGCTATCCGCCGGGCCTCCCGGGTTCCACCGGCCGCCGGCTGGGTGGTGACGGCGGCCACGACGGTGAGGAATCCCTGGGATGCCCGGGACAGGTCCACGACGTTGAGCCAGGAGCCCGAGGTGCCCAGGAGGGCGTAGTTGCCGAACAAGGCTACCGACCAGGCGTTTCCGCCCTGGGTGCTGACATACCAGGGAGGCAGGACCTGCGGAGCGTGGGTCTGCGACCCGGGCGGCTGGAGGGACCACTGCATGACCCCGCTGCGCTCCGCCGCGATGAAGGATCGTCCTCCGGCGAAGGCGAAATCATACGGGGTATAGGCTCCCGCGTCCGTCACGACCTCGGACGGCATCGCGGGATTTTCCAGGCTGAACACCGAGGAGGTCCAATCCCCGGAGAATTCCGATACGTACAGTCTTCCGCCGTACGCGGCGATCCGGGCCGCCGAGCGCAGGGCGCTCTGGGTATCGACGAGCCGCGCCGCCGACGGGTCGTTCGAACCGTAGATTCGGAAGGGATAGTCCCTCCCCGTGGACACGAAGGAATACCCGTCGCCCACGGCGACGTGCTCGATGCTGCCCGGTACGTTGCGGTTGAAGGCGGTCCGCAGGGAGGACGGATTGGAGACGTCCACGACGGCATAGCCGTAGATGTTCATCGCCGCGAACAGCCGGGTGCCGGATAGGGTCAGTCTTCCGACACCGACCGACGAGCCCGCCGGTTCGACGGCCGACAGCGCCGTGGGCGAGGCCGGGTTCGAGGTCTGCCAGGCTCGCACGAAGCTGCCCTGGGAGGCGTACAGGATCGTTCCGCTCGAGGAGAAGGCGACGGAAGAGCTTCCGCCGATGGAGGAGCTGTTGCGGGTGACCGTGGGATTGGCGTCGGTCCCCGTGATCGTGTAGACGGCCGTGGCGCTGTTGCCGGCGACCGCCAGGAGGCGGGTGCCGGACCGATTCTGGACCGCCACGTCGTAGGCCTGGACCAGCAAGGCCGCGTCCACGGCCTGCCTGCGCACGATCGGGGCGGACTTGCTGGTGATGTCGACGACGTAGAGCCCGCGGTTGAATCCGGCGACGAAAGCCAAGTTCCCAAGCACCGCCACGCTCTCGGCTTGGAGACCCACTCCCGAGGCATCCAGGTCCGTATAGCCCGCGAGGGTCGGCGTCCCGGGGCTTGCTATGTCGACGATAAAAAGGGCGGGAACCCATTCGACGCCGGTCCACCGTTGGCCCCCGAGGTAGGCGTAGGATCCGTCCAGGACGACCGACTTGATGGAGCTCAGATCGAGGAACCCCACCTGGGTCGGCAGTCCGGGGTTCCGTACGTCCAGGACCCTCAGCCCTCCGTAATAGTCCGCGATGTAGAGGTAACCGTCCTTGTAGGCCGAACTACGAGAGAATTCGACCCCGTCGAAGACGGCCACCGGGGCGTCCTGCCGGGATGATACCGAGTCGGACGCGGCTTCGATGTACTCGCTTATTACCGAGCTTCGGGACGTCGGCTGGACGGCGTAGTAATACCGCCGACCGTCGGCCGCGCTGGCGTCGAAGTATCCCGAGCCGCTGACCGGACCCGAGACGTCCTCCCAGGGACCTCCCGGCGCGGAAGCCCGGAGCACGGTATAGGACGGCAGGGATTCGAAGGTCCGCCAGCTCAGGGCGATTCCGTCGTACCGCTCGATCGCCCGGGGAAGGAGGTGCATCCGGGACAGCGGAACGGATCGGATCACCGGGGAGTAATTCAGGCGACCGCCCGGGCCGTCCGCCTCGAGCAGGAGGCTGTAGACGGAGCCGTTGGCGAGTTGATTCAAGGTATACGGCGAGGTGACGTCGTCGAAGTACGCGGACAGCGCCGGATCCGGAGTCTTGCTGGATGGTTCGACATAGAGCCGGTACCGCGTCGCGCCGGGTACCGGATCCCAGGTCAAGGTCACCGAGCGGTTGTCCTCCACCGACCGGAAGCTCGGTATGTCGTTGCCGGGATACACCAGGGGAAGCCGGTACTCCGTGACATTCCCGTTCCAATCCGTGGCCTTGAGGAGGACGGTGATGTTCGTCCGAAGGTCGTTCGGTTCCTCGATCAGGAAGGCCCCGGAGGAGGACACGGCGGCGGACTTTTCCGCGGTATAGGAGAGTATCTCGTAGCTCAGGGACGAAACCCGTCCGGAACGCCCTCCGCCGGCCCCGTCCGAGACGACCCCTTCGATTCGGATTACCCGGGAGTAGCTCGAGTACTCCGCGGGATCGGACACGAGAATCGCGGGAGCCTCGATATCCTTGGCGCTGAGCACGATGTCGTCCGTGATGGGGTTCGGGCAGCCGACCAGAACCAGAGTCTGGATCAATACGACGGTCGAGAGGGCGAAGGGCCGAAAGAATCCGGACATGTCCCACCTCCTCGGGCAACGAGACGGTGTCTTTAATATATTACCATTATGATCATATAAAAAGGGAAAAGATGGGGCGGATTACGCTTTTTGGACGGGGCGTCCCCGGAAGTCCGGCGCCGTCGGATCGTCGGGGCTCGTTCCGTAGACTTCGGACCTGGGGGATCACCCGGATCTAGACATTCCGGAGAATACCGAAGAGAACCCCTCCTCAGCCGACTTGCTCTCCCGCATCCCCCGCGCCCTGCCCGCCCAGGTCCCGATGGCGCACCGACACCGCGTAGCCTTCCCCGGAAAGGACGGCTCCCAGGGCTTCCGCGAGGGCGACGGAGCGATGGTGCCCCCCGGTGCAGCCGATCCGGACCCGGAGCCGGTACCGGCCTTGCCGCTGGTAGGCGGGCTCCATGGCCCGGACCAGGGCCGAGAGGCCTTCCAGGATACCCGTCGCGCCGGGATGGGAGAGAACGTAGTCCGAACAGGCCGGATCCTTTCCCGAGAGGGGCCGGAGTTCGGCGAGGTAGTAGGGATTCGGCAGGAACCGGGCGTCCAGCACGAGGTCCCCCGACAGGGCGCCGTACTTGAACCCGAAGGATGCGATGTCCACGACCGGCCGGGGACGGGACAGTCCGCCTTCCGCGAGGGAGAGGATCCGGTCCCGCAGGTCTCCGGGTGCCGCGTAGGAGGTGTCCAGGACCAGGTCGGAGGCTTCCGGGAAACCGGAAAGCCGGGCCCGTTCCGCGTCCCGGCGGGAGGCGTCCGCCGTGGCATCCGCGGAATCCCCGGACCGGGCGGCGGCCGAGGCCTCCCGCTCCGCGAGCGCCGTGTCCCCCGCGGAAAGGAAGACCAGGACGGACCGGTCCCCCTCCTCGGCCAGGGCGTCCCGTAGCGCCAGGAGATCCGAGGACGACGCACCGTCCTCCCCCAGGCTCCCCTCGTCCAGGGACAGGGCGATCTTCCGGCCATGTCGGCGCCCCGAGGCCCGGTGCCGGGACAGGTAGTCCGCGGCCAGGGCGAAGGGGAGGTTGTCCACGCAGCGGTACCCCGACCGCTCCAGTTCCTGGAGAATGAGGCTCTTCCCGGCGTACCGGTATCCCGCGATGAAAACGATGATCCGACCGGTTCCGTCGTCCGAATTCATGGTCCCTCCCCCGCTCCGTTCCCGAGGCCTTCCTGCCCGGGCGTCGAACCGGCCTGTCCGGGGCTACCCAAGGGTAGCTCCAGCGTAAAGGCGGATCCTTTGCCGACCTCGCTCTCGACCCGGACGGTTCCGCCGAAAATCGCCGCTATATCCTTGACCAGGGCGAGGCCCAGACCGCTGCCCCCGCCGCCGGATCCCCGGGACTTCTCCACCCGGTAGAACCGCTCGAAGATGCGGCCGAGTTCCTCCCGGGGGATTCCGGGCCCCTCGTCCTCGACCCGGATCCGGAGGGTCCCGACGCCGCCCTCCCCGGTCCGGCGGGCGGAAAGCCGCACCCGGGTTCCCGGGGGGCTGAACTTGAGGGCGTTTTCCACCAGGTTGTACACCGCCCGGTGGAACCATCCCTCGTTCCCCCGGAGCCTCGCACCGCCCGGGTCGACATCCAGTTCGAGGCGCTGCCCCTTCCGTTCGGCCATCTCGCCCAGGGACCGTCCGATGTCCCGGAGCGCCGCGGCCGGATCGATCTCCTCGATCCTCTGCCGGGGCAGGGCGTTCTCCATCTCCGCCAGGGTCAGGAGTTCGGAGATGAGCCGCTTCAGCCTTTCCGTCTCGATCTCCATGATCTCGAAGGCCCGGGTCCGGTCCGCGGGATCCAGGTCCTCCCGGGACTTGAACATCTCGACGAACCCCGATATCAGGGTCAGGGGCGTCCGGAACTCGTGGGACACCGTGGCGACGAAGTCCTTGCGCATGCTCTCCAGGCGCCGCATCTCCGTGATGTCCTTCACCAGCGCCAGGGAGCCCAGGCGGTCCGTCTCCGGCCTTCCGGCCGCGGAGTTCCCGGGGACCGTGCGACGATACTTGCTGGTCATCGGATACACCCGGGCCTCCAGGTGACGGCCCCCGTCCGTCTCCAGCTCTATGCGCTCCGGTACCCGCGTCCGGTTCACCCGGGCGCAGGCCTCCTCTACCCGGGACAAGGCGGGCGCCCTGTCCGGCCGGGAGGGCGGTTGGCCCGTCCCCCAGGGAGGGTCGAAGAACACCCGGGGCCCGATCCCCAGGAGTTCCTCCGCCCGGGGATTGTACAGGACGATCCGGCCGGACGGGTCGACCGCCAGGATGCCTTCGTCGATGGAGGAGAACACCGAGTTGATGTAGTCGTTGCGCTCGTTCGTGCGTCGGGTCATCTCGGCCAGGTCGGACCGGAGCGCGGCGACCAGGTCCGGACCGTCCTGGGCGTCCCCGGGGGCGCGGAATCGGGACCGCCCCTTCGGGCCGCCCGGGTTCCGGGACCTTCCGGGGCGGGATGCGGGGTCAGGCATCGAGCCGGTACCCCACCCCGCGAACCGTTGCCAGATAGGAACCTCCCCCCGGAGCGGGGTCGATCTTCCGGCGGAGATTCCGGACGTGGACGTCCAGGGAGCGGCCCTCCCCGGAGCCGCCCGCCTCCCGTAGGACCCCGTCCAGGCGGGTCCGGGGAACCACCCGGCCCGCCTCCCGGGCCAGGAGAACCAGGATCGAAAACTCGGCGGGGGTCACCTCCACCCGGGAGCCGGACCTCGAAACCGTATGGCCCTCCACGTCGATCGCGAGGTCTCCCGCCCGCAGGGCCGGCGAATCCGCGGGAATCGGACGGGCGTGCCGGAGCGCGACCTCGATCCGGGCGACGAGTTCCCGAAGGCCGAAGGGCTTGGTGACGTAGTCGTCCGCACCGACCCCGAGTCCGATCACCTTGTCGCTTTCCTCGCTCTTGGCGGTCAGCATGATGATGGGTATCGAGGCCGTCCGGGGATCCCCCCGGAGCCTGCGGCAGGTCTCCAGGCCCCCGATCCCCGGAAGCATGAGATCCAAAAGGACCAGATCGGGACGTTCCGATGCGGCCCGGGCCAGGGCGGTCTCGCCGTCCCCGGCGGGGATGGAATCGAATCCGTTCTGCCGCAGGTGCATCGCCAGGAGCTCCACGATGTGGGGCTCGTCGTCGACCACCAGGATCCTGCGGCGCTCCGCGGCGAGGCTCACGGCACCAGGGCGAGCCGGCCGCTCGCGAGGTATCGCCCGCTCTCCCCGTCGAATACCAGGCAGCGGTCGCCCTCGAAGGCGACCCCCACCTCCTGGTCCACCTCGAAGTCGATCGCCCCGAAGACCACGGAGGTCATGTGGTGACCCCGGACGTCCAGGCGCACCGCGGTTTCCATTCCCGAAGGCAGGGTGGAATACACCTTGGCCCGGACGGGTCCGTCCTCCCGTACGGTCAGGTACTCGGGGCGGACGCCCAGTACGACCTTCTGGTCGTCCCGGAGGGCCACGCTGCCGGATACGGGGGTGAAGATCAGTCCGAGTCCGCCCGCGGAGATCTTGAGCTCGTCGAGGTTCACGTTCCGGGCCGTGGCTTCCAGGAAGTTCATGGTCGGGCTTCCCACGAAATCCGCAACGAAGAGGTTGGACGGGGCGTGGTAGACCTCCAAGGGAGGCGCGTACTGCTGGACCCTTCCGTCCTTCATGAGACAGGTCCGGGTGGATAGGGTCATAGCCTCCAGCTGGTCGTGGGTCACGTAGACGAAGGTGGAGCGCGTCTCCGCGTGGAGCCGCTTTAGCTCCGTCCGCATCTCGGTGCGGAGCTTTGCGTCCAGGTTCGACAACGGCTCGTCCATGAAGAGAACCTTGGGACCCGTGGCGAGGGTCCGGGCGATGGCGACCCTCTGCTGCTGACCGCCCGATAGCTCGCTGGGGTACCGTTTGCCGAAGGCGGAGATCTTGAAGGTGTCCAGGAGCTCCCCCACCCTCGCCCGGATCCTTTCCCTGTCCCATTTCAGGTTCTGAAGGCCGAAGGATATGTTCTCCTCCACGGTCATGTGGGGCCAGAGGGCGTAGTTCTGGAAGATGAACCCCACGTCCCGCTTGTCCGGCGGCACGTCGATCCCGGAGTCCGCGGAGAAGACCGTCTTCCCGTCGATCCGGATCTCCCCCTCCGTCGGGGTCTCCAGCCCGGCGATCATCCGGAGCGTGGTCGTCTTGCCGCAGCCCGAAGGCCCCAGGAGGGTCACGAAGTCCCCGTGGCCGATGTCCAGGTCCAGGTTCTCGACGGCGGTGAATTTCCCGAAGCGCTTGGTGACGCCCCGCAGTTCGATGTCCGGCATGTCAGCCTCCGATTCCCTTGTCGATCGACGCCCCGGTGGCCTTGTTCACCCCGGTATTCACGGCGAGCACGATCAGGATGATGATGAGGTTTATGGCGTTGGCGTACTGGTTCCAGCCCTTCTCGTTGTACTGGAAGAGCATGGAGGTGAGTATCCGGTTCGCCGGGGTGATGAGCAGGACGAAGAGGGACAGCTCCCGCATGCAGGAGATGAAAGGCAGGAGGAAGCCCGAGAGGAAGCTTGACTTCTGGATCGGGAAGATGATCCGGGTCATGCGCTTCCACCAGGGGACCCCGATGATCAGGGCCGCCTCCTCGATCTCGTTGTGGAGTTGAAGCATCGCGTTGGCCCCCGCCCGGGACGCGAAGGGAAGGTACTTCACGGCTCCCACCAGG
>CALMRC010000107.1 GCA_937873275.1 uncultured Spirochaetota bacterium
GGCGGGGGGAGGGCGGACCGGTCCATCATCATGGATTTCTGGGCCATCGGGGCGGGCGGGGCCAGCTCCTCCCGGATCTCCCCTTCCGGCGGCCGTCCTGCGGCGGGGGACGGCCTCGAGATGGAGCAGGACGCGGCCAGGGCCGAGGAGAGGACAAGCACCGCGAGGGCGGCCGGCAGAGCTACGAGGGGACCGGCGCTTCGGCCGGACTCGGTTTTCCGGGACATGGGGAACCTCCCGGCGTCCGCGGGAGCGGAGCCGACTCTACTATATCCCGGCGCTCGCTTGATTACGATTCCCGTGCCCCGGTGTCCGCATTTTTCCCTTCCTCGGTTGCACATTTCCCGGGGTCGTGCAAAGATCGAACCTCGCGCCGGGCTCCGCCTACGGACCGTCCGACTCGGAACGGTTCCGGGATAAAGGGCGGCGGTCCCGGCCGGGAGGCCCCGTGTTCCAGCCCGTCCAGGTCATCTTCGCCCCCACGTCCCGGTGCAACCTCGCGTGCCCCCATTGCCGCGTCCGGCGCGGCCCGGAGGAGCTGTCCGCCCCGGAGGCCTCGGCCTTCCTGGAGCGCTGCGCCCGGGGCGGGATCGAGCGCGTCGGGTTCAGCGGGGGGGAGCCCTTCCTCCGGCCCGACTTCCTCGCCGAGGTTTCCAGGACCGCGGTAACCGCGGGCCTCTACTTCGACCGGCTGATGACCAACGGCGACTGGTTCGCGGATTCGGAAGACCTGGAGCGGACCCTCTCCGCCCTGTACGAGGCGGGATTCGACGGAACCTTCGGCGTGAGCGCTGACGCCTATCACCGCCAGGATCCCGAGCGCCTCGCGGCCTTCCTCTCCGCGGTCTTCCGGATCTGGGGCCGGAAGGACTGCGCCGAGATCCTGTCCGTCCGGTCCCCGGACGACGACCCCTGGCACGAGGACCTGCGCGTCCTGGCGGATCGCCTGGGCGGCCGACTGGTCCCCCGGACCGGGGAGCCCCGGGGGATCGCGGACGCGGCCCCCCGCCGGGAGGAGGCCGCCGCGGGGGAGACCTTGGACATCCCGATCCTCCGTTTCCCGTACTCCGCCGCCGGTACCCCGGACGGCTGGGGCGCGGAGCGCTGGTTCCGGGAGGACTTCTGCGAGGGGCCCGGCAACGTGTTCTACGTCCACCCCGACGGCTCCGTGGCGGTCTGCTGCGGCTTCGCCAACGAGAATCCCTCCCTGATCATCGGGAACGTCCGGGAGGACGACTACGAGAGCCTCCTGAAATCCGCCCGGGAGAACCCCCACGTGCGCCTCTGCTACGAGACGGGCCTGGACGCCCGCCGTCGGGAGCTGGAGGCCGCGGGTACGCGGTTTCCCGGGAAAACGGACGACATCTGCTTCTTCTGCGACTACCTCTACCGCGAAGGCCGGATCGGAGGTTGATAGGATGGGCGCCGCCCTGATCGAGGCTAAACGGCTCCGCGGCTTTTCCCGTTCCTTTCGAACCCATTTCCACGAGGAATACTCCATCGCCCTCGTGCGGGAGGGGCGGTCCCGGGCCGAGTTCCCGTCGGGCATCCGGGAGATATCCGGGGGATGCCTGGTCCTGATACCCGACCGCGTTCCCCACGCCTGCAACCCCGAACGTTCCGGGACCTGGTCTTACGTGCTCCTGCTGGCAGATCCGGCGTGGATTTCCGGGATCTCCCCGGAGGCGGAGATCCGGGACTTCCTCTTCCCGGAGGATCTCCGGATCCTGCCCGCCCCCCCGGATGCCGTCGCCGCGATCGAGGAGGCCGCCCGGTTCGCCGGGCTTCCCGGGGGGCCCGGCCGCTCCGAGGCGGCGGAGGGCCTGAAGGCCCTGCTCCTCGCGGCGGCGGACGAGGCGTCCCGCGAGGAAGCCGGACCCGAAACGCGGTTCAGGCGGCCGGATGCCCGGGCCCGGAGGATCGAGACCCTGCTGCGCGCCCGCCTGGACGGGGCCGTGACCCTGAGGGAGTTGTCGACCGAGGCGGGAGTCGGGGAACGGGAGGTCCTTCGGCTGTTCCGGGCCGCCTACGGCATGTCACCGTACGACTACCGGACGAACCTCCGGGTCAACGAGGCGAAGCGCCTTCTCCGGTGCGGGGTCGGCATCTCGGACGCCGCGCAGAGGGTGGGATTCTACGACCAGAGCCACCTGCACCGGCAGTTCGTGCGGCGCGTAGGTCTCACCCCCGCCGCGTACGCGGCCCGGGTCGGTATCGTACAAGACGGCCGTACCCGGTTCCGGTAACCTCCCGCTCGGGAGGATGCGTATGAGACTCGCCATCATCGTGGACAAGACACTTCCGCCGGGCCTCGCGGCCAACGCCGCGGCGATCCTGGGGATGAGCATCGGGCGCGGGGCGCCGGAGAGCCTGGGGCACGACGTTTCCGACGCGGGGGGAAGCCTTCACCCCGGCATCACTCGCCTGCCCGTCCCGGTGCTCGAGGCCGACGCCGAAACCCTCCGGCGGATCCGGGCCTCCGCCTCCGCCAATCCCGCCCTCCGGTTCGCGGACTTCACGGACACGGCCCAGCGGACCCGGACCTACGAGGAATACGCGGAGCGCCTGGCCGCTGCCGCCCCGGAAGACCTGCGCTATCTGGGGATCTGCCTCTACGGGGACGACGCGGAGGTGCGACGGGTGACCGGCGCGCTGCCGCTTCTGGGGCGCGGGGGGGCTTGACCCGGACGGAGGATACATTATAAAAATAATAAACATTCCCGACCATCCGGCGGAACGCCCCCGACCCGCGGCACGAGGGGCCTCCGCGGAGGAACCATGTCCCGTGTCCGTGAACCGAAGGGCAAGATCGTCCGCGCCCTCGGGCACAACGTCTTCGGAAATCCGAAGTACGACCGCCTCCTGGAGCGCAAGCCCCATCCGCCGGGCAAGCCCCCCCGCTGGTCGTCCCGGCGCGCCTCGGAATACGGGGAGCAGCTCCGGGAAACCCGCAAGTACCGGGTTGCCTACGGCCTGGGTCGCAGGCAGCTGAAGACCCTCTACGAGAAGGCCCGGCGCGCCGGGGGATCCACCAGCGACACCCTCCTGGTCTACCTGGAGGCCCGGCTATCCAACGTGGTCTTCCGGCTGGGCTGGGCCGTGTCCCGGGCCCAGGCCCGCCAGTTGGTCAGCCACGGCCACGTGGCCGTGGGCGGCCGCGTCCTGGACATACCGAGCGCGACCCTCCGCCCCGGGGACGTACTGGAGCTCCGGGCGCCGGAAGCCCTGGCCGGTCCCGTCCGGGAACGGACGGTCCAAGGGCGGAGCGTACCCCCGCCCTCCTGGCTCTCCCGGGAGGGGCTGACCGCCCGGGTCGTAGCCCGGCCCCAGGCCTCGGAGGCCTCCGTTCCGGGGCGCATCGGCCGGGTCGTGGAATTCTTCGCCCGTTAGGACGACCCGGGCGGGGTTTCCGAGTCTTCCGGGGGGCCCTTGACCGAAAGTCGGGAAATCTATAAACATTTAACGAATATTTTCGCGGACGGTCCGGTTTTCCGCGGAGACCGCGATATAGTAACCAGCGTGCGCCCCGTACGGGGGCACGTACCTGCTCGCCTGCCAAAGGGGAGTGCCATGAAACGCATCGTGTTTTTTCTGGCCGCCGCGGCGCTGTGCGCACGGCTGCCCGGGGCGTATGCCCAGGACCTGTCCGAACCGGACGAGGGATCGGTACTGCAGAAAGCCCGCGACCAGTACGGCCGGGGGCCGGATTCCCCGGAGTCCTCGGAGATACCCGGGGACGCCGCCCGGGAGGATTCCGGCCGGCCCTATTCCCCCTTCGTGTTCTCCTTCGTACCCGGCATCCAGTTCCCACCCCTCGGCCTCTACGACACCTCCGCGGCCTTCGGCTGGATCGGATCCGGCGTCGGGACCGTGGAGGGCATCCAGGCTTCCGGTGTCTTCAACCTCGCCTCGGACGTGGAGGGTTTCCAGGGCGCCGGGGTGTTCAACATCGCCCGGGACATAGAAGGGTTCCAGGGGGCCGGAGTTTTCAACATCGCCCGGGACGTCGAGGGTTTCCAGGGCGCCGGGGTGTTCAACATCGCAAGGAAGGTGGAGGGGTTCCAGATGTCCGGGACCTTCAACATCGCGGAGACCGTGGAGGGGGGCATGCTTTCTCCGGTCTTCAACGCCGCGAACCGGGTTTCCGGCCCCATGATCGGCCTGGTAAACGTGGCGGATCACCTGGACGGCGTGGCCCTGGGCCTCGTCAACCTCATCGGAGACGGAGTCCACGAGTTCGGCCTTCAGTACGTACCGGCGGAGGACATGACCTACCTGTCCTACCGGACGGGAACGGCCGCACTGTACACCGTGTACTACGGGGGCGTGGGGTCCGAGGACTGGTTTGTCGACGCCGACTCCCTGATCGTGGGGATCGGGTTCGGACACAGGATCCGGATCGGGGACGGAAGCCTGGACTTCGAGGTGGGCGCCGAGCAGGAACTCTATCCGGATCGCCGGGCCGCCCTGTCGGCCGCGGCGGACGCGGGGGACGAGTCCGCCTTCTGCGACCTTATCCGGCCCTATCCCTCGGTGCGGGCCGCCCTGAACGTGCCGGTCCTCGGCCTGAGGGCCGTCCTGGGTGTGGAAGCGGACTTCGACGTGCCCGCCTGGGGATCCGCCGTGCCGGACCGCCTGCGGGCTTCCTCGTTCCGGACGGGGGGATGGAGCGGGGACGTCTGGGGTCTCGGGTTCACCGCCTGGCCCAAGGTCTACCTCGGGCTGAGCTTCTGATCCTTCCGCGATGATCGGCCGGCAGGGCCGGGACGGGGCCTCGTGCGCCGCCCCGGCCCGCTCGATTTCCGGACCGTCGCGGGATATACTGGAACGGGAACCCGGGAGCAATCCGGTTCGGAGAGGGAGGATCTAGGGATGAATCGTCTGGTGATCGTTGCCGTCTGCCTGCTGGCCGCCGTGTCGGCCGCCGCGGCCCAGCCCCTCTTCGGGGAGATCGAGTACGTCGAGGGAGAAGTCACCCTGAGCCGGGGCGGCAAGAGCCTCGGGGACCTGAACATCGGCGACGAGGTCCAGGTGGACGATTTCATCAAGACCGGCGCCGACGGCGTCGCGGTCATCGCCCTGAACCGTTCCACGGGCATGCGGGGCACCCTCTCCGTGAAGTCGAAATCCGCGGTCTACGTTCGGATGTCCCAGGATTCCTCGGGGCCCAAGTCCACCCTGGAGTTGGTGGCCGGGCAGATCGGATCCAAGGTGTCCAAGCTCTCGGGATCCCCGACCCTCCAGGTCAAGACGGACACCGCGGTGATGGGAGTCCGGGGGACCGAGTTCGGGGTTTCCACCTCGGTATCCGGAAACGTCGTGATCTTCTGCACCGAGGGCGCCGTGGAGACGACGGACGGCGAGTCCACGATGCAGGTATCCGCGGGAAAGGCCGTGGAGAAGCGGCCCGCCGAGCGCCTGCGCCTGCTGCCCGTGGCGGTGTCGAACCCGGACGAGTTCGCCCGGCGATGGATCGCCGACGAGATCGAGGCCTTCCGCGCCAACCCCGGCCGGGTCGTGGCCTTCTACGAGAAGCGGTACACGGACCTGAGCGCCCGCTTCGTGTCCGCCTTGGACGAGTTGCAGCGGAAGGCCGCCCTGCGCAAGTGGATCGAGGAGGACAAGGCGGGCACCCGGATCAACCCCCGGTCCGCGGACGCCCTCCGGGAAAAGAAAGAGCTGGTCCAGAGCTTCCTGGAGCTGCGCAAGATCCTCTTCCTCTTCGAGCGCATCTATTACCGCCTGGACGAGGCGGCGGACTTGGTATCCGGAACCCCCGGGGAACGTACGGAGATCCGTCCCGGCGTGACCGTGGGCGCCTTCCTCCGGCAGTTCCGGGAGGAGCGGGATCGGCTGGCCAAGATGATGGCCTTCTTCCGCTACGCCGAGCGCCTGTACGCCCTCCGCAACGAGGGAGGGGCGGGATTCCCGGGCCTGGGCGGGGACGACGACGACTTCTTCGGCTCCTCGGACTTCTAGCCCATGACGACCGTAATCTCCCTGGGCGGCTCCATCGTAGCCCCGGACAAGCCGGACGTACCCTTCCTCCGGGACTTTTTGGCCCTGGCCGCGGCCTGGCTCGAAGGGGATCCCGTCCGTCGCCTGATCCTCGTCGTCGGGGGCGGGGGACCCGCCCGGGAATGGCAGAAGGCCTACCGGGAGGCCGCCCGCCGGGCCGAGCCGGACGCCCAGGACTGGGTCGGGATCATGGCGACCCGCTTGAACGCCCAGCTCGTGAAGGCCCTCTTCGGGGAGCTCTGCGCCCGGGACGTGGTGATCGACCCCACCTCGGTGGACGTGTTTCCGGGACGGGTGCTCACGGCAGCGGGATGGAAGCCCGGCTTCTCCACGGATTACGACTCCGTGCTCCTGGCGGAGCGGTTCGGGGCCGGGACCATCGTGAACCTGTCCAACATCGCCAAGGTCTATACCGCGGACCCGAGGCTGGATCCCTCGGCCCGTCCCATCGACGCCATCGGCTGGACGGAGTTCCGGGCCCTGGTAGGGGACGAGTGGGTGCCCGGGAAGAATACGCCCTTCGATCCCGTTGCCAGCCGCCGAGCCCAGGAACTTGGCCTGCGGGTGGTCTGCGCCGCGGGCCGTGACCTGCCCAACCTGAAGGCCATCCTGGAAGGCCGCCCCTTCCAGGGGACGGTGATCGGGGACTGAGCGGGCGTCGAGGGAGGCGCCGCCTCCCTCGACCGCGGCCGAAGCTCCGCCGCTTCGCGGAAAAACCTACATCGAAACCCTACCGGTCCTCGATCTCGACGTAGAGGCTGCCGGAGGATCCGTCCGCCGCGACGGCCTCGAACCTCCAGAGCCCGGGCACGTAGTCGAAGCGTTTTTGCGCATCCACGGCTCCCGAAGCGGGGACCTCGAGGGTTCCCTGGGAGACGGCGTCCGCGTAGACCGTCACGGTCACGCTTCCGGAATCCAGGGTGCCCGCGACCGCCAGGGTCACGTCCCTCCGGGGGGAGATGGAGGCGCTGGTCAGGGTCGCGGTCGCGGGTATGTCCCAATTGAGCCCGGTATGGGTGTAGCTGAGTCCCGCGCAGGACGCCAGGGCAAGCGAGAGGGCGAGGAGGACGGGGCGGAATCGTCCGCCGGGATTCGAGTTCATGGTATCTCCTGGATGCCCCAGGATATCAAATCGATAAAAAAGAATCTAGACGGCTGTCGGAGGCTGTCCGGGCTCCCCGGCTATTCGGGCGAGGCCGCGAGGGGCTGACCGATCCGCCGGAACACCTCCGCGTGAAACGCGTCTATGAGGGCCGCGTGGACGGGGCCGTAGAGGGCCGCGTCCCGGAAGGACCGCCCGCTCCGGTACCAGGTGACGTGGCGGATGAACGTACCGGTCGTTCCGTCGGTACCCGGGAGCTCCAGGAACCGGATCCGCTGGAGGCCGTTGGAAAGGTTCCGCCGGAGGTACACGAATTCGATCAACCGTTCCGGCTCGTCGATCCGGGTGATCCGGAAGGCCGCCGGGATTCGCAGGACCCCGAGGATCCTCAGGTCGATCACGTAGACCTGTCCCGCGGAAAAGGCCGGTGCGGACTCTCCGGGGGCATACAGACGGGAGGACGCGGGATCCCAGACCACCCCCGGACGGGTGCGGGAGGTCGTCCAGGCCGACGAGGGATCCAGGGCCGCGTAGGCCTTCCAGGCGACGTCCAGGGGGACCGGGGACCGGTAGGTCCGGACGTGGAAGCGGTACGCTTCCAGGGAGCGGAGGTCGCTCGGTTCGTACTTCCCCAGGTCCCAGCCGTTCCTGTCCAGGAACCGGTTCACCGAGGGCGGCAGGTCCGGCCGCCCCGGGGCGGTCGCGCAGCCGGACAGGAAGATCGCGACGGCCAGGGCCGTCGCCGGCCCGGCCCGACGACCCCGGGATCCCCCGGGCCCGGAAGGGCGGATCTTCCGGCCGCCCTCAGGGCGAGGCCGCGAGGGAGGCGCGGATCCGGTCCGCGTATTCACGATACTTCGACACGTCCCCGGGGCGCTCCAGCTCCGCGGCCAGGGCAGCCAGGGCTTCCGCGCAGCGCAGGGCTTCCGCGGCGGCGTCCAGGGTCACGAAGACGTCGAAGGCGCGCCGGTAGTACCGGAAGGCGTCCTCCCGGCCGCCCTGGCCCCGGGAAAGGACGGCCAGTGCTTCCAGGTCCGCCGCGATGCCCGCGGAATTCTCCGCCTTCCGGTCCGCCTCCAGGGCCTGCCGGAGCAGGTCCAGGGCCCCCGTGTCGTTTCCCCGCTTGTGGGCGATGTTCCCCAGAAGGAAGAGGTTGGCTCCGTACTCCGAGAGGCGCTTCAGCCTCTGGTTGATCCCCGCCGCCCGCCGGAGGTCCGTCTCCGCGGCGTCCCATTCTCCCCGGTCCCGGTACACGACGGCCCGGTCGTGCAGGATGACCGCCAGGGTCTTCTCGTCCCGGGAGGACAGGGGGAGGGCTTCCTGGAAGGCCTCCATCGCCGCCTCGGGGTTCCCCCGGGCGTAATGCGTCTCCCCCAGGTTTGCCAGGGACAGGGCCCGGAGGGAGGAGTTCTTCAGGGGTCCGGCGTAGTCCAGGGCCTCCCGGAAGGTCGCCTCCGCGTCGTCCATGCGGCCCGCGGCCAGGTAGACCCGGCCGATGGAGTTCATCGAAATGACGACCCCCTCCTCGTAGTCCACGGCCCGGTTCTCCCGGAGGGATTCCTCGTAGAACCGCAGGGCGGACGCGTAGTCCCGCTTGGCCAGGAAACCGTCCCCGAGCTTGGAATACTCGGCGGCCTGGTTCTTCCGGGCCACGACTTCCGCCACCGGCTTGGGGGCCGTGGAGCAGGCGGCCAGGATTCCGAGGGAAAGGGCCGCCAATACGGCCGGAACCCGGAGGGTTCGAAGGGCCGCGAGCCGACGGCGGGGGGCGCGGCGCAGGAAGGGTGCTCGGAATCCGCTCATTGGAAGTCCCCCTCGCGCATGCTTCGGTAGAGCGACTGCTGCTCCTGCCGCTCCGGGATGCCCTTTCGCAGGAGCGGGTTGTTCGCCAGTCCCTCGAGGACGTCTTGGGTCTTCTGCAGGGTGGTCTTGCCCTCCTCCAGGAGGGAGGCGATCTTGGGCATCTCGGAGCTCAGGGATCCCATGATCTCCCGGAGGCTCCGGATGCTGCGCTCCACGTCCCCCATCATGCCCAGGACCTTGTTGTACAGGGCGTTGTTGTCGTCCAGGAAGGTCTTGAGGGATCCCTTGGGATCCAGGAGCTTGGGCACCAGACCCGTCGGGTCCTCCATCTCCTTAGCCGCTTGGGCGAGGCTGGCGGACACGGCGTTGACGGACTCCAGGATGCCCTGGATCTCGGTGAGCAGGGCGCCCGTCCGGCCCTCCACGTCCTCGATCAGGTTCGCGGCCCCGCTGACGGTCCGGGGGAGCTCCGCGGCGGCCTTGGACACGTCCCCGACGATGGAACCCAGGGGACCGGTGCTCTGGCCCGCCAGGGCCCGGTTCACCTCCGTCAGGGTGCGGTTGACGGTGACCAGGGTGCGGCTGGCGTTTTCCAGGAGGGGATTCAGGCCGGCGATGAGACGGGAGATCGTGTCGTCCCGGGGGGGAATCTCCGCGAGCTCCTGCTCGATGATGGCCTGGCCCTCCGGGGAATCCGAGGCGGGGATGTAGGATCCCTCCGCCAGGACCTCCTCCCCCTTCCCGGGGTGGAAGAGGAGCTGGCTTCCCAGGCCGATGGGGGACACCGAGAGCTCCAGGATGGAGTGCTGTCGGACCTTGGGGTAGTAGGTGTCATAGATGTCGAACTCCACGTCCACCAGGTTCTCCTCGGTCAGGGTGATCTTCTTGATCTTCCCGATCTGGAACCCCCGCATGAGGATGGCCGTTCCCGGGGGAATGCCCGTACCCGAGGAGAAGCGGGACTTGAACTCGTAGTTCTTGGCGAACCAGCGCTGGTTGGCCCCCAGGAGGATCACGATGGCGCAGAGGAGTCCCACGGCCACGAGGACGAAGAGCCCCACGATGCGGTCTGCGTGCTTGATGCGGAACTTCATGTACCCCTCTCCCCGTCCGCCCGGCGGCCGGCGGACCCGTCGTCTTCGGAAGGTTCCCGGGGGGGCAGGACCACCGTAGACGGCGTCTCCCCCCGGGAGCGCACGCCCCGGGCGCGAAGCCTGGCCATGAGCCCCGCGGCCTCGGGAACGTCCCGGGCCACGATCTCGTCGTATTGTCCCGCCGCGGCGATGCGGCCGTCCCGGATGATCACGATCCGGTCGGCCACCCGATGGACCCATCCCATGTCGTTCGTGACCAGGAGGACGGACTTTCCCGCCTTCCGCAGGGAGTCCAGCACCTCCTGGACCCGTTCCTTGGCGTCCTCGTCCAGGCCGGAGGCGGGTTCGTCCAGGAAGACCAGCTCGGGGTCCAGGACCAGGGCCCGGGCTATGGAGACGAGCTTCTGCTCCCCCGCGGACAGCTCCGCCGGCCGGAAGGCCAGGCCCTCGAGGTAGCCCACCCGCTCGGCCATCTCCCGGACGCGCTCGGCCACCTCGCTCTCTCCCATCCAGGGCCGGTGGATCCGGAGGGGGAGGGCGATGTTGAAGAAGATGTTCTGGTTGGACCAGAGCGCGGAGTCCTGGAACACGAAGGAGGTGCGCCCCCGGAAGTACCGTTCCTCGTCCTCCGAGAAGGCCGCCAGGGAGGTTCCCCGGAAGAGCACCGTCCCCGAATCGGGGACCACGAGTCCCGCGGCGGTCTTGAGAAGGGCGCTCTTCCCGCTCCCCGCGGATCCCAGGACGACGGTGGTCGCCCCCTCGGCGAAGGCCACGGAGACGTCCTTCAGGATCTCGTAGCCCCCGGAGGCGGTGGAGACGGAACGAAGCTCTAGGACCGGGTTCGGCGATTCCTGTCCCATGGGCGCCTCACGCGTACTGCATCAGGGTGATCACGACGTCCGCGAGGATGCAGAGCATGAAGCTCTGACCCACGGCCCGGATGCCGGCCACGGGGATTTCCGTGGAGGCCCGGGAGACGGAGAACCCCTGGAAGGAGGATACGACAGAAATGATCGTCCCGAACACGACGGCCTTGCCCAGGCCGGACAGTATGTCCGAGACGGTCAAGGTCGTCAGGAGATTCCGAAAATATTCCTGGAAGCCCACGGGGCGGACGACCTGGACGACCAGGAAGGACCCCAGGAGGCCGAAGATGTTGAAATAGATCGTTAGGATGAGGAGGGAAACCACCATGCCCAGGAACCGGGGGACCACCAGGAAGGAGATCGGGTTCACGCCCACCGAGACGTACGCCTCGATCTCGTGATCCACCACCATGGTCCCGAGTTCCGTGGCGATGGCGGTGCCGGAACGGGCGATCACCACGAAGGCCGTGAGCAGGGGACCCAGCTCCCGGGTAATCACGATGATGAGGATGGTATACAGGAGCTGGCTCTGGCCGAACTGGGGCAGCAGGGAGGTGCCGATCACGATGATCGCCGCCCCGATGCCCAGGGACATGACCGCGTTGATCCGGAGGGCCTCGAAGCCCGTGAACAGGATCTGCATGACCAGGACCTTGAAGCCCACCTGGCGGCGCCGGAAGAAGCGGACCGCCTCCCGCAGGACGTTCATGAAGAAGCCCAGCCCGTAGAGGAAGGAGTCGATGCGTGTGTGTACGGCCTTTCCGATGGAATCGATCATCCGGAGCATCCTGGTACCAGTATGGACCAGGACGGCCTCGGAATCAATGAGGAGCGACCCAGGTCGCGATATGCCGTATGGGCGGACGGGGCTCGCCGGGCGCCGGTAGATCCGGGGACCATCCCCCCGGCAGGCCCAGGGCCCGGGCGGCGGCCTCGAACTGCCGCATCGCGATCCCCATGTCCAGGTCCTGGAGTAGGATCCCCGGAATGGCCCGGC
>CALMRC010000108.1 GCA_937873275.1 uncultured Spirochaetota bacterium
CGGGGATAGAGCTCGGCCAGGGCGGCGGCGGCCCGGGTACGCACGGATTCGACCTTGTCGGTTTCCGCCAGGGCGGCGACCGCCGCCCGCAGGGAGCCGACTTTGTTCCTCCGAACCCAGTCGATGCCGGCGATCCGGGTCCCGAAGTCGGGACTCCGAAGCAGGTACACTTCCACCAGGGGCGCCGCCGCCTTGTCGGTTCCCTGCACCAGGGCCCGCTGGAAGGCCTTGAGCAGGGTAGCATCCTTGGATGCAGATTCCGCGGCCAGGGCCTTCTCCAGGTCCCCCCGGGATCCCTCCAGATTCCGTTCCAGGAGAACGGCGAATGCCGCGGCCCGGGAGGGCGCGTCGGCCTTTCCATCCCGGAGGAGATCCCGCAGAAACTCCAGGTTTTCCCGTCCCCCCAGGGATCCCAGGGCCTTGATGGACTCGTCCTTGACCTTCCGGTCGGGGTCGTTGCGGGCCCGGAATCGGAGGAAGGGTTCCGCGGCCCGGATCGAAAGGGCGGTGGAAGCCTTGACCGCGGCGAGCCGGACGGCCGGGACGCTGTCCCGAAGGGCCTGGACGACCGCTCCCTCCGCCTCGGGACCGGAGAAGGAGGCCAGGGCCGCCACCGCGGTCCCCCTAACCTGGGGATCCTCCCCGTTGGCCGCCCGAACGAGGGCCGGCAGGGCCTGGGAATCCCCGATCTTTCCCAAGGCCTCGGCCGAATACATCCGGGCGGCCTTCTTCCCGGCCGTGTCGTCCAGGGTCGCCATGAGGCTTTCCACCGCTGCCTGGGCCCGGATCTCTCCCAGGGCCTGGATCACGTCCTCCTTGAGGGCGTCCGTGGCGTCGTCGGACTTGTACAGGCCCAGGAGCAGTTCCGTCTCCTCCGCGCCTCCGGCCCTGCCCAGTAGCCGGATCGCCGGGGACAGGTACTTGGTCTCCCGAGCTTCCAGGATCTCCCGGGCTTCCGGAATCCCCTCCTTCGCCTTCACGGCGGACAGGTATCCCAGGGCGGCGCTCACCGACGGGGCAGGCTCCTCGTCCCGGCGGTCCAGGATTCCCGCCGCCGCGGAGAGGGCACCGGACCATTCCCGGGCGGCGAAGAACTTGAGGATCGCCTCCCGGAGGCGGGGGCTCCGGGTTTCCTGGAGCAAGACCAGGAGGTCGGGATTGAGGGTGTCCTCCTTCTCGGTCTGGAGGGCGGTGACGAGCTCGAGGAGCTCGGACTCGATCCCGTACCGTATGACGTCCCGGCGCTTTTCCAGGGACGGGACACCCTGGGCCCCCGCCAGGGCCGTCGCCAGGAGGATGACCGGGAACAACCGGAGCCTATTCACTCAACGCCGTCCTTTCGATCCCGACGCGGTACTCGGTCCCGCCGCGGGGACACCGGATCCTCCCGGAGCCGCCGCCTTACAGGTCAGCCCCGGTACTTCGCGTAGAAGGCCTTCTTGAACTCCGGGAAGGCCCCGCTCTCTATACTATATCGGATGCGGGAGACCAGGTCCCGGAGAAAGTACAGATTGTGGTAGGAAGCCAGGATGGACCATAGGATCTCCCCGTTCTTGTACAGGTGCCGCAGGTAGGCCCGGGTATACTGCCGGCAGACGCGGCAACCGCATTCCTCGTCCGGGGGGCGGAAGTCCCGTTCGTACTGGGCGTTCTTGATGACCAGCTTGCCATTGTAGGTGTACAGAAGGCCGTTCCGGGCCGTGCGGGTCGGAAGCACGCAATCGAACATGTCGATACCGTTCTCCACGGCTTCCAGGATGTACTCCGGCGTTCCGATGCCCATGACGTAGCGAGGTTTGTCCTCCGGCAGGAGGGCCGCCGTGTAGGCCAAGGTCTCCGCGAAGACCTCGAAGGGCTCCCCGACGGACAGGCCGCCCAGGGCGATCCCCGGCAGGTCCAGGGCGAGGATCTCCTCCGCGCTGCGGGCCCGCAGGTCCGGGTAGAAGTTACCCTGGACGATCCCGAAGAGGCTGCCCCGGAAATCCCCTCGGGTCTCGAGCCACCGGTCCTTGGACCGCCGGGCCCAGTCCGAGGTGAGACGGAGCGCCTCCCGGGCCTCCCCCTCCTCCGCCCCGTAGGGGGTGCAGACGTCCAGCTGCATGAAGACATCGCTGGCCAGGGCCGTTTGGATGTCCACGGCGTCCTCCGGCCGAAGTACGTGCCGGGAACCGTCGATGTGGGACTGAAAGCGAACGCCCTCGGGCGTGACCTTACGGAAGGTCGCCAGGGAGAATACCTGGAACCCTCCGGAGTCGGTCAGGAAATTTCCCTTCCAGCCCGTGAACCCGTGCAGGCCCCCGGCCTGTCGTATCAGCTCATGGCCCGGACGGAGGTAGAGGTGATAGGTGTTCGCCAGGATGATCTCGAAACCGATCTCCTCCAGGGATTCCTTCGGGACCGCCTTCACCGTCGCGTTGGTCCCCACGGGCATGAACACGGGAGTATGGACCCGGCCGTGGGGCAGGTCCAGGATGCCCGTACGCGCCTTGGTGGCCCCGTCCCGGGCGTGCAGGGTGAAGATTCCCGTTCGGCTCATCTCGGCTCCTTGTCTCAGGTATGCGCGGTCCGGAACAGCAGGATTCCCAGGACCAGGAAGAAGAACACCGGGGCGCCCGCCCCGACCGCGGGGGATATAAGGTCCAGCCGGGCCAGGAGGAGGGAAACCATCCGGATAACGTAGTACGCCGTCGAAGCCAGCAGGCTCAACAGGAGACTGGATAGCAGGATATTCTTCCGCAGCCGGCCCCCGGCGCCGATCGAGAGGAGGGCGACGACCAGGGGTGTCGCGGCGAAGGTGAAGCGCTCGTAGGTCTCCGCCAGGGCTCCGCGATACGGGAGCCCCGCGGATTGGAGAAAGCGGATATAGTCCAGGGCCTCCGTAGTCTTCAGTTCCTCCAGGTCCCGGCGGCCTTTCCGGAAGGATGCCGGAGGTTCCGCGTAGGACGGAGAGCTCCAGGAGGGCGCGAATTCCTCCCGGATGTTTCCGTCCCCGGTCCGGGACCAGATCCGTGTGTCCAGGAAATCCCAGCGGTCCCCGTTCCATCTCGCCCGGCGGGCGTCGACGCGCTCGACGAAGGCTCCCCCCTCGCCCCGACGGACCGCGGTCACCCCGGACAAGGCGGCTCCGGCGTCGTCGAAATAATCCGCGGTCCAGACGATCCCGGTCTTCCGGTTGAAGAGGGCGATTTCCGCGTTGTTGAAGGTCACGTTCTGGCCGATCAGTACCCGACCGGCTTCCTTCTTCTGGCGGAGCAGGGGCAGGGCCGCGGCGTCCTCGAACCAGAATCCCGCGAAAGAGATCGCCGCCGCGAAGGCAAGGACGGGGACCGCGAAGGCAGCCAGGGATACCCGGGAACCGTGGACGACGATGAGCTCGTTGGAGGTCTTCAGGGCCCCGAATCCGTAGGCCGCCCCGAAGAGCATGGCGGGAGCCAGGGAAAGGGACAGGCAGCGGGGAAGGTAAAGGGCCATCACCCGGAACACCTGGCCCGCGGTGGCGTCGTTCTGGATGTACTTGACGAGGTTCGCGAAGAGATCGATCAGCTCGAACAGCAGGGCGAAGAAGGCCGCGGCGGCGAGGAAGGCGGGGACCACCCGGGCCAGGAGGTATGCGTGCAAGGTCCAGCGGGGCCGCATCGCCCTACCCCATCACCCGCTTGGCCGCGAAGGCCCCGGCCCCGGCGGCCAGGACGAAGACGTTCGGGGCCCACATCGCCCAGAAGGGGGAGACGCCCTCGATACGGTTGCCCAAGGTCTGGCCGCCCGCCAGGAGGGCCCAATACAGGACGGCCACGAGAAGGCCGATCCCGAATCCCGTGGCCTTGCCGCCCCGCTTGGTCAGGGTCGCCAGGGGAAAGGCCAGGATCACGAAGCAGAAGGCGCCGGCGGGGATGGAAAACTTCTTGTAGTATTCCAGTCGATAGATCCGCAGGGTCCGGTCCTCCGGGGCGGGAGACGAGAGGGAGTCGGCCCGGTCCAGCAGGGGCTTCATCTCCGCGAGGGCTTCCGCCTCCGGCACGCCCCGTTCGAGGGCCTTGCGGTAGACATCCGCGGCCTGGTCCCGGGCGTCCCGAGCTTCCGCGGCCCGCCGGAGGCGCCGGGCATCCGCGGCGGCCTGCTTTTCCCGGATCAGGGCCCCTAGGTCCCGGGAACTCATCTCCCGGGGGCTGATTCCCAGGCTCATCTCCGTGATGTCCCGAAGAAGGAGATTGTACCGAAGGGACTCCGCCCGGGACCACTCGAACCGGTTCGGCCGCGCCGGGTCGTTCGTCTGGCTGAAGACGCCCTTCAGGTCGAGGGTCAACACCCCCGGTTCCCCCTCGGACAGGGAACCCGACTCCGCGGTTATTACCCGCTTTTGACCGCCCTCCGGGGCGTCCAGGATCAGGAGATCCGATACGACGCCGTCCCGGACTTCCCCGGCCACGATGGTCAATCCCTCCCAGCGCCGGGCGGAATAGGGGGTGAGTTCCAGGGCCGGGGAGGAAGCCAGGATGCGACGGTACAGCCGGCTGAAGTTGACGGTACCGAGGGGCAGGAGGGCGTCGTTCATGATGAAGGAGCCCGCCGAGAAGAGGGCTCCCAGGATCAGGAAGGGCAGGAAGATACGCCGGGGGGACACTCCCGCGGACTGGAGCACCAAGAGCTCGGAATCCGAGGAGAGCCTCCCCGCGGCCATCAAGGCTCCGGTCAGGGAGGCGAAGGGAAAGGCGAGGGCCAGGACGGCGGGGGTGGCGTAGACCACGAGACGCACCACGTCCCAGACGGGAGCCCGCTTGGCCAGGATGTCCTCCGCCATCAGGAGCATCTGGTTTGCGAAGAACACCACGAAGAAGAACGCGAAGGACGCCGCGAAGGCGATGAGGAATTCCCCCAGGATGTATCGCCAGACCGTGGCGTACCGGGCCGCGCTCCGGGTCCTCACGCCCGCCTCACGCCCGGCCGGTGGAGCCGAAGCCCCCGCCGCCCCGGCCGCTTTCGGAGAGCCCCGGGGCGGGAACGAAGGAAGCCCTTCCTACGGGAGCCACGACCAGCTGGGCGATGCGGTCCCCGGGATGGACGGTGAAGGGCTCGGCGCCCAGGTTGGCCAGGATCACCCGTATCTCCCCGCGGTAATCGGAATCGATGGTGCCCGGGGAGTTGAGGCAGGTAATCCCGTGCTCCAGGGCCAGCCCCGACCGGGGCCGAACCTGGGCTTCCCAGCCGTCCGGCAGCTCCATCCGGAGCCCCGTGGGAACCGCGGTCCGTCCTCCGGGCTCGAGCACCAGAGGACCCGGAAGATGGGCGCGGAGGTCGGCCCCGGCGGCTCCCTCGGATTTGTATTCCGGGGGCCGGGCTCCCGGCTCCGCGGTCATGGGAACGGAAACGGTCTCCATCCTTCATCCTCCGTCCCGGGGCAGACCCAGGGCCGACGCGACTCTCTTCCCCGTCCGGCCGTAGGCGAGGACGCTCCAGGGACCGCGGAATACCAGGTCCCGGGCCGCCAGGACCTCTCCGAGGTCCACCCGGAGGATCCGATCCGAGAACGCCTCGTAGGGCTCCGCCCGTCCGAATCGCAACCATTGCCGGGCCAGGGTCCGCATCCGGGTTTCCGTATCGTCCGCGGCCACCGTATCCTGGCCGTGGATGTGGGCCGCGGCCTCGGCGACTTCCTCCCCCGAGAGACCCCGGTCCCGGAGGAGGTCCAGCTCCTTCCGTATCATATCCCAAAGCCGGGGAAAATTGGAGACCGACGACGTGGCGGTGACGTAGAACATGCCGTATTCCCGGGCGCTCGCGTAGGAGGATCCGATGGAATAGCAGAGCCCCCGGGCTTCCCGGATGTTCTGGAAGAGCCGGGAGCTCGAGGATTCCCCGAATCCGCAGGAGAGGGCGTCCAAGGCCGCCAGTTCGTCCCGGGAGAGCTCCGGGGGAAGTTCCGCGCCGGCGACCAGGTAGACCTGGCTGGACGACGCGGATCGGGCCCACACTCCGGGGCGGTACGCGGGACGGCCGGAGGACGGGATCTCCGCCCCTCCCGGCAACCCCTCGAGGGACTTGTCCAGGACCGACTCGAACCGAAGGGGGTCGAAATTGCCCGCCGCGGCGACGGTCAGGTTGGAGGGAACCAGGTAGTCCCGGTAGAACCGGAACAGGCCCTCCCGGTCGACCGCCTCGACATCCTCCGGCTCCCCCGCCACGCGTCGGGCGAGGGGATGACCCTCCCAGATCCGGGCGTGGAACTCGTCCCCCGAGTCCTCCTCGGGGTCGTCCCGGGCAGCGAGGACCTCGGAATGGATGACGTCCTTCTCCCGTAGGAATTCGGCCTTGTCGAAGACGGACCGGAAGACCATGTCCGCCAGGAGCTCCACGGCCTCCATCCAGCGGTCCGCCGGCAGGGTGCAGTGGACACAGAGGGTGTTCTTCTCGGTGAAGGCGTTGAGAAATCCGCCCGCCCGTTCGGCCTGGCGCGCGAGGGTCCGGGCATCCCGGGATTCGGTGCCCTTGAAGAGCATGTGCTCGACGAAGTGAGTGTATCCCCTCTGGGAATCCGACTCGGAGCCGGAGCCCAGGGGAAACCAGAATCCGACCGTGACGGAATGGGACGAGGGAACCGGCTCCAGCACGGCCGCGGCTCCGCTCGGCCTCCGGGACTGCAGGATATCCATGGACGACCTCGATCTGCCGGGAAAGAAACGGCCGGCGCCCCGTTGGCCGCCGGCCGTCCGTCCGTCTCCGGGGCCTTACGGCCTCTGAGGCTGTTCGGGTTTCGGGGCGGCGCCGGATTCCTCGAGGGCGTCGACGTAGGACAGGTTCAGACGTCCCATCTTATCCACCTCCAGGAGCTTCACGTCCACCTTCTGCCCTTCCTTGAGCACGTCCGTGACCGCGTTGACCCGGTGCCGGGCCAGGCGCGAGATGTGGCAGAGCCCTTCCTTCCCGGGCATGATCTCGATGAAGGCGCCGAAATCCATGATCTTCTTGACCGTGCCGTGGTAGATCCGTCCCACCACGGGATCCTCGACGATGGCGAGGATGGCGTCCCGGGCCTCGTAGGCATTCTTCTGCTGCTTGCCGTACACCGTGCAAGAGCCGTCGTCCTCGATGTTGATCTCCACGGAATACTGCTCGCAGAGGGCCTTGATGTTCTTGCCTCCGGGGCCGATGATGGCGCCGATCTTCTCGGGGTTGACGTGGAGGGAGACGATCTTGGGGGCGTACTCGGAGATGTCCGACGCCGGGGCGGGCAGGGCCTGGTTCATGATGCCCAGGATGTGGATCCTCCCCCGCCGAGCCTGGTCCAGAGCCTTGGTCAGGATTTCCGTGGAAACCCCGGAGATCTTGATGTCCATCTGGAAGCCCGTGATCCCGTTCTCCGTGCCGGCCACCTTGAAGTCCATGTCGCCCAGGTGGTCCTCGTCGCCCAGGATGTCGGAAAGCACCGCGAACCGGTCGCCCTCGGTGATGAGCCCCATGGCGATACCCGCCACGGGCTTCTTGAGGGGCACGCCGGCGGCCATCATGGACAGGGAGCCGCCGCACACCGAGGCCATCGAGGAGGAGCCGTTGGACTCCAGGATCTCGGAGACCACGCGGACCGTGTAGGGGAACTTGTCCTTGGACGGCAGGACCTTCTCCAGGGAGCGTCGGGCCAGGTTGCCGTGCCCGATCTCCCGGCGGCCCGTTCCGAGCCGGCCCACTTCCCCGACCGAGAAGGGCGGGAAGTTGTAGTGGAGCATGAAGCGGTCCCGCCGGTCCCCCTCGATGTCGTCCAGGATCTGCTCGTCGAAGACGGTTCCCAGGGTAGTGACCGCGAGGGCCTGGGTCTCGCCCCGAGTGAAGAGGGCGGAGCCGTGGGTCCGGGGCAGGATGTCGATCTCGCAGGTGATGGGCCGGATGTCCTCCAGCCCGCGGCCGTCCACCCGGACTCCCCGATCCAGGATCCCGGAGCGGAGAATCTCGTACTGGAGGTCCTCCATGAGGGCGTTGAAGAGCTTCTTCTGGACGTCGTCCTCGGAAACCTTCGGGAAGGCGGCCAGGGTCTCCTTGATCGCCGCGGAGACGGCGGCGCCGCGCTCCTGCTTCACCTTCGTGAAGAGGGCCTTGGAGAGCTTCTCCCGGGCCAGGGCGGCGATCTCGTCCTTCCGCTCGAGCTGGACGGTCAGGGGGGAGAGGGGCAGCTTGGGCTTGCCGGCCTCGGACCGGAGCTTCTCGATCATGGAGCAGATGTCCCGGATGGGACCCCGGGCT
>CALMRC010000109.1 GCA_937873275.1 uncultured Spirochaetota bacterium
GGCGGCAACTCCCACTTCCCGGACTCCACCCGCCGCACCCGCTACCTGGCGGAGAAGGGCATCCGCTTCGTCGGCACCGGGGTTTCCGGCGGCGAGGAGGGGGCCCGGCACGGTCCCTCCATCATGCCCGGGGGCAACCCCGAGGCCTGGCCCCTGGTCAAGGACATCCTCCAGGCCATCGCGGCCAAGACCGCGGACGGCCAGCCCTGCTGCGACTGGGTCGGCCAGGAGGGGGCCGGGCACTTCGTGAAGATGGTCCACAACGGGATCGAGTACGGGGACATGCAGCTGATCTGCGAGGCCTACCACGTCATGAAGCAGGGCCTGGGCATGGATGCCGCACGGATGCACGAGGTCTTCGCGGAATGGAACAAAGGCGAGCTCGACTCGTACCTGATCGAGATCACCCGGGACATCCTGGCCTTCAAGGATTCCGACGGCTCCCCCCTGGTGGAGAAGATTCTGGACACCGCGGGGCAGAAGGGCACGGGCAAGTGGACCGGCATCAGCTCCCTGGAGCTGGGCGTCCCGGTCACCCTGATCGGGGAGGCGGTCTACGCCCGGTGCCTCTCGGCCATGAAGGACGAGCGGACGGAGGCGGCCAAGGTCCTCGCGGGTCCGGGCTCCGGGAAGATCTCGGTCCCCGACGCCAAGGCCTTCCTGGAGGACCTCCGGCAGGCCCTCCTGGCCTCCAAGATCGTCAGCTACGCCCAGGGCTACATGCTCATGCGGGAGGCCGCCAAGGAGGAGGGCTGGAACCTCAACTACGGCGGCATCGCCCTCATGTGGCGGGGGGGCTGCATCATCCGCAGCGTCTTCCTGGGGAAGATCAAGGAGGCCTTCGACCGGAACCCGGAACTGAGGAACCTCCTCTTGGATCCCTACTTCCGGACGGTCATCGAGCGCTGCCAGGGATCCTGGCGCCGGGTGGTGGCCAAGGCCGTCGAGGCGGGCATCCCCGTCCCGGCCCTGACCACGGCCCTCTGCTTCTACGACGGGTACCGCTCCGAGCGGCTCCCGGCCAACCTCCTCCAGGCCCAGCGGGACTACTTCGGCGCCCACTCCTACGAGCGGGTGGACCAGAGCCGAGGCAAGTTCTTCCACACGGACTGGACGGGCACGGGCGGCAAGGTGGCGGCGGGAACCTACGAAGTCTAACCAATCCCCGGACCGCTGATAGCGGTCCGGGGATTGGTTTCGAGGTTTGCTGAACCAGAGGTTCAGCGAACCGCCCGAGATTCACACGAGCAATGCAAGCGGTCCAGTGGACCTGAAGGTCCACCGAACCGCGCGAATACCACGCCGAATCTGCGGGTTCGGCGAACCGCGCGGCGACTGCGCCTGTGGGAGGTGCGATGACGGAAGAGGATCTGCGGATTTCGGTCAAGCGCCTCCTGGCGCGCCAGCTCTTCGGCGTCCTTGCCACCCGGGGGGAGGGCGGACGGCCCCACCTTTCCATCGTTTCCTTCGTATCCGTAGACGACCTGGGCGGCCTGGTCTTCGCGACTCCCCGGAGCACCCGCAAGTACCGGTACCTGCGCGAGCGGCCCGAGGTGTCCCTGTTCGCCGACGACCGGCGGGACCGCATGGACGACCTGATGCTGGTCACCGGAGTCGAGGTCTCGGGCACGGCCCGGGAACTTTCGGGGCCGGACCGGGGGGCGTACCGCGGGCTCTACCTGGCCAAGTATCCGGAGCTCTCGGAGTTCGCGGACGCCCCGGACACGGCGCTGATACGAATCGAGGTGGAGCGCTACGAGGTGGTGGACCACTTCCAGCATCTCGTGGTGCTCGAGACGGGGCGCTCGGCCGGTTGACCCGCGCCGGTCGAACGGACGGACGACTTACGGCGCCGGCCGCACGGGTACGCCCGCTCGACCCGACTGGTAAATCCCCTCCATCAGGCGGATCGTCTGGCGTCCGTCCCCCCCCGATACCGCGGGCGGGCGGCCCTCCCGGACGGCGGCCGCGAAGTCCTCGACCTGGCGGGCGAAGAACCACCAGGTGGCGTCCACGGCCTTGAAGAACGCCTCGTCCTCGGCCTTCCACAGGGCCAGCTTTCCCTCCTCCCCCGGTACGGTCCAGATGTCGTTGACCGGGGGCTCCAGGACGCCGCTCATGCCGGCGATGAACATGGCTCCCCCGTCGGTCTGTACCCCCGCGGAAGCCCCGCTCGTGCCGTGGACGTGGACCTTGGCGTAGATTCCGGGCTTTTGTGAGTTCGAGACCAGGATGGAGCCCAGGGCTCCTCCGGGGAAGCGGAGGGCCGCCACCGCCGTGTCCTCCACTTCGATGTAGGGGTGGTTGAGGTTGGCCCAGTAGGCGGACACCTCGACCACGGGTCCCAGGAACCAGGAGAGCAGGTCCAGCTGGTGGGGCGCCTGGTTCACCAGGACCCCTCCGCCCTCGCCGGCCCAGGAGCCCCGCCAGGGATCCGAACGGTAGTAGGCCTCGTCCCGCCAGCCCAGCATGACCACCTGGCCCAGGGCGGGGGCCCCCAGGCGGCCCGAATCCAGGGCCTTCCGGATCCTGCGGACCGCGGGATACCAGCGGCGCTGGCTCACGACCCCTAGGGCCCGGCCCGCGGAATCCGCCGCGGCGATCATGGCGTCGCAGTCCGCCACGGTCAGGGCCATGGGTTTCTCCACCAGGACGTGGAGCCCCGCCGCGCTGGACTCCGTCGAATGGGCCGCGTGGAGGGGGTGGGGTGTCGTCACCAGGACAGCCTCGGCGCGGTCGAGGTCGGCCGCCTCCGCGGCCGAGGCCCGGGCGGAGACCCCCCAGCGCGCGGCGAAGGCCTCCCTCTTGGCCTTGTCCCGCCCGATCACGGACACCAGCCGGGCGGTCCCCGCCAGGGAGGCCAGGGCCTTGGCGTGGAGCTCGGCCACCTTCCCGTACCCGTAGAGGGCGAAGCGCAGCTCTTCCAATGGATACTCCTAGCGTCCCGGCTCCAGGACTACCTTGAGGAGACCGGGTTCCCGGGCGTAGAGGCGGTCGAACCAGGCCGCCCCCTCGGAGAGGGGGGCGACGGCGGAGACCAGGGCGTCCACGTCCACGACGCCCCGGGCCATGAGGTCCAGGGCCAGGGGGTATTCCCCGGCGATGGCGCAGCTTCCCCGGAGGGTGAGCTGGCGGGTGACGACCTTCTGGAGAGCCAGGTCGATCCGGGGGCTGGCGTTGCCGATCAGGGTCAGGACGCCCCCCTTCCGCAGGCTGTCCACCGCGGAGGCCACGGCGGGGGTGACCCCCACGGCCTCCCAGGCCCGGTCGACGCCCCGTCCCCCGGTCCGGGACCGGAGCTCCTCCAGGACCCCCGGATCCGCGGGGTCCAGGGCATGGTCCGCCCCCAGCTTCCGGGCCTGGTCGCGGCGCGCGGGGTCCGTATCCAGGGCGAAGATCGGCCCGGAGGTGGAGGCCCGGAGAACCTGGATCAACAGGAGACCGATGAGGCCCGCGCCCACCACCGCGACGGATTCCCCGGGCGCCGGGGGGGAAAGGCAGGCCGCGTGGGCGGCCACGGCCAGGGGCTCCGTCAGGGAAGCGCGGACGAAGGAGAGGCCTTCCGGCAGGGGGTAGAGGATCCGCTCCGGCACGACCACGTACTCCGCGAAGGCCCCGTCCCGGCGGTACTCCTCGCAGGAAACCCCCAGGACCCGGCGGTCGTCGCAGAGGTTCGGCTCCCCCCGACGGCAGTGCCAGCATTCTCCGCAGTACTCGGTGGAATCGAAGGTGACGCGGTCCCCGGGCTTGAAGCGCCGCACCTCGGCCCCGGTCCGGACGATCTCCCCCGCGGCTTCGTGGCCCATGATGACCGGGGGCCTGCGCCGGCCCGTGGACCCGTCCATGCCGTGGACGTCGGAGCCGCAGATGGCCGCGGCCTTCACCCGTACGATCACGTCCCGGGGCTCCCGGAGTTCGGGGTCCGGGACGTCCCGGTAGGCGAACCGCTTGTACTCTTCCAGGATCAGGGCTTTCATGAACAACCTCCCGCGGAACGATGCCGATCAACGCCAAGCAGACCAGAAAGCGATCCCTTCGTCCATCGAGACCTCCCTTCGGCGGACCGGGGATTTCCGTGCGCGGGATCGTTCAGGTCCTGCGCTTCGCGATCGCGGATCTCATGTCTCCCAGGGCACGGGAACCCTCCTCGCCCCGGCGCTGCATGACCTCGACGTAGAGCGCGTCCACGATCGCGAGCTGCGCCAGGCGCGCGGAGAAGGCCTCGATGGAATACGGGGAGGACGGCGCGGCGGAGAGCAGGAGGACGTCGGCCATCTTGGAGAGGGGCGTGCGGGGATAGGAGCTAAGGGCGATGACGGCGGAGCCGCGGCTCCGGAGGACGTCCGCGATCGCCAGGGCATCCTTGTTCGCCCCCGTGTGGGAAACGAGCAGGGCGACGTCGCCGGATCCCGCCTGGGAGGCCGCCATGAGCTGCATGTGGAAGTCCTCGGGAGCCGCGCAGTGGATGCCCGCCCGCATTATCTTGTGGTAGGCGTCCTTGGCGACGATCGCCGAACCCCCGAGGCCCAGGAAGAGGACGCAGCGGGCGCCGGTCAGCAGGTCCGCGGCTTTCTCCATAGCCTTCGGGTCCAGCCCCCTCATCGTCCGCTCGAGGGCGCCGATGGCCGTCCTGAAGACGACCGTAACCACGGACTCGCCGGATTCGGAGTCCACGGGGGCGTCGTAGTACCGGGCCTCGGGCTCCACGGTCTCCGTGGCCAGGGCGATGCGGAACTGTTGATAGCCTTCGTACCCGAGCTTGCGGACGAAGCGGAACAGGGTCGACTCGGAGACGCCGATCCGTTCGGCGAGGGAGTCGATGCTGGGATGCACCGCGTCCTGGGGCGAGGCGAGGATGAAGTCCGCGACCTTGCGCTCCTTCTCGCTCAGGGAGGAGAGTCGTTCATGGATCGCGTACAGGCAGCTTGTGTCGCGCATGGTGGTACCACTCCCAGTATACGGTGAAAAAAAAATTCTTACAATAAAAAAATATTTCTATTTTTCGCTTGACCTTCCCGAAAGTCGGCCTGATAATTCGTTTGAATCGCATTTCGCTTTCGATCGAAACCTAGGAGGGTCCAATGAGGAAACTGCTCACGATTTTACTGGCCGTCATCCTGGTCGGGATGGTCTCGGCCCAGGCCAAGGAAGTCCGCGTGCTCCTGGCCAACCACCCCTATGGCGAGCTGCTCAAGGCGGCCATCCCCGAGTACGAGGCGGCCACCGGGGTCAAGGTGAACGTGGAGAGCCTGCAGGAAAGCCAGCTCACCACCAAGCTCACCACCGAGTTCGCCACCAACTCCTCCACCGTGGACGTGTTCATGACGCGCCCGCTCCAGGAGGGGAAGATGTTCTACAAGAACGGCTGGTACGAGCCTCTGGCCGGGTACGACTTCTCGGACTATCCCGAGAGCGCCATGGGCATCGCCCGGTTCGGGGCCAAGCCCTACCTCGTCCCCCTCGTGACGGAGTGGCAGGTCCTCTACTACCGGAAGGACCTCTTCAAGAAGGCCGGCCTGGCCGTGCCCAAGACCTTCGACGACCTCGAGAAGGCCGCCAAGGCCCTCAAGACCGCGGACGTGGCGGGCTTCGCCTCCCGCGGCAAGGGCGCCGCCGCCGTGACCCAGCTGTCCAGCTACATCTACAACTACGGCGGACGCTACCTGGACAAGGGCAAGGCGGTGTTCGACAGCAAGCAGGCCCTGGACGCCATCCGGTTCTACGGGAAGATGCTGGCCAACTACGGCCCCACGGGCGTGACCTCCATGTCCTGGGAAAACATCATGCCGCTCTTCCAGGCCGGCAAGGTGGCCATGTGGACCGACGCCTCCGTGTTCTACGGCCAGATCGTCGATCCGGCCAAGAGCCAGGTCGCGGCCGCGGACGTGGGTATCGCGAACCTCCCCGCGGGGCCCAAGGCCTCGAATCCCTTCATCGTCGTGTCCTGGGGCATGGCCGTGGCCCGCCAGTCCAAGAACAAGGCCCTGGCCATGGACTTCATCAAGTGGGCGACCAGCAAGGAGCTCGCGAAGAAGGGCCTCATCTCGAACATCACCATGGCCCGCAACTCCGCGTGGGCGGATCCCGAGGCCCTGGCCAAGGCCAATGCCGAGCTCGTTGCCTCCCGGTCCTTCGCGGCCAAGAACGGGTTCCCCTACGACCGGCCCTACATGAGCGCGGTGGGGAACGCCCGGGACCTGATCGGCGAGGTCATCATCGAGTCCATCAACACCGCGGGAGCCTCCACGAAGCTCGAGACCCTGGCCAAGGACAAGGTCCGGGCCGTGAACGAGCTCCTCGAGGACACCGGCGAGTTCGGAGTATATTGATTAAAAAGACATAACCACAGAGCCACAGAGTTCGCGTCCGTCCGGTCTGAGCCGGACGGACGGCGCCGAAGCGAGCTTCGGCGAAAACCCCGGACGGGCCAATCGACGAAGCCCGAAGGGCTTCGTTGCCGCAAGGCTGTCCTGAGGACAGCCTTGCGCGGCTCTGTGACTCTGTGCCTCTATGGTGCATTGTTATTTAAATTTGCCGGAGGGGACATGCGGAAGAGCGGAATCCTGGAACATCACCTCAACGTATTCTTCCCTCTGCCCGCGGTGGCCTTCGTCCTGGTGATGATGGTCTTCCCGGTCCTCTATACCCTGTTCCTGTCCTTCAGCAACTGGAACCTGACCTCCGGGATGCCGTTCGCCCTGGTGGGATTCCGCTCCTACCTCCGGGTCCTGCGGGAGCCGAGGTTCCTGGCCGCCCTGGGCCGGACCTTCTCCTTCACCGCCCTGGCCCTGACGGCGGAGACCCTCCTGGGTTTGGGGTTGGCCTTGCTCCTGAACCGGAAGTTCCGGGGCAAGGGGTTCATGAAGCTGATCCTCCTTTTGCCCCTGGTGGCCACCCCGGTGGCCATCGGCATCGTGTGGAACCTCTTCTACGATCCCACCATCGGCCTGGCCAACTACGTCCTGTCCCTCTTCGGCCTGCCCCGACAGGCCTGGGTCTCCGGGGCGGCATCGGTCATCCCCGCCCTGGCCCTGGTGGACATCTGGCAGTGGACCCCCATGATCACGCTCATCGTCCTGGCGGGCCTGGCGGGGCTCTCCCCGGAGCCCTACGAGTCCGCCCGGGTGGACGGGGCCACGGGGCTCCAGATCTTCTTCCGGATCACCCTGCCCATGATCGCCCCGACCCTCCTGACCGCCATGATCCTACGGGCCATCGACGCCCTCAAGACCTTCGACATCATCTACGCCATGACCGGCGGCGGCCCGGGCTACACCTCGGAGACCCTCAACGTCATGGCCTTCAAGTACAGTTTCGAGTATTTCCGGATGGGCCAGTCCTCGGTGATCCTGGTCTTCCTCTTCCTCCTGGTGCTCACCCTGAGCGCCCTGATCATGCGGCTCCGGCGCCGCTTCGAGCTGTAGGGGGCCGCCGTGAAACCGCATCCGCTCCGGAAATTGGGATTCGCCCTGATCCTCGTCCTGATCGCCGGCCCCGTACTCTTCCCCTTCGTCTGGATGCTGGCCTCCTCCTTCAAGACCCAGGTGGACATCATCGCCTGGCCTCCCCGGATCCTCTTCAGCCCGATCCTGGAGAACTACCGGAAGGTCTTCCAGGAGCAGAACTTCCTGAAATACTTCGTCAATTCCTCGATCGTGGGGGTGACCTCGGTCGCCTTCTCCCTCCTCCTCGGTCTGCCCGCGGCGTACTCCATAGCCCGGTTCCGTCAGAAGCGGCTCTCCGTGCTGATCCTCGTGGCCCGGCTGATGCCGGGGATCTCGTTCCTGATGCCCTGGTACATCATCTTTTCCCGGCTCAAGCTCATGGACAGCTACACGGCCCTCATCCTCTCCCACATGCTCATCGCCCTTCCCATCGTGGTGTGGATCATGTCGAGCTACTTCGAGACCATCCCCATCGAGATGGAGGAGTCCGCGATGGTGGACGGCGCGACCCGCCAGCGGGCCTTCCTGTCCATCATCCTGCCCGTGTCCTCCCCGGGTATCGTGACGGCCATTACCCTGTCCTTCATCTTTTCCTGGAACAACTTCATGTTCTCCCAGGTCCTCAGCATGGAGAAGACGAAGACCCTGCCCATCGCGGTGTACAACTTCGTGTCCTACGCCGAGGTGGACTGGGGCGCCGTCATGGCCGCGGCGGTGGCCATCATGGCCCCGGCGATCCTCCTCACCATGATCTTCCAGAAGTACGTGGTGAAGGGCCTGACCATGGGGGCGGTGAAAGGATAAGCGGCCGATTTCGTGACCCTTTCCGGACTCACCACGGAGTACACGGAGGGCACGGAGAAGAAGGACCGAGAACCATCGATCCGACAAGATGAACAAGATAGGGACAGGATTAACAGGATGAGATGTTCAGAATAACCAGATTCCAAATTGCATCTTGTTGATCCTGCCTTAATCTTGTTAATCCTGTTGTTACTATGGTTCCCAGGCTTGTCAGGGCCGTGTCCGGAGCATGCGTATGCCTACGCCCGCCCACCAGAAGATCGCGCCGACCCCGAAGGCGTAGGCGACGGCCACCGCGGCGGGTATCGCGGTCCCGACCAGGCCGGCCGCGCCGATCAGCATCCCGAAGATCGCGAGGGGCCGGGGAAAGGCCTCGCCCTTGACGGCGGCCAGGCTCGACAGTCCCACCCAGAGGCTTCCGAGGAGCCGGTCCGAGGAATCGATCCCCAGGGTGACGGTATCCAGGGCGGTCTTTAGAGCCTCGGCAGCGGCCGGATCCCTCCCGTGGAGGGCGAGCAGGGCCTCGGTACCCTGGTTCGTGATGACCCCGCTCAGGAAGACGAAGCCCGTCCAGAGGAAGCCGAAGGACGCGGCGATCCGGGCCAGCCGGGGCGCGGCGGGCTTGAGGCGCTCGTACAGGGCAGGAACCAGGACGACCAGGCAGATCCCGTTGACCAGGTACATCACGGCGTGCCAGACGAAGACCAGGCTCTTGTGGGTTCCCAGGAATGACATGTAGTCCCGGTATGCCAGGCCCGGATCGGCCATGGGGCCGAGGACGATGGCGGCCAACCCCAGGGCGAACAGGTAGGTTCCCGCGGCGACGAGCGCGGCGATCCCGCCGGCTTTCTGAAGATTGCGCATCCGATACTCCTTTGCATGGACGGATAGCGGGACGGCTCGCCGGGCGGACTATTGCCCCGCCCGGCGGTCTCCCTTGACAGGTCTTAGCCTGTAGGTCAAACTTACGATGTAAGTAATAGTACTTACATCGTAAGTTTGTCAAGTGGGTAGTCCCTCCGGCCAGGGACGGAATAGAATCGGCGCGGGGAGGAGCGGATGAAAAAGACGGCTGCGCCCGAGCGGACCTCGCTGACCCGGGAGCGCGTGCTTCACGCCGCGATGGAGATGGCGGACGAGGTCGGGGTCGAGTCCTTGTCCATGCGCCAGTTGGGTTCTCGCCTCGGAGTGGAGGCCATGTCCCTGTACAACCACGTTTCGAACAAGGGCGATCTCCTGGACGGGATCCTGGAGCTGGTCGTCCGGGAGATCTCCATTCCCGATCCCGGCACGGACTGGCGCACGGCCATGCGGGAGCGGGCCGTCTCCGCGCGGCGGGCCTTCGCCCGCCATCCCTGGGCGATCGCCCTCATGGATTCCCGGGTGAGCTCCGGCCCCGGGCGCCTGCGGTATTTCGACGCCATGGTCGGAGCCCTGACGGGCGCGGGGTTCCCGCTGGAGCGGGCCGGTCGGGCCATCTCGATCCTGGATTGCTGGATCTATGGATTCGCGCTCCAGAGGCTCAACATGGCCTCGGGAGAGCATGAACGGGCCGAGGACCGGGCCGGGGCGATGCGGGAATCCGTGCCGACGGAATCCTATCCCCACCTCGCCCGCATGATCGAGTGGACCGTTGCGCACGGCTACGACGAGGACGCGGATTTCGAGTTCGGCCTCTCCTTGATCCTGGACGGGCTGGCGGGTATCCTGGACTCGGGGAGAGGCTGAGGATCGCCGATCCCCTCCAGGACAATCCGGTGGGAGGAATCGCCGTGGACGAAATCCGATACGCGCTCGTCGTGGGGGCCGGGGCCATCGGCTCCGCGGTGGCGGCCACGATCCACAAGAGCCGGCCCGGCGCGGTCCGCCTTCTCGCGGACGGACGGAGGGCCGAGGCCCTGGCCCGGGACGGCTTATTAGTCAACGGGGAGCGTCTGGACCTGCCGGTCCTCCCGGCGCGCCGGGCTCCGGCGCCCGGGGACGAGCCCGGCCTGGTCCTGTTCTGCGTGAAGAACCATCAGCTGGCCGCCGCGATCCGGGACGCGGCCCTCTGCGTCGGGCCGGGGACCCTCGTGCTCTCCCTCCTGAACGGGATCGACAGCGAGAGGGACCTCCGGGCCGCCTTCGGGGAGGACCGGGTCCTGGACGCCATGATCCTGGCCATCGACGCGGTCCGGGACGGCAACGCCACGACCTTCACCGTCGGCGGGACCGTCCACTTCGGGGAGGACCGGAATCCGCCGGGGGCGTGGAGCGGCCGGGTGTCCCGGATCTCGGCGTTCTTCGACCGCACCGGCGTCCGATACAAGGTTCCCGAGGACATGGTCCACGCGATGTGGTTCAAGCTGATGGTCAACGTGGGCATGAACCCCGCCTCCGCGATCCTACGGGCTCCCTACTCCTCCTTCCAGCGCTTCCCCGAGGCCCGGCGGGTCATGCTGGCCGCCATGGGGGAGCTCATCGCGATCTCCAAGGCCCTGGGCACGGGACTCACGGAAGAGGACATCGGGACCTGGGACCGCACCCTGGACGGCCTCTCCCCGGAGGGCAAGTCCTCGATGCTCCAGGACGTCGAGGCCCGACGGAAGACCGAGGTGGAGCTGTTCGCGGGGACCGTCGTGCGTCTCGGCCGGGAGACCGGCGTTGCCGCCCCGGTCAACGCCCTCCTCCTGGACATGATCCGGACGATCGAGCGGGGATACGGGGTCTAGATCCGGGCCGTCTCCGCCCTCACCAGAGCTCCGGCTGGCCTCCGCCGTCCCCTTCCCGGTCCGCCTTGGCCAGGACCCATTCCACCGGGAAGACACGGAGGCCGCCGGTCCCCGGAAGCTCGACCTCCTCCCGGAAGCCCCGGGCCTCGGATCGCAGGCGCTCGAGCTTGTCCCGGAGGTCCGGTCCCGAGGTGGCCCCCCGGTACCCGACCAGGGCGTAGTCCGAACCGACCACCCGGTGGCAGGGCACCATGGGGTAGAGGGGATTGCCCGCCATGAGGCGTCCGACCTCCCGGGCGATCGTGCCCGAGGCCCGGGCGAGGGCCCCGTAGGAGGCCGCGTACCCCGGGGGCAGGGCCGAAGCCAGGCGGTAGACCGAGGCGGCCGGTTCCGGGTAGTACTCCGGGGAAAGCTCGAATCCCCCGTACGGCTCCCCTCCGGCTTCGAGGGCGGCGAGCCTCCGGGCCGCGTCGTCCGCGAAGTCCGACGGGCCGACGCCGTCGGCCCGGGGCGCGCCCTCCGGAAGGCAGGAGGCCAGGATCCGCTTCGCCTCTTCCTTGGTCCGGCCCGACGACGCGGCCGCGAGCCGACCCCCGTTCTCGGCGATTCCGTACCAGGCTCCCCCGGACTCCCGGAACCAGAGCCGTACGGGGGGAAGCCCTTCGTTCTTCGTCATACTACCGATTCTCAGACCAGGGGGCCCGGCCGTCAAGTCTCGTGGCCGCTGGCAGGTTCCCGCAAAGGAAATCCCGGACGAGGAGGGGGACGATCGCCTCAGCCGTTTACAGAGCCACGGGCGGACCTCTATAGTGGTCGGCGAGCGGCCGGGAGGCCGCCGCGGCCGCCGGTCCCGGGGCCCGATCCAGAAACGCCCCGCCGTCGAGGAGACGCCCATGACCCGTCCCGTTGATCCCCGTGTCGTATCCGACCTTCGCTCGTTCGCGCACCGCCTGGTGGATCCCGCCGCGGCCCGGGTGGCGGTGGCCCCGGAGAGGCCGGTGCGGGGCTACTGGTTCGGGGGCGGCAACATGGCCGCGGGTCCCGACGGACGCCTCTATCTCTGCGGCCGGTACCGCAGCGCCGGGGATTCCCGGACGGGCCTGGATCTGGGGGACCGGGGCCGGGAGCTCGCGGTCTTCGCCTCGTCGGACGGCGGCCGCTCCTGGGAGAAAGTCCTCTCCTTCGACAAGGCCGCGGTGTCCCCGGACGGTTCGGAAGTCCTGTCCATCGAGGGCTCCGCCCTCCGGTTCTCCCCGGATCGGGTGGATCTCTACGTTTCCTCGGAAAAGCGCGTTCCGTACCCCGCGCCCGTCGAGGCCTTCCGGAAGCCGGGCACCGGGATCTGGACCATCGAGCGGCTGACCGCCCCGACCCCGGAGGGCCTGGCCGGGGCGCGGCCCCGCACGATCCTGTCGAGCGGCGACCCGGCGACCCTCCAGGTGAAGGATCCCTTCCTGGCCGAGCGCCCCGGGGGCGGGCACTACCTCTTCTTCTGCCATCACTCCTTCAACTGGTCCTCCAGCAACACCGGGTATGTCCCGGTGGGTCCGGACGGCCGGGTCGAGGGGCCGCCGGTCTTCGACGCCTGGCCCCGGGGACCCGCCTGGGACGTGGCCATCACCCGGGGGACCTGCGTCCTGCCCCTGCCGGAGCCGCCCCCGGGGGCGGAAACCCCCGCCTCGGACTGGCCGGCGGGCATCGGACTGGCGTTCTACGACGGAGGGGAGTGCCTGCGCAACCTGGACGAGCACGCGACCTCGGTCAAGCGGCCCCGGGGCTATTCCTGCGAGGAACTCGGGGGTCTTGGCCGGTTCACGGACGACGATCCCCGGACCTTCGTCCGGATCTCGGAGATCTTTCCCGAGTTCACGAGCCCCGACGGCACGGGCTGCCTGCGCTACGTGGACGTCCTGGCCGCCCCGGACGCCTTCCTCGCGACCTGGCAGCAGTCCCGGCCGGACGGGTCCCAGGCCCTGATGGTCCGCCGGGTGGAGCGGTAAGGGACCCGGAAGGACCGTCCCGATTCCGGACCGCCCGGGTTGCGGACCCCTCGCGGGCCTTCTATACTTCGCCGTATGGAACGGATCGTCCTCGTGGTCGACGACTCCCTGGTCGCCCGGCTGGGCATGAAGAACATCCTCAAGGATTCCGGGTTCGGGGTAGCCGAGAGCGCGAGCGGGGAGGAAGCCCTGGAGCGGATCGACGGGGGCCTCGAGCCGGCGGCGGTCCTCCTCGATCTGACCATGCCCGGCCTGGGAGGGCTCGAGACCCTCCGGGAGCTGAGACGGCGCCGCCCCGGCCTGCCCGTCCTGGTCGTCACCGCGGACGTCCAGAGGCGCTCCGTCGAGGACGCCCTTTCCGCGGGGGCTTTCGAGGTCCTCCGCAAGCCCGCGGAGCGGGAGGCCGTGCTGGCGGCCCTTTCCCGTGCGGCGGGGCCGACGTGAATCCCGAGGGATTCGGGTCCCTGGAACTCGACGCCCTCCGGGAACTCATGAACATCAGTTTCGGCCGGGCCGCGGCCTCCCTCTCGGAGGTCATCGACGTGGCCGTGGTCCTCTCGGTGCCCCAGGTGGATTTCGTACGGTCCGACGGGTTGGCCGGCTACATCCGAGCCGAGGCCGGGGACGCCGCGGCCTTCAGCCTTGTCGAACAGTTCTTCTTCGGCCGCTTCGAGGGTTCCAGCTTTCTCCTCCTCCCGGAGGAGGAGGGGCGGCGCCTGGTGGCCCTGCTCAGCCGCACCGACCCCCCCGAGGGGGTGTCCCTGGACGCCCTGGAGCGGGAGACGGTCCTGGAGATCGGCAACATCATCATCGGCGCCTGCGTGGGAACCCTCGCGGAGTTGCTGGGGGACGTCGTAACCTACCGGCCCCCCAAGATCTACGCGGGCACCCTGGACGCCGCCATCCTCCGTCGTTACCTCGCCTCGGGTCCCCGACAGGCCCTGGTCCTGAAGACCCTCTTCCGCTTCG
>CALMRC010000110.1 GCA_937873275.1 uncultured Spirochaetota bacterium
CCTGTTCGAGCTGGAGCCCCACAACCTGGACCGGAGCGCCTGGATCGCCCAGCGGCTTCGCGCGCGGTCCCCCCGGACCATCCTGGCGGCCCAGGGGCCGGAAGCCCGCCGGGACATGCCGATCTTCCGGGCCTCCACCTTCGACTCGATCCTGGAGGGGGAGGCCGAGGAGGCCTTCTGCGCCTTCCTGGCGGATCTCGGCGCCGGCTCCGTCCGTCCCCATTACCTCGCGGAACCGGCCCGGGATATCTCCGCCTGGCCGGACCCCTACCTGGCGGGCACCCTGGCGGTGGACACCGACCGTCCCGTGTTCCTGGAAACCGTGCGGGGCTGTCCGGCCCCCTGCCCGGAGGGTCCCCAGTCCGAGGGCGCGCTGCGCTTCCGGCCCGAGGACCAGGCTGCCCGGATCGTCCGCCTGGCCTCCAAGCGGGGCGCCCCGGAGATACGGTTCCAGGACCGGGCCCTCTCCCTGCGTCCGGACCTGCCCAAGTTCTTCCGGGAGGCCGCGGGGGCCAACGACGCGGGGGTGCCCGTCGAGCTGGAGCTGGACCCCTCCGTCGTCACCGAGGATCTGGCGGGGCTCATGGCGGACGCCGCGGTGGAAACCGTCCGCACCGGCCCCCTCTCGACGAACCCCGCGGCCCTGGCCGCCCTCGCCTCCTCCTGGAACCGGGAGGAGTTCGAGCGGGGATGCGGCATCCTTACCGCCCTGGGTATCCGCGTGCGGCCTTCCCTCCTGCTGGGCCTGCCCTTCGACGACTACGACGCGGTCATCGATTCCTTCGATTTCCTGGGGATGGCCGGCCTGGGGCAGGATGCCCTGGTGTCGCCCCTGGCGGTCCTGCCGGGCACCCGCATCCGGGACCGGGCGGAGGAGATGGGGATCAAGGAGTACCTCCGCCGCCCGCCGTACTACGTCATGGAGACGGACTGGATCGACGAGGACGGGATCGCCGACGCCGCCGCGGCCTTCGAGGAGAGCTTCGACGTATCCCTGGCACCCCCGGTGGCCCCCGTATTCGAGGAGACGATCCGGGGCTTCCGGGCCTTCGCGGACCTCCGGAAGCCCGGGAGCCTCGACGGCCTCCTGGTCAACCCGGAGACCCTGGGCAGTTCCCTCTCCATCCTCCTTTCCGGGGACGACGAGGAGGGGATCCTACGGCTCGCCCGAGCCGCCCGGGAACTCCGGAAGGAGAATCCCTACGGGCTCTACCAGATCGTCCTGTACTCGGACAAGAAAATACCCGGAGAGGACATCCAGAGGAGGATCGCGGACGCCTTCATCGAGCCGGACCACTGGTACGAGCTCTCCCGCATCTACTCCCTGGATCCCCAGCGGTCCTTCCAGACCCGGGTATTCTTCGCCACCCGCAAGCCCTCCCTGGCCCTGGCGGCCCTCCGGGAGGCCCAGGACCTGGAGACGATCTTCGTCCTGGACGCCGATCCCGCCCGGGGCTGGGAGAGGGTGTTCGACGCCCTGCCCTTCCTGGCCTTCGACCGGGACTCCGTACCCTTCGGGCTCCTGTACGACGCGATGAACGCCTACCGGGCCTACCCGGACCTTTTGATTGAGGCGAGGGCGGAGGTTTGGTAGCCGGTAGCCGGTGGACGGTGGACAGTGAACGGAAGGGTTGACCGATTCCGGCCGCCTCGACCGCTGATTCGGTGAGCTATCCGGACGCCGGCCCACGATTCACCGACCACCGTCCACAGTTTACCGTTCAGTAACTCGCCCGCAAGTCCACCTTCGACCCGCAGCTTCCCGTCCGCAGCCACTCGGCCACGTTGTCGACGGTCTGGACGGCGTTGTTCGCCACCGCCTCCCAGGTGGATCCGGCCACGTGGGGGGAAAGGACCACGTTCGGAAGCTCGTGGATCGGGAAGCGGGAAGGGGCTCCGACGGTCTCGCCCTTGGCGGGGTAGGTGTACCAGGTGTCGATGGCGGCCCCGGCCAGGATCCCGTCCGCCAGGGCCCGGTAGAGCCCTTCCTCGTCCACGATGCCCCCCCGTCCCACGTTCACCAGGAACTTCCCCTTCATGGACCCCAGGATCCGCCGGGAGAGGAGCCCCTCGGTCTCCGCCGTCAGGGGCAGGGCCACGAAGACGACCTCGGCGTCCCGGATCGCCTCCTCCAGGTCGTGGACGACCCGGTCGAAGTGCGGGGGCGCTTCGGCGTCGGTCTTGCGTCGGTAGCCCGTGACGGGGCAGTCGAAGGCCGAGAGGAGCCGGGCCAGGGCCCGGCCGATGGCCCCAGTGCCCAGGACCGCGCAGGGCTTGCCTTGGAGGGAGTGCCAGAAGTCCTCGTGCCCCTTGCCCACCCAGAAGCCGTGCCACGTCCCCTTCCGGAGGTCGTTGTGGAACTCGATGATCCGCCCGTAGGCGGCCAGGGTCATGGCCAGGGCGCGCTCCGCCACGCTGAAGGCGTTCCCGTGGCAGTTGAACACCTCCACCCCCCGGTCCAGTAGGAGGTCCGCGGGCAGGTGGTTGATCCCCACGAAGGGCACGAAGAGGGCTTTCAGGTTCCGGGCGGCCTCGAATTTCTCCCGGGGAACCGGGTTGGAAACGACGGCGTCCAGACTGTCGAATTCCGCGAGAGAACGGTCGGGATCCGCGACGAACTCGACGTCCGGAAAGCCCCGGGCCAGGCGCTCGATGTTGGATTTCCAATGCTGGTTGAGGGGAAGGCAGAAACCGATCTTCACGGGATCCTCCGGATGGATGGGCTTGAGATACAAGGTACCAAAGGGGATGCGGGGCGGCAACCGGTTCCGGGTTCGGACGGAGGCTCCCGCCCGGGTCGGCCAAAAACGGCGGCCGGCGCGGCAAACCCGTCGACGATTCGCCCCGGGTGCGGTACTATCCTATCCAGATGAACGTACCCGGCGGCGCGGGCCTTCCGGCCTCGATCCGGCGCCCCGGGACCTGGGGGTGGCGATGAAAAAACGTATGTCCCGGGCTATCGGGATCCTCCTTGCCTGGGCGGCCCTGTCCGCCTGCGTTTCCTCCCCTCCTCCCCCGGAGGAGACGGCGCCCGTCGAACCCGTGGAGCCCGACGTCACGTCCCTGGCGAGGTCCGGGGACCTGGCGGCCATCCGGGACCTGGGACGGGGTCGGGAACTGGTCAACAAGCCCGGCGCGAACGGGGACTATCCCCTCCACGCGGCCGCGGCGAGGCCGGAGCCCGAGATGGCGGTCCTCCTGCTGGACCAGGGGGCCGAGATCGATCCCCGGGACTCGGCGGGCAAGACCCCCCTGAAGCGGGCCCTGGAAGCCGGTTCCCTCCGGACCGCCGAACTCCTCGCGGCCCGGGGAGCGGACCTCTTCGCCGCGGACGCCTCCGGGGTCACCCCCCTGGACGACGCCCTGGCCAAGGGCGCGGATCCCCTGACCGCGGTCGTAAAGGCGGACAACGTCAACCGCCGGGGGCCCGACGGCCGGACCGCCCTTCACGCCGCGGCGGACCGCCTCCTTCTCCCCGCGGTGACCTACCTGCTCACCCTCTCCCCGGACCTCTCCGTCCGGGATAACGCGGGCCGCACAGCCCTGGACTGCGCCCTGTTGCATCCCTCCCGCAAGGAAAGCGCCCAGATCTCCCGCCTCCTGGTCCTTCGGGGCGCGGTCCCGGGATTCGGCGACTTCGACTGGTTCATCCTGGCGGCCCGGTCCGGGGACTGGGCCCGCCCCCGGTTCTCCGAGGGGGATTCGGTCCTGCATCGGGCGGTCCGGAACAACCTCCGGGGCTTCGTGGAGTACTTCCTGGACGAGAACGTGCCCGTGGACCTCAAGAACGCCGCCGGGGCCACCAGCCTCCACGAGGCGGTCCGGGCGGGCCGCTACGACATCGCGGAGCTCCTCCTGGCCCGGGGGGCCAACCCCAACGCCCGGGACGGGTTCGGGAACACGGCCCTCCACATCGCCCTCCCCGAATCGAGCCGGAAGGAGGGGGTCGAGCTCCTCATCCGGTACAAGGCGGATCCCTCCCTGAAGGACCGGAGCGGGAACACCCCCCTCCACGTCGCGGTCCAACTGGGTTACGGGACGGACACCGCCCCCCTCTTCCTGGACGCCGGGGCCTTCGTGGATTCCGCGAACGCCGAGGGCGACACGCCCCTGGCCCTGGCGGTCCGCAAGATGCGCCCCGACTGGAGCCGCCTCCTGGTGGAGAAGGGGGCCAACGTCTTCGCCCGCAACAGCACCGGCCTGACGCCCCTGTCCGCGGCCGTCGCCATCGGGCCCGAGGCGGTGGATCCCCTCCTCATCCCGGGGACGGCGAGGACCCGGGACGACTCCGGGAACGGCCTTTTGCACGCCGCGGTGACCCTGCGGGCCATCCCGGAAACCCTGGCCCTGATGATGGAGCGGGGCGTCGATCCGACCACCCGGAACAACGCCGGGGACACCCCCCTGCACATCGCCGTCCGGACCGACCAGGCGGACTCCGCCCGGACCCTCCTGGCCGCGAAGGTCGACATCTTCGCGGCCAACGTGAAGGGCGAGACCCCCCTGGGACTCGCCCTGGCCTCCCCGTCCAATCCCAAGCGCTGGTTCTTCACGGAGGCCGTCCTGGCGGCCCGGGACGGGGCGGGGAACACTCCCCTCCACTACGCGGCCTCCGAGGGACTCGCCCCGGCCGTCGCGTTCCTGGTCTCCGTCGGGGCTTCCCCGGAAGCCCGCAACGCGGACGGCCAGACTCCCCTGCACCAGGCGGTCCGCAAGGACTCCCCGGACTGTGTCCGGGCCCTCGTGGCGGCGGGCGCGGACCTGTCCGCCCGGGATCTGACGGGCGCCACCCCCCTGCACCAGGCGGTGTACTGGAACGCCCGGAAAAGCATGGACGCCCTGGTCCTGGCCGGGGCGGATATCGACGCCCGGGACTTCGCGGGGGCTTCCCCGGTGTTCGAGGCGGTCCGAAGGCAGGACGCGTCCGCCGTTCGCTGGCTCCTGGACCGGAAGGCCGATCCGGCGGCCCGCAACGACGCCGGCCGCACGCCCCTGCACGACGCGGCGGCGAACGGGGACCTGGCCACGGTCCAGCTGCTCCTGGCCGCCGGGGCCGCGCCGAACGCCCGCGGAGACGGGGGCTCCACCGCCCTCCACGAGGCCGTGGCCGCGGACCGGGTCGACGTCATACCGGCCCTGATAGCCCGGGGGGCGGACATCCACGCCCGCAACTTCGCCGGCGAGACCCCCCTCACCCTGGCCCTGGGCCGGGGTTCCGAAGTGCTCAAGGCCCTCCTGAGCGGGGACGCGGTGCGATCCGTGGACTCCGACGGACGGTCCGTCCTGCGGGTCATCCTGGAGGCGAAGCCCTCCGCGGGCTTCGTGGACATCGCCCTGGCCGCGGGGGCCCGGACCGGGGACCGGGACCGGGCCGGCGCCACCGCCCTCCACGCGGCGGTGTCCCAGGGCTACACGGAGATCGTCCGCCGCCTGGTCGCGGGCGGGGCGGACATCTTCGCCCGGGACCGGGACGGCAACTCCCCCCTCTCCCTGGCCCTCGCCGCGGGCCCGGAAGCCCTGGACGCCCTGGTATCGGCGTCCAACGTCAACGCCCGGGACCTCCTGGGGAACCGGCCCCTGCACTACGCGGCCCAGGCCGGCGACGCGAAGGCGGCAGAATTCCTGTTGAGCCTGGGTGCCGACCGGGGCGCCCGGAATTCCGCGGGGGATACCGCGGCGGAGGTGGCTTCGAAACGGGGATTCGCGGACCTTGCGGGGAAATTGAAGTAGTCGGATCCGGACGACGGGACCCGGGATCCGGACGGCGCGCCGTGATCGGGACGATGGAGGAAAGCAAAGGGCATCCGTCCTCCGGATGCCCTCCCGAATCCTGAGTCCCGACCTCGGCTAGCGGTCCGCGGTTTCCTGGTACTCCGAGAGCTGCTGGAGCTCCTTGAGCTTCTGGATGGCCTTCTCCTGGATCTGGCGGACCCGTTCCCGGGTGATGCCCAGGATCTTTCCGGTCTCCTCCAGGGTGCGGGGGCCCTCCCCGTTGAGCCCGTACCGGAGGGTGATGATGGTCATCTCCCGTTGGTTCAGGTTCTTGAGGACGCTGCCCAGGGTGTCCTGGAGGGTCATGGAGAAGACTTCCTCGAAGGGTTCGACCGCCGTCTCGTCCTTGATGAGGTCGGATAGGTGGGTGACGTTGTCCTCGTCCACCGTGGTGTCCAGGGAGGCGGTCTCCTGGGAGAGCTTCATGATCTCCTTGACCTTGCGGGAGTCCATGCCGAGCTTCTCCCCGAGCTCCTCGGGATTCGGATCCCGGCCGAGCTCCTGGGTCAGCTGCTTGGCCACGAAATAGCATTTCTTTATGGTATTGAGCATGTGGATGGGGATGCGGATGACCCGCCCCTTGTCGGCCAGGCTCTTGATGATGGCCTGCCGGATCCACCAGGTGCCGTACGTGGAGAACCGGCAACCTCGGGTATAGTCGAACCGCTCGACGGCCTCGATGAGACCGATGTTGCCCTCGTCGATCAGGTCGAGGAGGGAAAGCCCCCGGTGCTGGTAGTTCTTCGCGATGGAGACGACCAGCCGGAGGTTCGAGGAGATCATCCGGTTCTTGCAGTGCACCAGTTCCCGGTCCGAATCGAGCCGCTCCGCGACGCGGGCGGCGGGGACATGCCCTTCCCGGGATTCCTCGTCGATCCGTTGCACCGCCGATCGGCATCGGACGATCCGCTCGCCCAGGGCCAATTCCTCCTCCGCGGTGAGAAGGGGGTACCTCGAGATCTGCTTGAGGTAGAGGGCCAGGGGATCCGTTTCCTTGGGGTGTTTCGGCTTCTTGTGTTTTTTCAGGATGAAGGCGGGTGTCGCTTTTTTCTTCTTGGGTACGGTTCGAGTCGGGAAGGCGCTTTCACTCATGTTGGCTCCCTTCCGGATTTCAACCCCGGAGGACGGCCAATTGGCTTGGCCCTCTAGAGCGTGCTTGAATATACCGCATCCGACAAAAAAAACAAGCTATATTTTACCTCGAATTTACATTTTATCAATTTTTATTCCTGGTTTCGGATTTTTCGGTTCACTCCCGGGGAACCTTGGCGGGATCCAGGGGGTTTCCTTGCTTGAAGACCAGGAAGTACACGATGGGCCGTCCCTCCTTGAGGTCCACCCCGGCCCGCCCGATCTCGGTGCCGGACCGCACGGACTCCCCGATCCGCACGGCCAGGGTCTGGGCGCCCCCGTACACGTACACGAGCCCGTCCTTGGCCTGGACGAAGGCGACCCGGCCGTATCCCCGGAAGGGCCCCGCGGAGATGACCGTCCCGGATCGGACCGCCCGGATCGGGGCGTTCTCCTCGGACCGGATTCCCACCCCGAAGAGCTTTCCGTCCAGGTAGACCGCGTCCCCCGGGGAAGGCCAGGCCCCCCCGGCGGGAGGCCGGGCGGGGGGAACCGAGGGGGGCGGAACCGGCTTGACCGGGGTCTCCGCGACCGGCGGGACGACCGGCTTGGAACCGGCGCTTCCGGACGTCCCGGGAGCGCCCGGCGTCGAACCGGAGGATCCGGGAGAGGCGGAGGCGGAACCCGACGCCTTTCCGGCGCCGGGGATCACCAGGACCTCCCCGGGCTTGATCACCGAACCCGAGGACAGCTTGTTGACCCGCAGCAGGTCCTCCAGGGGGATGCCGTAGGACCGGGCGATGCCGTACAGGGTCTCCCCCTTGGCCACCTTGTGGGAGGAGGGGATGACCAGACGGGTCCCGGGGAGGATCTTCCGGGGGTCCTCGATCCCGTTGGCCGCCAGGATGGACTCGTAGGGTACCGCGTAGGTCCTCGCGATGCCGTAGATCGTCTGGCCCTTCTGGACGACATGGACCAGGGATTCCGGGCGCGCGACCGCCGCGGAAAGAAGGAGGAGGGGAAGGGAGAGGAAGGATCGTCTGGGTCTCATCCGACTTATATTCTCGGCGGGGAGGAGGGGAATCCTTACCGTCCCCCGGGACCGTCGGGAAGCCGGATTCCGGATTCCGGGGGCCGGGTTCCGGCCTCTAGGCTCGGGCGTCCCGGGCGGGGGCCGGGGAGTCCGGATCCCGGGCGGCCGGGCGGTCGAAAAGCCAGCGCCCGGAATCGTCGAGGAGCCGGGAAAGGATCACGACGTGGACGTCGTTCTTGGCCTTCTCGACCTCCCGGCTCCAGCGCTCCGGATCGAACCGCTTCCGCAGGCCGTCCCGGATTTCCTCCGCGGCGGACCGGGCCGCGGTCCGGTCCGGTTCGGAGGCCAGGGCCGGGGCCGCGATGTTCGCCGTCAGGTAGGCGGCCAGGAGGGTAAGGACGGGATCCTTCCGTGCCGAGGCCCGCCGGAGCCACGGCAGGGACTCGGGAGCCCGGTTCCGGAGAATGAGGCAGAAGGCGTAGTCCAGCCAGAGCCATCCCCGGGCTTCGACCTCCGGGGACTCCAGGAAGGGCTCGAAGAAGGCCAGGGAGGATTCCGCCTCGTTCCGGAGGAGGTAGCCGACACCGAACAGTACCGCCAGACGCCGTAGGAGGGCCGGTTTCCGTTCCCGGAGCAGGGCTTCCAGCCGGTCGATGGCCGCCAGGTCGGAACGCAGCATGGCCGAGTTCACGTAGAGCCGGACGTACTGGCCCCGGAGGGAGCCCTTCTTGAACATCCGGTCCTCCAGCCAGGTCGTCAGGGCGGACCAGTCCTCGCGTTCCACGAGCTGGAAAAGCTTCCAATTCGACAGGAAGAAGCCGTTCAGGACCCCCAGGATGACGAGGAAGAAGACTCCCAGGAACCAGTTGGCCTTCCAGAAACCCGCGGCGTACTCCCCTCCCAGGATGAAGAGGGGAAACAGGAAGATGAACAGGAAGGAGAACGCCACCACGGCGTTGAAAAGGAAAAAAATTGTCTTAAACTTCATGCGGGGACACTCCGAAAGGTATGCGGGATGCGCTATCCTGGAAACGAGGGTTGATTCAACCTTGCCGGAAACCTCGACGGTAGTCTAGTATGAAGGATTCGGGGGGTCAATGGGGAACATGAACGAGATACCCGTCAAGGACCTGGTGCAGGACACATATTTTTCCAAGCCGGTCCTCCTGGACCAGGACTACATCCTGCTCTCAACGGAAACCCCGGTCTCCCAGACCCTCATCAAGCACCTGATCGAGTGGGGATACCGGAAGGTATACTCCGAGGGGGTCCCCCAGCAGATCATCCCGGACGCGGACGAGGAGGGGGCGACCTCCGCGGAGAACGGGAACCCTGTCGTGGCGGTCAACGCCGGGGACGGAGAGCGGCTGGAACGGGTCCGGGCCTTCTACGAGCAGTTCGCCGCCTTCGTGGAGTCCGTCTATGACCGGTACGTCACGAAGAGCGAACTCGTCCTGGCGGAGATCTCCGTCCGGATCAAGGCCCTCTGCGAGCTCATCGCGGAGAACCGCCGATTCATCCTCCGGGTGCAGTCCCTGGTCCAACCCCACCCCAATTACCTGGTGTCCCACTCGACCCGGACGACGGTGCTCTCCATCGTGGTGGGTTCCGCGCTGAAGCTTCCGAACCACCGGCTGATCGAGCTGGGAACCGCCGCCCTCCTCCACGAGATCGGGATGGTCCGGCTGCCGCCCCAGCTCTACATGGCCAGCCGACAGCTGAGCCCGCAGGAACGCAAGTCCATCACCGCCCACCCCATCCTGGGATACAACGTGCTCAAGGATAAGCAGGTTCCCCTGGCCATCAGCCTGGCGGCCCTGGAGCATCACGAGAGGATGAACGGAACCGGGTATCCCCGGGGCCTCGCGGGGGACAAGATCTCCCTCTATTCCCGGATCATCGCCGTGGCCTGCTCCTTCGACGCCGTGACCGCCAGTCGGCCTTTCAAGGAGGCCAAGACCGGTTACTCCGGGATGGTGGACCTCCTTAAGAACGAAGGGAAGCGCTACGACGACACCGTCATCCGGGCCCTGGTCTATTCCCTCTCGATCTACCCCATCGGGTCCTACGTCCTTTTGACGAACGGAAAGCCCGCCCAGGTCGTGGACGTGAACCCGGAGAATCCCCGGTTCCCGATCGTCCAGATGGTGGGGATGCGCACCCCCGACGGGAAGGACCTGATCGCCCGCACGGCGGAAACGGGCGTCCGCATCCTCCGTCCCATGACCCCGGAGGAGATCCGGGAACTCTCCAAGGACGCCTCCCCCTCCTAGGTAGAACGCCTTCCCTATCCCGGCCGCTTGCGCTACACTCGACGCGAAAAACCGCCCGGGACCCTCCGAGGACCGCCGGGCGGACACAAACGCTCGACGGAAGGAGTCCCCCCATGGATGAATCCCCCCTCCAGAACGTCCGCTACCAATACAAGCCGAAACTCCCCGCGATCCTGCGCGGCGACGTCGATCGGATCTCCCTCCATCTCGAGGGGCCCGCCGGGGCGGCCCCGGACCCCGAAGGGATCCGGGAACTCTTCCCCAAGACCTTCGGCAAGCCCGTCGCCCGGTTCGTCGAGGGCTCCAATACCGGCATGAAACGAAAGCTGACGGTCGGCGTCATCCTGTCCGGAGGGCAGGCCCCGGGGGGCCACAACGTCATCGCCGGACTCTTCGACGGACTGAGGAAGGGCAACCCCGAATCCCGTCTGATCGGCTTCGCCGGAGGTCCCGGGGGGCTGGTGAACGACCGTGCCGTGGAAATCACCGGGGACCTCATGGACCGGTACCGGAACACCGGGGGCTTCGACATCATCGGCTCCGGGCGGGACAAGATCGAGACCCCCGAGCAGTTCGAGAAGGCCGCGGCGGCCGTGCGCGCCCGGGGCCTGGACGCGGTCGTCGTGGTCGGAGGGGACGACTCCAACACGAACGCCGCCCTTCTGGCCGAATTCTTCGCGGGCCGGGGACAGGCCGTATCGGTCATCGGGGTCCCCAAGACCATCGACGGGGACCTCAAGAACGAGTACATCGAGACCAGCTTCGGGTTCGACACCGCCGTGAAGACCTACTCCGAGCTGATCGGGAACATCGAGCGGGACGCCGCCAGCGCCCGCAAGTACTGGCACTTCATCAAGCTCATGGGTAGGTCCGCCAGCCATATAGCATTGGAGTGCGCCCTCCAGTGCCGGCCCAACATCGCCCTGGTGTCCGAGGAGGTCGAGGCCCGGGGATGGACCCTGGCCCGGATCACCGACTACATCTGCGACGCCGTCTCGGCCCGGGCGGAGAAGGGGGAGAACTTCGGCGTGGTCCTGGTGCCGGAGGGACTCGTGGAGTTCATCCCCGAGTTCAAGGCCCTGATCTCCCAGCTGAACGACCTCCTGGCCGCCGAGGCCGAGGCCTACGGAGCCCTTCGGGACGCCGGCGCCCGGATCGAGTTCGTGGCCGCCCGCCTGTCCCCGGATTCCGCCTCCCTCTACCGCAGCCTTCCGGCGGACATCAAGCTCCAGCTGATCATGGACCGGGACCCCCACGGCAACGTCCAGGTCTCCCGGATCGAGACGGAGAAACTGCTGATCGCCCTGGTCGAATCGAGGCTGGCGGAGCGGAAGGCTGCGGGTACCTACAAGGGCAAGTTCAGCTCCCAGAACCATTTCTTCGGGTACGAGGGCCGCTGCGCCTTCCCGTCCAACTTCGACGCGGACTACTGCTACTCCCTGGGTTACACGGCCTTCGCCCTGATCGCCTCGGGGCTGACGGGCTACATCTCCTCGGTGAGGAATCTCACCGCCAAGGCCGAGGACTGGACGGCCGGGGGCGCGCCCCTGACCGGGATGATGAACCTGGAGCGCCGCCACGGCTCCCGGAAGCCGGTCATCCGAAAGGCCCTGGTCGAGCTGGACGGGGCCCCCTTCCGGGCCTTCGCGGCGGAGCGGGAGGACTGGGCCGTCCGTACGGCGTACCGCTTCCCCGGGGCCATCCAGTACTTCGGTCCGCCGGAAATCTGCGACTCCGTAACCCGGACCCTGGAACTGGAGTCCGCGGCCCGCACGGGCTAGCCTTCGTCCAGGGGGCGGTCCGCCGTTCCGGCGGCCGCCGCCTAGAGCGGCAGCTTGGCCACGTCGATCCGGACGAGCTGGCCGCCCCGGGTGCCCACGTAGAGGGTTTCCCCCACCAGGAGGGGACGGACGCTGGCGACGTCCCCCAGGGGAACCGCCCCGCGGATCCGCCAGGGGGACGCCTGGGCCGCCACGATCTCCCCCTTCTCGGTCCCGTAGTACACCACCCCCCGGGACAAGAGGGGCGGGGCGCTCACCCCCGGGACGGGGGGCATGAGGGGCTCCCCGTCCAACCGGTACCCGAAGAGGGTTCCCCCGCCGTAGACCAGGACCCCCTCCCGGGCGATCTCCAGGTCCGTGAGCACCGGCACCCCCGTGCGCCGTTCCCAGAGTACCGCCATCCTCTCCAGGTCCACCATCACCACCAGGCCCGTACGGTCCGCGAAGCAGGCCTTTTCCTCCAGGATCCGGGGGGATACGGCCGTATACCCTCGGGACCCCGTGGAGGTCCGGGCCTGGATCGTGCCGGACACGGGATCCACCACGAGGAGGGTCCCCTCGCGGTCCACCACCAGGGCGAAGGAGTCCCGCTGGACCGGCAGGGTGCCGGGCCCGGCGGCCAGGGGTATCGTGGTCTTCGTCTTCAGGGTCCGGGGATCCAGGACCTCGATTCCCCCGGAAACCGGCAGGAGCAGGGAATCCGGGAAGGGCACGGGTCGGGTCCCCGGATCGGTGCCCGGATCCAAGGTCCTCCGGGCCAGCACGGTGCCTGTGATCCCGTCCACGGCCAGGATGTCCCCGGTTCCCGCGGAATAGACCGCGTCCTTGAAGGTTACCGGGTAGCCCCGGGGCTGGCCGGGATCCCCCGCCCGGAGGCTCCACCGGATCTCCCCGTCCGGGCCCAGGGCGAAGAGGCCCCCCGATTCGTCCGCCGCGAACAGGAGCCCCGAGTCCGGGGACCGGACCAGGGATCCCGCCAGGGCTCGGGCGGCGACCTTCGTCCGCCCCGACTCCGCGGCATGGACCGTCCGGACGACGGGCCCCGGGACCGGGACGCCTCGAAAGGAGGGTCCGGAACGGAGGTCCCGGAACCGCTCGAAGCCCCTCAGGGTCTCCGGACCCGCGGTGACGGGCACCGGGAGCGCGGAACGCGCGGCGGCCGCGGAGGCCCGGGCCCGGGCCAGGGCTTCCCGGGCTCGACCGTCCGGCTCCGGCAGGTCCGGAAGATCCCCGGAGAACCAAGGATCCCCGGGGAAGTCCGGGGGGAGGGGGACCGGGGGAAGGACGGCCAGGGCCGTCTCGATACCCCGGTAGGCCGCCTCCGCCCGGTCCCGGGCGGCCCCGTCCACCCGGATCTCCCGCCCCGGATCCGCCACGGGGGCCAGGGAGACCAGGGTCCGCAGGGCGGCCCGGGCCGTCCCGTCGGTGCGGGCCGCCTCGGCCAACCGCTTGAGAACCGGTCCCGCGGGCAGGACGGCCACCCGGCCCTCCCGGACCGCCGTGCCGGAGACCTCCCCCGCGGACACCCGGAACCGGGTGCCCCGCACCCCGGAGAGACTCCGGTCCGTGGAGACCAGGAAGGACTCCCGGCCCGACAGGGTCCGGACGTCGAAGAGGACGGAGCCCGCGGCCACGAAGACCTCCGCGTGGGCGGCGCCGGGGAAGAGGCGGGCGGCCCGGATCTCCGCCTCCGAGTCCGGCGGAAGGAGGAAGGACGCGAGGCCGGTGAGGCGTATCTCCACGGAACCCTCCGCCCCGGTTCGGATCCGGTCTCCCAGGGCCAGGAGGGCGCCGGGTACCGCGGGAAGGGACGACCCGCTCCGAAGGATCTCGACCCCGCCCCCGATCCGGACCACCTCGGCCTGTCCGTCCTCGGGGAACACGGGCCCCGAAACCGGGGAGACTTCGGGAAGGGGGGCGGCCGGACCGGATCCGGAGGACGAGCCGGGGGCCGGGGCGGGACCGGCGCCCCGGGAGCACGAGGCCAGGACCGCCGCCGCGAGGATAAGTATCGCCGTTCGCTTCACCATCGCCCCCATGTCGGATTCATTCCAGCCTTCAGTATATCCCGCCGGGGGACCCGGAGCTTGCCGGGCGGACGGAATCCGGCTAGTATGGCCCCGGCGAAGGACGAATTCGGGGAATCGGGAGGGAGCGGGGAATGTTCGAGTTCCTGAAGAGGATGTTTCGCAGGGCGCCGGAGCCGGAATCCCGGCTGATCCCGGAGGAGCTGTGGACTTCGGAACTCGACAAGCCCGGGGACGGCCGATTCCGTCCGGTTTCCGAGGAGCGGTACCGGGGCGCTTACCGCCGGGAGGGGGGCTTCGAGCTGACCCTGCTCCGGAGGAACCTCTTCGCCTGGGCCGACGCCCCGGAACCCCGGCACGAGGACCTGGCCCTGGAGGCGGAGATCGAGTTTCCGGGTGCTGGAGGCCACCGGGCCGCCGGTTTCCTCCTGCGCGCCGAGGGGGACCGGGACTTCCTGTACGTCCTGGTCTCGAACCGGGGCTTCCTGCGGGTGGACGCGGTCTTCAACGGCAAGCCCCATGCGGTGGTTCCCTGGACCGAGACCCCCGGTCCCGTCGGTCCGTCCTTCAACCTGAAGATCGTGTTGACCGGGTCCCTCCTCGTGGCCGCGGTGGACGACCGGTGGACCGCGGAGTGCGAGGACGAGACCGTGCGCCAGGGCCGTCTGGCCTTCGCGGCCCAGAACTACGACGAGTCCGACGAGGCGGCCTGCGTCCTGCGGTACGTCCTCCTGGAGACCCGCCCCCTGGAGGTGGATGCCTGGCGCCTTCGCTGGTCCCGGCTGGAGAGGGCGGATCCCGATCAGCGGGTCCGGTTGGCCCGCAGCCTGGCCGCCGGAGGCCAGGACGTCGCGGCCCTGGTCCAGCTCCGGAAGGCCGAGAAATCCCGCCCCCTGGACGGGGATGAGCTCTTCCTCCGGGCCGAGTGCTCCCTGCGCCTGGGTCTCCTCGAGGACGCGGAGCCCGCCCTCCGGGCCTGCCTCGAGGCCTCCGGGGACGCCCCGGAGGAGAGGATCCGACTGGCCCGGGAGGAACTGGCCAACCTCCTTTACCTCCGGGGCCGGTACCTGGAATTGCGGGACGAGCTGGCCGGGCGGGACCTCTCCGACAGCCCCCGGCTCTCGGGCCTCCTGGGGCACGCGTACTGGAACCTGGGGGATTGGGAGAAGGCCGCGGGGGCCTACGGCCGGGCCGCGCGAGGGGAGCCGGAGATGCCCATCTTCGCCCTGAACGAGGCCCGGAGCTGGGACCAGGCCCGGCGGGGAGACGAGGCCGCGGAGGCCTACGAGCGGGCCGCCCGGGGCTTCCTGGCCCAGGAATCCGAGCCGGACCTGGAGGAATGCCTCGGTCGGCTCAAGGCGCTCCGGCCCCGGGCGGACTCCACCGCCGCCCTTGCGGGCAAGCTCCTCTACCGGGATGGACGGAAGGCCGAGGCGGAGCGCATCTTCCGCCGCCTGGCCGCCAAGGGCACCGGGGACTCCGCGGTCCTCTATCTCCTGGGGCTCCTCCTCTCGGAGCGGGGGGACCGCGCGGAGGCGGTGGAATATCTGAAAAAGGCCTGCGCCTTGGAATCGGGCTTCCCCCTCTACTGGTTCCGCCTCGCGGAGGCCCTATTCCTCTCCGGGAATTCCGAGGCCGCCGAGGATCCCTGGAAGCGCGCCCGGGACCTGGCCCCCGAGGACGGCTGGATCCTGAACCTGGGGGGCCTCCTGGCGGAAAAACGGGGAGACCGGAGGGAAGCGGTCGGATACTTCCGGGCCGCCCGGGAACGCCTCCCGGACCAGGTCGAGCCCGCGGTCAACCTCTCGGAAGCCCTGGACGCCTCGGGGGAGCCCGGGGAAGCCCAGGAGATCCTGGCGGCCTTCCCGGAGTCTCCGGCGGCCCGGAACCAGGCGGGCAACCTCCTGGCCCGACGGGGACGGCTGGAGGAGGCCGCGGCGGAGTACGAGCGGGCGGTACGCCACGCGGGGTCGGCATCCCCGGAAGCGGAGTCCGAATACCGGGTGAACTACGCGGCCTGCTGCCTGGAGCTGGACCGGTACTCCGACGCGGAGGAGCAGCTCCGACGCGCCCTCCTCCGGTCGCCCTCGAGGCGGGCCTACCTGCTGACCGGGGACCTGGCCTCCCGGTACGGCGACCGGTACCGGGCGGAAACCGCCTGGAGGGCCGGCCTGGAGCTCTTTCCGGGGGACCCGGACCTCCTGGAGCGCCTCTTCCGGCACCGCCTGTACCGGGGCGCCCTCGGGGAGGCGGAGGAGACCGCCCGGGAACTCGAACGGGCGGACCCGGACCGGGGCGCCCGGGCCCGGGAGAGTCTCCGGGACGCGGTGACCGTGCGCTACGAGTGCGCCTCCTGCGGCCGGGAATGGCGGGCCCCGAAGGATCCCCCCGCCGGGGCCGGGAAGGCCATCCGGGCCCAGCCCCCGGACGAATCCCCCGCCGGGGCCTGCCCCTCCTGCGGGAAGGTCTACTGCGTAGGATGCCGGAAGGACCACCTGGAGGACCTGCGTTTCACCTGCCCGGACTGCAACACCTTCCTGAAGCTCTCGGACGACCGGCTCCGCCACCTCGTGCTCGAGAGCCTGGGACGGAGGAAGGGCCGGGGCGCCGGCTAGGAGCCCGGCGCCCCCCGGGACCGCCCCCGGTCCGTCCCCGCGAGCCTTGTCATTTTCATACCCCCGGGATACTATATCCAGACGGCGTCCCTTCGGTTCCGACGCCGGAAATCTTCCTGCAGGATCGTCCCGTGAAGCGCAGCATCCTTTCCATCTCGATGGCCGTCCTCCTGGCCGCCGCGTCCTGGGCCCAGGATATCGTCACCGCGGAACAATTCTTCTCCGGGGTCTCCGAGCGATACGCGGAGATCTCGGATTACGAGGCCCGGATCTCGATCCGCACCCAGAAGACGACCATGCTGGGCACGGTCTGGTACAAGGCCCCCGGCCTCCTTCGCATCGACTTCACCCAGCCCGCGGACCAGGTGATCTGCTTCAACGGGGAGAACCTGGTGGTCTACGTCCCGGAATACCGGGCCGTCCTGTCCCAGTCGGTTTCCTCCAGCGGTTCCGGGGGCGCGGGACTGGCCACCGCGGACGGCCTTCGGACCCTTCGCAGGAACTATACCGTCGCCTACGAGCAGAGCCCGAACCCGGTCCCCCTGGAGGACGGAAGCCCGGAAATGGTCGTGAAACTGCTTCTCAATCGTCGGACCGTGGCGGAGGGATTCCGGACCATCGTGCTCTCCATCCGGCCCGACACCCGGACGATCCGCAGGATCTCCGGCGTAACCGTCTCCAACGAGTCCTTCACCTTCGACTTCTCGGACATCCGGACGAACCAGGGCATCCCGGAGACCCGGTTCGTTTACGATTCCCCGGCCTCGGCGAACGTGTACAACAATTTCCTCTTCAAAACGGAAAACTGAAAAACCAGGAAGAATGCGATGATAGCGATCGGCGAGCAATTGAAGGCGGCCCGGGAACGAAACGGCCTGGACCTGGATCGCGTGAGCGACGACACCAATATCGCCAAACGGTTCCTCTCCGCCCTGGAAGAGGAGAATTTCACCGTGTTCCCCGGGGATCCCTACGTGATCGGGTTCCTCCGCAACTACGCGGAATACCTCGGCCTCGACGCCCGGGAGCTGATCTCGGCCTTCAAGAACATACGAATCCAGGAGCAGCCGGTCCCCGTCGAGTCCCTGATCCCGAAACGGGGCCCCTCCCCCTGGATCTTCGCCGGCGGGGGCTTCGCCGTCCTGGCGGCCGTCGCGGCCCTCTTCCTGATCCTGGGCCGAAAGGACCCGGCGGACGCGATCGCGGCCGCCCAGGCCGCCTCCCGGACCCCCCAGGAATACTCCATGGACACCCCGACCCTGGAAAAACGCTTCTACGAGGGGGACACGATCCTCGTACCCCTCGGGGACCAGAAATACCGCCTCCTGATCGCCCGTATCTCCGACCGGGTGGCCGTGGAATCCCCGATCGGCCGCGCCCTCTTCATGCTCGGGGAGAAAGGCACCCTGGACCTGGACAAGGACACTTCGCCGGAGCTGCAGATCTTCGTGAACGACTTCCAGAAGGACGACCCCTCCAAGGGCGTCCTGATCACCCTGAGCGCCGAAGGAACCCTGTCCGCGGCCTTGGCCGCGCCCGTCCCCGCCGCGGTTCCCGCCCCGGGCGAGGCACCGGACGCCGCGGCCGCCGCCGAACCGGACTTCGCGGTTCCGGCCTCGGCGCCGGTCGCCCCGGAGACAACCCTCTCCGCGGACGGCAAGACGGTGGTGATCTTCGACAAGGTGAGCTCCCCCTTCCCCGTCGTCCTGACCACGGTCTTCCGAAACTACTGCATGTTCCGCTACGAGGCGGACCGGCGGGAGCGGGAGGAGCGGTACTACCACAAGGGCGACCAGATCACCGTCAACGTCACGAACACCGTCAAGTTCTGGACCTCCAACGCCGCCGCGTCCAAGACCACCATCCAGGCGACCGGGGGCCGTTCCGCGGACCTGGACCTGGGGGGCCAGGGCGAGGTCGCGGTGAAGCAGGTACGGTGGGTACAGGCCGAGGGGGGCGGGTGGAACCTCGTCCTCGCGGACGTACCGTAGGAAGACCGTGAACCCGAGCAACGCCGAACCGCCCCGCACCTTCTGGATCGACCTCCACGGCTGCGCCAAGAACCAGGTGGACGCCGAGGAGATCCGGGCCCGGCTGGAGGCCGCCGGATGGACGGCCCGGGAAGGCCCCGAGGGGGCCGGAATCCTCGTCGTCAACACCTGCGGGTTCATCGAGTCCGCCAAGAAGGAGAGCCTGGACGCGGTCTTGGCGCTGAAGGCCCGGTACCCGGAATCCCGCGTCCTCCTGGCCGGCTGCCTGGCCCAGCGGTATTCCGAGGACCTGGCCGCGGATCTTCCGGAGGCGGACGGGATCTTCGGCAACGGGGACCTGTCCCGGGTCGTCGAGACGGCGGACGCCCTCCGCCGGGGCGAGCGCCCCGTCCGGGTCCCGGAGGCGGCCCGACCGGCCCGGGCTCCCCGGGACACCCTCTATTCCTATCCCCGGAGCGCCTACCTCAAGATCTCCGAGGGCTGCTCCAACCGCTGCACCTACTGCGCCATCCCCCTTATCCGGGGGGACGCCCGCAGCCGGGATGTCGCCGACGTCGCGGGGGAGGCCCGGGATCTCGTGTCCCGGGGCATCTTCGAGATCAACCTCATCGGCCAGGACCTGGGGGCCTACGGGGCGGACAGCCTCGGCCGGCCGGCCCTCCCGGACCTTCTGGAGGAGCTCCTCCGCATCGACGCGGACTTCCGGGTCCGCCTGCTGTACATCCATCCGGACCACTTCCCCAGGGCGATCCTGGACCTCTGCGCCCGGGATCCCCGGATCCTCCCCTACTTCGACCTCCCCTTCCAGCACGCCTCCCGGCGGATCCTCTCGGCCATGAACCGTCGGGGGGACGCGGAAACCTACCTCCGGCTGATCGGGGACATCCGGGACCGCCTCCCGGACGCGGTCCTCCGGTCGACCTTCCTGGTCGGCTTCCCGGGGGAGACCGAGGAGGACTTCGCGGCCCTCCGGGACTTCCAGGACCGTGCGCGCCTCACCTGGCTGGGGGCCTTCGAGTACTCCCGGGAGGAGGACACCCCGGCCGCCGCCTTCAAGGGACGGGTGCCCCGGAAGACCGCCTCCGAGCGCCGCCGCCTCGTGGAGGAGGCCCAGAGACCGATCACGGAGGCCGCCTTGACGACCTTCCTGGGCCGGGACCTGGAGGTCCTGGTGGAGGAGCCCGTGGAGGGCGAGGAGCTCTCCCTGGGCCGGAGCTACGCCCAGGCCCCGGAGGTGGACGGCCTTACGGTCCTGAACGCCCGCCTGGAACCCGGCCGGGTCGTCCGGGCCCGGGTCGTCGCCGTGAACGGGGTGGACGTGGAAGCGGTGGTCCGTGGACAGTAAACGGTTACCAGTGAACGGTAAACGGAAGTGCCCTCGGATTGCAGCAACCGTATATGCGATAGCATCTGAATAAATCCGATTTTCGAACTGTCCACCGTCCACTGTCCACCTCCCCTTTACACTCTACCCTCCCACGTACCATATTCAACTTCATGCCCGACCTTCCCGAGTACCTTCGAGACCTCAATCCCGAGCAGCTGGCCGCGGTGCGCCACGAGGGGGGAAACCTCCTGATCCTGGCCGGGGCGGGGTCCGGAAAGACCCGGGTGATCACCACCAAGATCGCCTGGCTCGTGCGGGAGCGCGGGGTGGCCCCGGAGTCCGTCCTGGCGGTCACCTTCACGAACAAGGCCGCCCGGGAGATGCGGGACCGGGCCGCGGCCATCGACCCCGCCTGTTCCCGGGCCTTCCTGCGGACCTTCCATTCCTTCGGGGCCTGGTTCCTCCGGCGCAACGCCGCGGCGGCCGGCCTGGATCCCAACTTCACCATCTACGACGACGACGATTCCGTGACCCTCCTGCACGGCACGGCCCCGGAGCTGACCCGGGTCGAGTGCGGGCGGGTCGCCTCCCGGATCGCCCGGGCCAAGGACTACGGCCTGGCACCGGACGCCCCGGACCTGGACGCCCGGTTCCCGGACCGGAATTTCCGCCGACTGTACGCGGACTACGAGCGCAGGCTCCGGGAGACCGGGAACGTGGACTTCGGGGACCTCATCCTCCTGCCCTCCCGGGTCCTGCGGGCCGAGGAGGCCATCCGGACCCGGTTCCACCAGCGGTTCCGGGTCATCCTGGTGGACGAGTACCAGGACTCCAACGTAGCCCAGTTCGAGCTGCTCAAGGCCCTGGCCGGCGAGGGGGCCTACGTCTGCGTCGTGGGGGACGACGACCAGTCCATCTACCGCTTCCGGGGCGCCGAGGTCCGGAACATCCTGGAATTCCCGGAGGTCTTCCCGGACACCCAGATCGTCCGGCTGGAGCGGAATTACCGGTCCTTCCAGAGCATCCTGGACGTGGCCGGAGCCGTGGTCGCCCGGAACGAGGGCCGGCTGGGAAAGACCCTGAAGGCCGTCAAGGCGGGAGGGCCCCCGGCCCGGCTCGCCCTGCTTTCCGACGAGGCCGAGGAAGCCGCCTACGCGGCCCGGATCGCGGAGGCCCGGGCGTCCCGGACCGGCCGCTGGTCGGACACGGCGGTCCTATACCGCACGAACGCCCAGTCCCTGGCCTTCGAACATCACTTCAACAAGCGGGGGATCCCCTACCGCATCGTCGGCTCCGTGCGGTTCTACGAGCGCGAGGAGGTCAAGGACGCCCTCGCCTACCTGGCCGTCCTTTCCAATCCCCGGGACGAGGTGAATTTCCGCCGGGTGGTCAACAAACCCACCCGGGGGGTCGGGGACACGAGCCTCGAGATCGTGCTGGAGGCGGCCTACGCCGCCGACGGGAACCTCCTTTCCGCCGCCCGGGGAGCGGGCCCCCTACTGAAAACCGCCAAGTCCCGCTCGGGCCTTTCCTCCTTCGTCTCCCTGGTCGAGGGTCTGCGGAAGCTCCTGGAAACCCCCGCCGCCGCCAAATCCCTGTCCGGCCTGGTGGAGCGGGTGGTCAAGGATTCCGGCCTGGCGGAATACCACCGGGACCAGGACGAGATCGCGGGAACCCAGCGGGCCGCCAACCTGGACGAGCTCGTGAACGCCGCCGCGGACTTCGAGCTGTCCCCGGCGGGACTGGCGGAATTCCTGGAGACCATCGAGCTGGACCGGAGGCTGTCCGACCAGGAGGAGAGCCTGGAGGCGGTGACCCTCATAACGATGCACAACACCAAGGGCCTGGAGTTCCCGGTCGTGGTCGTCACGGGCCTGGAGCAGGGACTCTTTCCCCGGGACGACGACGAGGGGGAGGACCTGGAGGAGCAGCGCCGGCTCTTCTACGTGGCCGCCACCCGGGCCAAGGAGGAGCTCCACCTCTGCTCCTGCCGCAGCCGCCTGCTGCGGGGACGCCGGGCGGACTTTCTGCCCTCCCGGTTCATCCACGAGATCCCCCCGGGGCTCTACGAGACCCTGGGGGGCCGCCTGCCCGCCCCCGCCCCGGAAGGGCCCTGGAAGCCGGGACTGGCGGTCTACCACGACGACAACGGACCGGGACAGGTGATCCAGGTGAAGCCGGGGACCCCGGAGTCCGGCCCCCTCGTGTTCGTGCGGTTCGAGACGGGACGGGTGCTCCAGTTCTTCCCCAAGTTCACCCGGAAGCTGGAGGCCCTGGGATGACCCGCGCGCGGACGACCGTCCCCGGGAGGATCGAACCATGAATGAACCGCGGATCGAACCGTCCGCCCTGCCGCCCGTCCGGCGCATGCGGGGGTGGAGGCTCTACACCGAGGACGGAAGGCGCTTCCTGGATCTTCGGCTCCTGGACAATCGGGGCTTCCTGGGCGCCAAGGGCCGCTACGCGGGCACCCGGGCCAAGAACGGTATCGACCTGGGGCTGCTCAAGGAAGCCCCGGGCCGCCACCTGGACCGCCTCCGGAAAGCCCTGGCCGCGGATTTCCCCGGGGTCGCCTTCCGGTTCTACCGGAACGAGGAACGGGCCCTGGCGGCCCTGGACCTACCCCGGTCGGCCCTCCGGGATCCCCTGGCCCGGGAGGCCGGGCGAACCGCGCCGACGTCGGGCGCCCCGGGCGCGGCCGCCTCGGAAACGACCGCCGCGGTGCAGCGATTCTTCCTGTCCCCGGAGGAGGACGCCCGGCTCGCGGCCTCCCCGGTCCGCCTGCTCCCCCTGCCCTGCCCCCTGCCCTTCGGCCCCGGGATCCTGGCCTTCTCGGACCCGGCCGCCGCGGCCTCCGTCGCCGAGGACGAACTGCCGCCGATCCAGCCCTTCGCGGCCATACGGGCCTGGGAGGATTTCCGGGGCATGACCGTCCGCCTGGCCGGCGGCCGCCGGGCCCGGAGCGGCGAGGGGGCCCCGGCTTACACGGAAGATTTTTGGAAGCGGACGGACCGCAGGCTTTCCCCCTTCTTCGAGCGCCGGGGGCCCTACCTCTACGCCCGCTGTCCCCGGACGGACTGGGAGTCCTTCCGGGCCCGGGCCCTGGAGGCGGGGTGCGTCCTCACCCCGGAGTGGGACCTTCCCTCCATCGTGCCCGGGGAGTTCGACGACGGGGAGCTCAAGAACCTGGCGAAGGCGTTGGGCGGCTGACGCCGCCCGGAGTCTAACGCCGGCGGCGCGCGGCGGCCTGGATCAGCACTACCGCCGCGACGATCAGGACCCCCCCGGCGACCTGCTGGATCCCGAAGCGCTCCCCCAGCACCAGGGCGGACAATAGGACCGCCATCAGGGGTTCCACCGTGGAGACCAGGGACGTGTTGGACGCCCCGATCCTCTGCATGGCCCCGAAGAGGGTGACGATGGGGATGACCGTGGCGACCACCGAGATCCCCGCCAGTCCCAGGACCGAGGAAGCCGACCCGGGAACCTTGAAACCCCCGGCGGCCGCCGTCAGCGCCCAGTAGGCCGCCGAGGCCGCGGTCATGATGAAGGCCGTGGAGTGGACCGGATTCCTGCCCTCCAGCACCCGTTCCCCGACGACCAGGTAAGCCGCGTAGGTCAGGGCGACCAGGATCCCGAAGCCGATCCCGACCGCGGGGTACCGGCCGGTCCGGAAGAAGGTGGCCACGCAACCCGTCAGGGACAGGGCCAAGGCGGCCAGCTGTACCCTCGAGGGCCTGCGCCGCAGGAAGGCCGCGGACAACAGGACCACGAAGGACGGGTAGAGGTACAGTAGGAGCGAGGTGATCCCCGCGTCCAGGAACCGCAGGGTGACGAAGTACAGGCCCGCCTGGGGGGAAAAGCCCAGGAGTCCCAAAGCCAGGATCGGAAGGTTGGGCCGCAGGGGGGGAAGGCGCCGTTCGGACAGGAGGATCCAGGCCCAGAGGAAGGCCGCGGCGCCGGTGAAACGCCAGGCCAGGACCTGGGAGGTGGAGAAGCCCTCGGCGTAGATCAGCTTGGCGAAGATGCCCAGGGTCGAAAAGCTCGTGGCCGATAGGAGGGCCAGGAGCACCCCCGCCCCGGCGCCTCGGGAGGGGGCGGCCGGAAGGGCCCGCGATTCCGGTACCGGTTCGCCCCGGGCCGCCGTCGTCGAGTTCCGCATGGGGTATTCCTTTCGGTGTCCGGCGGCGCCGTCAGCCGGCGCCGGGGCTCTCGGAGTCGAAGACCGCCCCGCCCAGCCGGTAGTCCTCGGCCCGCACGGACGTACGGGCGGCCTCCAGGTCCGCCTTCCGGCGTACGAGTTCCGGGAAGGCCCAGGTCCCGCCCGATCCGGGATCCCCGCCGGCCCAGGCCGCCAGTTCCTCCACGGTCTTTTCCGCGGCCTTCCGATCCGAGGGCCGGGCCGACTCGTCCGGGGCCCGGACCTCCGCCGGATCCACCCGTCCGGGGTCGTCCCAGGCCCGGGCGTAGACCAGTTTCCGGAGGTTCCGCCGCTTGATCTCCTCGTTGGTCCGTGCCAGACGCAGGGAGCGCAGGAAGGGAACCAGGTAGAAGAGGACCGCGAAGGCCGCGGGGACGAAGCCCAGGCCCCAGAGGATCGCGGACAGGGGGTCCGCGGCCACCTGGGAGATCAGGGCGTATACGATGAGATAGAAGTCCGCGGGCAAGCGCTCCGCCCCGGGAGGGAGGCGGGGAACGCCCCGGGACAGGGCGTTGACCAGGAAATAGGAGCCGAAGGCCAGGTTCACCCCGTTCAGGGCGGCGAACCAGACGTTCGCCTTCCGGGGGTTGGAGGAGAAGGGCACCAGGCGCTTCAGGGGGGCCGAGCCGCCGAAGGTCCGGTCCCGCTCGTCCTTCCTCCGCAGGAGGGCGGGGAAGAAGAAATAGATCGTGCCGTTCGCGGTTACCTCCGGACTCCCCTCGAACTCGACGAGGTAGCGGTTGATCGCGTCCTGGGCCTCCTCGGGGCGCAGGCCCGTGAGGATCATGAACTCCTCCAGGGAGATCACCCCCCGGTTGGCCTGGATGAAGGCCACCACCGCCTTTTTCTCCGTCTCCGACCAGGGCTCGTCGGGATCCCCGTCCCCGAAGACGAAGGAGAAGACCGCCTTGTGCAGGGGGCGGCGGTCCCGGGACCGGGCTATACGGCGTTCCCGGTCGTAATAGCGCTGTTCCGGGCTCTTGAAGAGTTCCCCGTAGAACCAGATCCGGACGAAGAGCTCCAGGATCCGGCCCGTGAAGACCAAGCCCCCTCCGCCCCCCCGGCTCCGGCCCCGGGAATCCCGGTTCCCCGCGGTCTGGGCGGCGATGGAGGCCGCCAAGGCCGCCAAGGTCAGGACCAGGAAGAGTACGAAGTAGCCCACCAGCATGACGACGATCCAGATCTTGAAGAGGAAGGCCGCCGCCGCGGCGATCGCCGTTCGAAGGCCCCGCCAGAAGCGCTTCAGGGCCGGGCCGAGGCCCCGGTACCGGCTGCGCAGGCCCCGGGGGAAGGAATAGAGGATCTCCCCGCTCTCGGTGACCCGCAGGCGGGCCCCATACTCGTCGGCCACCGACCGGACCTCGGTCTCCACCTGGTATTTCGGCAGGCCCGTCCGCGCCACGAGGTCCGCCACCGTGGCCTCCCCGCGGCTCTTCCGGAACTCCGAGGCCAGACGGTCCCGGACCGGCTGGGGCTTGTAGTCGTAGACCTTCGTTTCCTTCGCCATTGAACTCTCCTACTCCCCGGTCCGGCCGGTCAGTCCGCCCGGACCCTCCGGAGGGCGCGGGCGTACAGCTCCCCGTATTCCCCCGCGGCCCGGTCCCAGGAGAACTCCCGGGTCATCGCCCGGGCCCGCATGGCGGCGATATGATCCTTCTTGTTGTAATAGGCCCAGACCGCCCATCCGACGGTGTCGTAGATGGCCCGGGGGGTCAGGAGGTCGAAGAGGAAGCCCGTCCCCTCCCCCGTGTCCTGCCGGTAGTTCTCCACCGTATCCGCCAGCCCCCCGGTACGCCGGACGATGGGCAGGGTCCCGTACCGCAGGGAGTACATCTGGTTGAGCCCGCAGGGCTCGTACCGGGAGGGCATGAGGAAGAAATCCGCCCCCGCCTCGATGAGGTGGGAAATCTTGTCCGAGTACCCGATCCGCGCCCGGAAGTTCGGCAGCCGTGCGGACAGGCTCTGGACCTCGTCCTCGCACCAGCGGTCCCCGGAGCCCAGGAGAACCACCTGCAGGATCATGTCCGTGCAGATCCGGAAGGCGCTGCCGTACAGGGGGCCGAAGAGTTCCCCGATCCCCTTCTGGTCCGTGAGCCGGGTCACCATGCCGATCAGGGGCACCTCGGGGTCCTCGGGAAGGCCGAACTCCCGTTGGAGGGCCGCCTTGCAAGCGGCCTTTCCGGAGAGGTCCGAGGCCGAGTAATGGGCGGGAAGGTACCGGTCCGTGGAGGGATCCCAGTCGTCGAAGTCCACCCCGTTCAGGATGCCCACCAGGTCCGAGCTCCGGGTCCGCAGAAGGCCGTCCAGGGAGCACCCGAACTCCGGGGTCTGGATCTCCCGGGCGTAGGTGGGGGAAACCGTGGAAAGCTGGTCCGAGGACGCCAGGGCCCCCTTGAGGAGGTTGATGGCGTCGTAGTACTCCAGGCCCGCCTTGTGGAAGAGGTCCCAGGGGAGACGGAAGTAGGGGAAGATCTCCTTGGAGTAGATCCCCTGGTAACCCAGGTTGTGGATGGAGAAGACCGTGGCGGTCCGGGCGAACTCCGTGGAGGACTCCACGTAGCGCCGATAGATGGGGACCAAGCCCGCGGGCCAGTCGTGGGCGTGGAGGACGTCGGGGATCCAGTCCAGCTTACGGCAGAGCTGGAAGGCCGCCCGGGAGAAGAAGGAGAACCGCTGGGGATTGTCCCGGAAGTCCGTCTCCTCCCGGGTGCCGTAGATCCCGTCCCGGCCGAAGAACCGCTCGTGGTCCAGGAAGTAAACCGGGGCCTTGCAGCCCGGCAGGGTCGACTCGTAGACCGCGCACCACTCCTCCCCCCAGCCCACGGGGACGCAGAGGGGACCGTCCAGCTTCTTCAAGGTGGCCTTGGGAACGCAGTAGTACCGGGGAAGGACGATCCGGACGTCGTGCCCCGCCCGGTCCAGGGCCCGGGTCAACGCTCCGACCATGTCCGCCAAGCCGCCGGACTTCGCGAAGGGGGTCGCTTCGCTGGATACCATGAGGATCTTCACGGAGAACCCTCCTAGGGAATGGGACCAGGATCGGGATCGAGTATAGCCAGAAACCCGCCGGGGGGCAAGGAAAGAGTTTTCCGGGACTCACCACGGAGGGCACGGAGGATACGGAGGAACAACGGCGCCCGAAGCCCTGCGACAAGATGGACAAGATGGGAACGGATGAACAGGATAGATTCCGAGTACGGATTCTACGTAATCTACCCTGTCCATCCTCTCCAAATCCTGTTCATCCAGTCCGCCCTATGGTTCCGAGGCCGGCGCGGTGGCCTAATACCTCACCACCAACACCTTCCGGATCTCGTCGATCCCGGGGGCCACGATGCGGATGAAGTACATCCCCCGGGCCACGGGATCCCCGGACCGGTTCCGGCCGTCCCAGGAGGCCGTGTAGTCCCCGGGGGTCATCGTCCCCCGCTGGAGGGAGCGCACCACGTCCCCGTCCAGGGTGAAAACCGTGATGGTCACCGGCCCCGCCTGGCCGATCGTGTAGTGCAGGCGGACCCGTTCCCCCCCGATCGGGTCGATCACGTTGTTCAGGATCGTGACTCCGCCCTTCTGGGTTACCAGGTCCCGGATGTAGATCCCGAAGGGCCGCACCCGCCGGAACCAGTCCGCGGGCAGGGCCGCGGCATCCGGGTCCATGTCCAGGCGGCCCGCGTAGAGGTCCGCGGGATACGGTCCGGGCAGGCGGAAGTAGAACTCGAACCGGGCCCGGTCGTAGATCTCCGTATCCGAGGCCAGGAACGAGTAGTCCCAGATCGGCGACGATCCGGCTCCCGAGTTCGTGGAGAATCCCGCGAAAGAATAGGAAGCCAGACCGGAGAAGTCCGGCTCGGCAAAGGTGGGCAGCCAGATCCCCGGAACCGCGCTGAGATACGCGGCCGGGACGTCGGATTTATACAGGATCTGCGGCGCCGAAGCCAGCCCCAGGGCGTCCTCCGCCTGCAGGTCGAAATCCTGGTCCCGGAGGAACCGGGACCCGTCGAACAGGCGCACGAAGCCCACGTACTGGCCCGAGGCGTCCAGCTCCGGGATCGTCGGGTAGTCAACGTCCGGCACGCCCGGCACGTAGGCCGAGTCCTTGGCCCAGAGGGGCCACACGAAGAAGGAGTTCGCATTAGCGCCACCCGAATAGCTCCAGGCTGTCGGTGTGTCCGAGGGGGGCACGGAGACGAGGAGGTCGGAGACGCGGTGGATGTTTTCCCCTCCGCGATCGAGCTGGAATGCCGGCCGGGTCATAGGACCCGGATTCGGTCCCGGGCTCCCGAAGGAACCGTACGTGTTCGGGTCGGCAAGGTAGCCGGTTGCGGGATCCGGGTAGGTCGGAGGGGGCGGACCGATGATCTGTCCGTTATAGGCGCCCTCCCAATACGGCGGAGAGCCTAGGTCCCGGGTCGTCGCGGTCACCGTCAGGTTCGTGGCCCCCGCCGCGAGAGCCGCTACGGTGTAAGGTCCTAGCCCAACGACGGCCTCTCGGGTCTGGGGGGCGGTTCCGGACACTCGGGCAAAGGATCCGGCGCCGAAGTCCCCGGCCACTAAAGTGCCGCCCCCGGTTTGCACCACCGGCTCGGAGAAGTGAACGAAAGTATCGCCGAAGGCGGGGACGCTCAGGGTATACCCGATGACCGGCCACGCCGTGTCGGAGGGAGTCATCCAGTCGGAGCCGCCCGCTCGGGAGAGAGTTCCCACGCGTTTGATTCCGGAGGTGGTATCAAAAAGCGTCTCGTTCCGTACGATGCGCCAATCGGGAGTGGTATCGGTGTCCAGATAAGGCTTTTCCACAAGATGGATATAGAAGGTGACTCCCGGTACAGGTCGTTCATAGCCGTTGACACCTTTGGAAACATCTACCTCGTAGCCGTCGACCTCGACGAGGAAATCCGAGAAGTCCGAGACCGGCCCGGGAACCAGGGTTCCGATCGCGCCTTCCGCGGTCACCCGGATCCGGTCGATCTTGCCGTTGTAGTCCGAGTCCTCGGTGTAGCTGTAGATGAGGTACAGGTAGTCCAGCCACTTGAAGGAGAAGTACGTCGAGTATGGCGTGGCCGAGACGTTCGCGGGCACGGATATGGGGTTGGACCGGGCGTTGCTGTAGTAGACTTCGACGTATTGCATGTCCAATGTGGCTCCAGGCGTCAGGTCCAGGAACCAGAAATGGATATCGTCCCCGGGATCCGCGGGGGGATTACCGGGGTCGATGCCTGTGTCCGTCAATCTGTCCAGACGAATCGTGTTCGCCAGGTTGCTTCCCCTCACACGGAAGATTCCGCCCACGGAGATCTTCTGCCGGATCTGGATGCCCGCCCCGGCCAGGTCGTTCTCGAAGTGCACTTCCAGGCCCGGAGCCGCGGAGAGGACCTGGAATACGTACCAGGTGTTGTTGCCCCGGATCTCGATGGTCCCCGTCGATTTGTTGAAATCCACCGTTCCCGAGCGGGACACGAACCCGGCATCCCCCTCGTCGTTCCGCCAGTTCCCGTTTACCGTCAGCAGGTGGTTCGCCCCGCTCACGTCCAGGACACCACCCGCGGCGATGTGCAGGTCGTTGTTGACGGTGACCGGATTCTGCAGGGTGTGGACCCCCGCACCGGAACTCGCTATGCGGAGGTCCCAGTAGGTGCCGCCCGCGAATCCCGTCGTGAATACCAGGCTTCCCGCCCCGGTGCCATAATATTCGGTGATCCCCGAGTCCGTGTCGAAGGTCGTGAAGGCATGGGTCGCCTGAAGTCCCGTCAGCCTAAGGGTTCCCAGATTTGACAGGGTCCCGATCGTAAAGCCCGAGGAACCCAGGTCCATGATGCTGTTGGCTCCGGCCAAGGCGAGGGTGTTCAGGGTTATCGAGGACGAGTTCAAGATATTTACCCGGGCTCCGTCCTGGATCGTGAGGGAGGTCCCCGGCGCGCTGACCAGGTCCGCGGTCACAGAAAGGTCCGTGGCGGCCGCGAAGTCCGGTACCGTGACGGGCGCCGAGAACACGAGGTTCCCGTTCGCCCCCGCGTTCAGGGTCGTGACCCCCGCCATCGTGAAGGTGTCGAACACGAGGTTCTGCCCGGCTCCCCCGCCGGTGGCTATGGTTCCGCGGATCCAATTCGTATTCGTCAGCGTCGCGGTCAGCCCGCCCGTGAATGTGAAGGAATCCGCATCCGCGTCCCCCAGAGTGAGGTTTCCGGTATTATCAAAAGTGCTGGATCCGGAAATCGAGTTGACGGCGCCCGTGAGGGAGACGTGATACGCGGTCGGTCCCGAGGCGAACAGATTACCACCCGAAAGGACAAGATTGCCCAGCACCAAAACCGTCTGGCCGGCCTGGGTGTCCGAAACGGTCAGGGCGGCCGCGTTCACGTTCCCGGAGAAGGTCGTCCCGTTGGACTGGGTGATCGTGATCGTCCCGGGGGGCGTCGAGGCTCCTACGGCCCCGGTCACGGAAATCGTCCCGGCAGCCCCCGCGTTGATGCCCAGGTTCTGGGCGCCGTCGATGGTCGCGAATGTTACCGAGCTGCCGTTCGAGGTCACCGACACGGCGGCGCCGGACAACGATGTGGCCCCGAAGGATAGACCGCCCCAACCGGAAAAGTTCAATCCGTCGAAGAGCACCGCCGCGATCGAAGTCCCGGTATCCCCGTTGCCCAGCGTGACGTTCCCGTCGAAGCGGACCTGGTTTCCCGCATTTGCGGCTTGGATCCCGGAAGCCCCGGCGAGGGTGTTCGAGAACCGCACGAGCCCGGTGACCCCGTTGGAGACCGTCAGGGCGGGTCCGAATCCGTCCCCGAGGTTGGAGACAGCGCCCGTAAAGGTGGTCGTCCCGGCAGCGATGCCCGCGGCCAGGATCAAGTCATGGTTGCCGGCGTTGAAGGTGGTGGAAAAGAGGATCACCCCGCCGCCGGAATTCAGGATGGTATCTGCCCCGAGGGTGACGGCGTCCCCGAAGGTCATCGGTCCGGTGGTGCGCAGAGAACCGCCGTTCAAGGCGGTCGTTCCGACAGCGTTCGTCGTAAGGGAAGCCAGGGGGGTAATGCCGCCGATCGCGGCGCTCAGGGTGGTGGAACCCGTGCTGTTCAGGGTCAATCCAGGATTGCCGTTGACCGTTCCTCCCAGGGTGATGTTCCCGGCCCCTGCGCTCAGGATCGAGGTGTCCGACAGGACTACGCCCGTATCCCCGTCCCCCAAGGAGATGTTTTGGCCGGCTCCCAGGCCGGTCGCCACGGTGCCGGCTACATTGATACCGGATGGAAGAAGCGCCGTAACCCCGCCTGTAAAGGTCAGGCTGTCCCCCGCGTCGTTTCCGAGAGTCAGGGCCCCGGAGATCGAGAAGGTCGTCAGGTTCGTCACGGTCCCGCCGCCGTTCAGGGAGACGGCGCAGGCCGCCCCGACGGTCGTTAGCGCCTGGGCCGTGAGAGATCCGGTGACCGTCACGGATCCTCCGGTCTTGCCAGTCAGGTTCAAGGTTCCCGCGCCGAGGGCGGCGGAGGCTATCGTGTCCGCGCCGCTTCCCTGGAGGACCAAATCGAAGCCCGCCGAGGTCGTCGGACCCAGGGTGATGTTTCCCGTCCCCGTGGAGAGCGTGGTCGCATCCGTCAGGGTGACGTTCGAGACTCCGAAATCGAGGGCGTCATTGGAAGTGGTGATCGTGCCCTCGATGCTCTTGGGCCCCTGGGTCGCCGTCGCTCCGCCGTTGAAGGTGAGTCCGTTCGGTATGGTCAGGGTCCCTGTATTCGAGAAGGTGACCGCGTTCGTAATCGTCCCGCCGTTCCCGAACCGGACATTATAGCCTTGGGCCGCGGTGTTTAAGGTTCCGATCGTCACGGCGTCCTGGAAATCGATGGTGCCCGCCGTGTTCGATGCGGTGACGGTCGTCGCGTTCAGGGTGGACTGGAAGGTCGTCCCGCCGGACTGGGTGACCGTGACCGTATTCATGGCCGTGGATCCCAGGGCACCGGAGATCGTGACCACGCCGGTCGTGTTGATGACGATTCCGGACGTGGCGGTTCCGTCGACGGCCCCCGCGTTCACGGTGGTTGCGGCGCCGTTCCCGAGAGTCAGGGTCGCGCCCGCGTTGACCGTCACCCCGGCCAACGTGACGGTCCCGACGCCCGTCGTCCGGAGCACTGCGTTCGCGGTGATGGTCGTCGCGCTTCCACCAAAGTCCAGGTCGTTCGCTCCTGTCGCCTGTATAGTCCCCGCGAAACTTTGCGAGGCCGGTGCCGTAGCGGCGGCACCTCCGTCGAAGATGAAGCCGTTCGTGATGGTGAGGGCACCCGTGTTGGAGAAGGTCACGGTGTTCGTGACCGTGCCGCCGGCGATGGTGACGGCATATGCGGCGGCCGCCGTGGTCAAGTTCGTCGAGGAGAACGACGCCGAGGCGGTGAGGGATCCCCCGGTCTTGTTTATCGAGATAGTCGAGAAGGTCGAGCCGGTCGGATTGAAGGACTGGGCCGCGCCTCCCGTGAACTCGAGGGTCCCCGTGGAAGCGAGGGTACCTCCCGCGGCCGCGAAATTCCCCGCCACGCTGACGGTTCCGGAACTCGTAACGGATCCGGAATTGAGATTCAGGTTCCCCGTCACGGTCAGGGTCTGGGCTCCCGCGACGAGAGGACCGCCTGCGATCGTTAGGTCCGTCGCCGTCAGGGCCGTGGAGAGAGTCTTCGAGAACCCCCCGCTCACCGTGACGGTCCCCAGGTTCACCTTGACCGCGTTGTTGTCCGTATATGTACCGGCGGCGACGCTGCTCGCCCCGCCCAGCACGAGGGTCGGATTATTGGCGATGGAATAGTTGCCAGTGTTCTGTATCGTCATGCTTCGGCGAACGGTTATCGTAGAGCCGACCAATGGGGTGAGCGTAACGCCCGCGGGAATGACTAGGTCGTAGAACTCGATCGAACCGGAGAACCCGGTGCCCAACGTGACGTTCTTCAGGTTGAAGGCGAGTGTCCCGCCGCTCTGGGAACAGAGCCCCGAGATCGTCAGGGTGCCTCCGTTCAAACCCGCATCCCAGGTGCAGGTCCCTCCGCTCACGGATAGGCTCGCGACCGTATTGGCGCCACCGTTGACGCCGGTCTGGGAGAACGTTCCGGAACTGACGATCATCGCGCCCGTGACGAAGGCGTTCGTACCGACGGTGACGGTGCCGTTGAGGCCGTTCACCGCGAAACCCGCTCCGCCTCCGGCATAGGATCCCGCCAAGCCCAAGGTGCCTGCGGTCACGGTCGTCGAAGCCGTGACCGTCATCGTCCGGGCCGCTGGCAGCGAGAATATCCCTCCGACTCCCGTTTGCGAATACGATGCGACGCTGAAATCCGATCCCGCCGTGGCCGTGCCTCCGGTCTTCGTTACCGACAAGGTCGAAAGGGCGGATCCGCTGAAATCAAGCGCCTGGGCGGCCGTACCCGACAAGACCAGGGATCCCGTGGAAGACAGGCCCCCGCCGGAACGGACTATGTCCCCGGAGACCGTCACGGTTCCGGAACTCGTGACGAAGCCTCCCGCGAAATCCAGGGTTCCGGTGACCGACAGGGCAAAGCCGGCCGCCGACAGGGTCCCCGAGGTCAGGGTCAATGTCCCTGCCACGGTGACGGGTGCCGCCGAGACGGACACTCCGGCCGCGTTGGAGATCTCGAGGTTGTTGAAGGTATAAGCTCCGAAGCTTTGCGCGGCCCCCCCGTCGAACAGGAAAGCCGAGCCGGTGTTGTGGTTGAACGTAGCCGGAGCGAACGTCCCACGGACATTCGTAGTACCGGAGGACGCCGTGAACGTTCCGCCGGATATCCCCGCTGTCAGGATGAGTGTCCCCGAACCGCCCGTCAGGACTCCCGTGTTGGTCACGGCCCCCGTCAGGGTCGCCGCCGCCGTCCCCAGGGTGATCGTCCCCGCGTTCCCCGTAGTCCCCGTAACCGACAGCACGTTGTTCCCCACCGCCAGCGTCTGGTTCGCCTGCACGTCCAGGTTCCCCAGCACCGTCAAGGCTCCCGTCACCGTCGTCGTATCCGTCCCCGAGTTCGTGACCGTCAGGTTGTTGAAGCTCTGGACGTTCGTCGTCAGACCCTGCGCCCCGTTCCGGGTCAGCTGCACCGTCCCGTTGTTGTGCCCAAAGGTCGACAGCGTCACAACCGCCCCGCCGAGGCTCGTCGTCCCGGAGGTGGCCTGGTAGTTCGGTATCGTGAAGTCTCCGTTGATCGTGACCCCCGCCGTCCCCCCGTTCAGGGTCCCCGTACCCGCCCCCGTCGCCGCACCCGTGATCGTCGCCCCAAGCCCCGCCAGCGACACGCTCGTCCCCGTCCCGACCGTCAGCGCCCCCGCCAGGTTCAACGCGTTCCCCGTGGCCGTCACCGTCGCCGCCCCGCCCGTCGTCAGGTTCCCCACCTGCACCGCCGTGTTGACCGTCGTGCCCGCGCCCGTCATCGTGATCGTCGAGTTACCCGGAGTGTTGAACGTCCCCGACACGGCCAGGTTCCCGGACACGGATAGCGTGTTCGCCACCGTGTTCGTCACCGTCCCGGAGCTCGTGAAATTCCCCGTAACCGTCCACGACGCCCCCGCGGTCACCGTGAACGAGATCGTCCCGGTGTTCGTCACCGCGCCCGAGGCGATCGTGCTCCCGCCCGTCCGCGATATAGTCCCGGAGTTCGTCACGGCCCCCGTCAGGGTCGCCGCCGCCGTCCCCAGGGTGATCGTCCCCGCGTTCCCCGTAGTCCCCGTAACCGACAGCACGTTGTTCCCCACCGCCAGCGTCTGGTTCGCCTGCACGTCCAGGTTCCCCAGCACCGTCAAGGCTCCCGTCACCGTCGTCGTATCCGTCCCCGAGTTCGTGACCGTCAGGTTGTTGAAGCTCTGGACGTTCGTCGTCAGACCCTGCGCCCCGTTCCGGGTCAGCTGCACCGTCCCGTTGTTGTGCCCAAAGGTCGACAGCGTCACAACCGCCCCGCCGAGGCTCGTCGTCCCGGAGGTGGCCTGGTAGTTCGGTATCGTGAAGTCTCCGTTGATCGTGACCCCCGCCGTCCCCCCGTTCAGGGTCCCCGTACCCGCCCCCGTCGCCGCACCCGTGATCGTCGCCCCAAGCCCCGCCAGCGACACGCTCGTCCCCGTCCCGACCGTCAGCGCCCCCGCCAGGTTCAACGCGTTCCCCGTGGCCGTCACCGTCGCCGCCCCGCCCGTCGTCAGGTTCCCCACCTGCACCGCCGTGTTGACCGTCGTGCCCGCGCCCGTCATCGTGATCGTCGAGTTACCCGGAGTGTTGAACGTCCCCGACACGGCCAGGTTCCCGGACACGGATAGCGTGTTCGCCACCGTGTTCGTCACCGTCCCGGAGCTCGTGAAATTCCCCGTAACCGTCCACGACGCCCCGGCCGCGGTGCCGAAGGTTACCGTTCCCGAGTTGTTCACGGTCCCCGTGGACGCGGTTCCTCCGGCCAGGGTGATGGACCCGGCGTTCGTGACAGCACCGGAGGACATGGAACCCGCGCCGGAGAAGGTGACGGCACCGCTGGCTCCGGTGTTCACGGCGGATGCGCCCGCGGCGATGGACCCCGTTGAAACGGTCACGGTTCCCGTCGTGACGGTGAGCCCCGTGACGGTCAGGGTCTGCGTCCCGACCTGCACCTGCGAGCCCGCGCCGCTCAGTGTAAGGCCGCCGGAGAAGGTCGCGGAGCCGGTCAGGACCAGGGTGTCGTTGGCTCCGTTCAGGGTGTGCAGGACGTTCGTGGAGAATCCGCCGATCCGCAAGGTCCGGCTGTTCAGGTCGATCTCGTTGCCCGACAGCGTCGTCGTTCCCGGGGACGAAAGGGTCACGTTGGCGGTCGAGGAGGAGACCCGGAAGGTCCCGCCCGTGTTGTTGATCGAAGTTCCGGCGGCCATGCTCAGGAGGACCGTGCCCGCCGCGGCCGTGGAGTTGAGGTTGAAGGTGGCGGAGTTCGCCAGGTTTCCGTTGACAGTCAGGCTGGTGGCCGTCGCGCCTCCCAGGGTGAAGGTACCGCCAGTTACGGACAGACTCGCGAAGGTCGCGGTCCCGAGCAGGTTCGTGGTCCCCGCCCCGGTCTTCTGGACGGCCCCGAAGGTCTGTCCGGCGGGCGTGATCGCCTGGGCGCCGCCGCCGTTCAGGACCAGTGTCGACCCGGCGGCGTTCGATAGGGCGCCGAAACTAAGGTTCCCCCCGACGGTGAAGGTGCCTGCTCCACCAAGATCGAGGGTCCCGGTCACTCCGACGGCCCCTCCCACCGTAAGAACATTTCCTCCGGTGGCCAGGATACCCGTCACGCTCAAGGTCCCGGACAGGGAGGCCGCGGCCTGGAGGGTCACTCCTACCGTGTTGGAGACTGTAAGGTTCGCGAGCGTGGATGTCGAGAGGTCCGCGGTCAGGGCGATGGCACCGGAAAGGGTCAAGGTTCCGGTCGAAGTGATGGAACCTCCGGTTTGGGTAATGTTGCCCGTCACCGAAACGGCCTGCGCGCCAATATCCAGGGTGCCGTTTGCGAGATCCAAAGCGCGCATGGTGAAGCCGGCGGAAGCCGTGATCGTCGCCCCTCCGGAATTGCTCACTGTGACGTTGCGGAACGTGGATCCTGTCGGGTTGAAGGCCTGGGCGGCCCCGCCGTTGAAGACGAGCAGGCCGGAAGCGCCAGTGCCCGTGAAGGTCAGGCTTCCCCCCGTCCGGACCAGGTCACCGGCCAAGTTCAGGGTCCCTCCACTCGTGGAATAGGTGCCGCCTGTGCAGTTGAAGTCGCCGCCGACCGTCAAGGCGATCGTATCCGCGGTGAGGGTGCCCGTCAGGTTGACGTTGCCGTTGATAGTCAGGTTAGCGTTCGCCGTGAGGGTGCCCGTCAGGTTGACGTCGCCGGTTATCGTCATGGCCCCGGTCACCGTGACCGAGGCCCCGGTGTCGATCGTCAGGCTGGCGAAGGTGCCATCGACTCCGGTGGAGGGGTATCTCGGCATCCCGGTCGGGATGATGACATCATCGCCGTTGCCGCTGATCGGAAGGGTGTCCCAATTCAGCGCGCTGTCCCAATTGGTGCTGTTGGCCCCCGACCAGGTACAGGTCGCGGCTGTGACGGCCAGTCGGACACCGAGGAGAATTATCGCCGCTGCAAGGAATTTCCGCATACCGATCCACCCCTTGGAGACAAATCGCCCTACATGAGTATACCTCAAGAGTATCGGCGCTTTCCACGGGAAGGAGCGCCCGGAACCGGCCCTTATCGCCAGGCCATGACCGTCGCCTTGTCGGCGGGAACCGTGTTCCCGTCCCGGAAGACCACGTAGAGGTCGCCGACGGAATCTATGGCGGTTTTCAGGCCGTTCGCGACCCCTGCGCTGAATCCCGGCGTTCCGAGGGTTTTCCAAGATAAGCCATCGTACTCGACCGCGGTGGCCTTGCCGGCAGGGATGGTCCCGGCATCCTTGAATACCACGAACAGGGCGCCGTCGGCCGCGACCGTCAGGGAGACGAAATCGGCGGCCCCGGAGGAAACCGGCGATCCTCCGACGATGTTCCAGTCCGCGCCGTCCCACCGCATGACCGTCGCCCGGAGGGTAGGATTCGCGCTCCCTCCGCTGAACGCAACGACGGGCGCGCCCCCGCCGTCGAACGCCAGCGATATTGAGGTGATCTCGCCGGAAGAGAACCCCGAAGTGCCCACCAGGGACCAGGACGCTCCACCCCATTTCATGACGGAGGAACCCCGGGTCGCCGTGGAGCCGTCCTTGAATGCCAGATAAAGGGCGCCGTCGGATCCGATCGCCAGGGAAGTCCCTTCGATGGTGCCCGGGGAAAAGCCTGCCGTCCCGACGGCTTCCCAGGAAGCGCCCGAATACTTCAGGACGGTGGCCTTGGCCGGGGGATCCGTCGCCCCGTCCTGGTAGGCGATATAGGGTATGCGTGTCGACCCGCTTTCATGGACAGCCAGGGACGGGAACAGAGCCTCTCCGCCGGAGATTCCCGCTCCTCCCAAGGTGGTCCATGCGCCCGCCGAGTATTTCCGGACTGTGACCTTTGCGGATACGGACGCGTCGTAGTAGGAGAGATACACCGCGCCTTGGGAATCCACGACCAAGGACGTATCGTAGGCTCCGGCGGCCGAGACGCCCGTTCCCCCGAGGGCCGCCCAAGAGGAACCGTTGAATCTCATCACCGTGGCCTTGTTCACCACGGACCCGTCCCGATACCCCACGTACGGGGACCCGTCGGGACCCAGGTCGATGGACGGCTCGAACACCTCCCCCCCCGAGAACCCAGCGCTTCCCACGACCTCCCAGGTCCGGACATGGAATGTCCCCACAGCGGCGTCGCTGTTGCTGTAGCCCGCTGCCGCGGCGACGGCGGTGATCGTCCTGGTGTCGCCGGGATCCACGGAAATGGCCGCGGAGTAGACGGCCGAGGTGCCCACGACAGGGGTGGAACCGTCGGTCGTGTAGTATATCGTGGACCCTCCCGTGGCGCAGGTGATCGCTACGCTCTGAGTCTCGTCGTAAGTGCCGGCTGCTACAGAGAAATCCGGCGTAGCGGCCTTCCCGCTCGGGGCCGCCGGGACTGCCCGTTCCACCCCCGCGGACTTCGCCCCCTCCCCGGCCTCGTTCACGGCGGACACCTTGTACCAGCCGTAGAACGGCAGCAGGTAGGAGATTCCCGTAGTGGAACTCACCTCGGAATAGGCCGCGATTCCATCGGATGAATGGTAAACCTTGTATGAATCCGCCTCGGAAACGGAAGACCAGGAAAGCGTAGAATTACCGTTACCATCCGTAGATATGCTCAGCCCCAGCGGCGTCCCGGGCAGGGCGGGCGGCGTGGGCCCCGTGGGCGAACCGCAGGCGGCCAGAAGGAGGCATAGAGCAATCAGTGGTGTGGATCCGAGTTGGCGGCGGGCGACGGGATTCCGATTTTTCATGAAGCTCCTCCGCGCCGGTCTGTTGCGGAGCAGGGGCCGAACCATCGGGCCGGCAAGTATCTGTAAGTATATCGCCTCGCGGAATGCAATACAATTTTGACAAATAAAATCCATTCTCCGGGGTACTCCCCGCGCAACCCTTTTCCGAGTACACTTGTCCAATATCCGGAGGCCCCGCGGGGCCCCCCATCCGTGCCGCGCCGCATCGAAGGTATATCGTGTACAAACTCCAGAAGATGACTCTCCGGGACGTCCTGCTCCAGAGCTCCGCGACCTACGCGGAACGTCCCGCCCTGGGAAACGTGGACGACAGCCTCACCATCTCCTACGGGGATCTGGCTCCCATGGCCGCCGCCCTGGCCCTCCGGCTCCGGGCCTCCGGGCTGGTCCCCGGGGACCGGGTGGTCCTGCTCTCGGAAAACCGCCCGGAATGGGGCGTGGCCTACCTCGGCATAACCGCCGCGGGCTTGACGGTGGTCCCGATCCTCACGGACTTCCACCCGGACCAGGTCGCGGCCATCGCGGCCCACTCGGAGGCCAAGGCCGCCGTGATCTCGGAAAAGCTGGCCCCCAAGCTGGGCCGGTTCGCGGGGGTTACCGTCCCCGTCGAGTCCCTGGCGGGCCCGGAGGCCCGGAAGGCGGCCGCCGGGGCCGACCTCGCGGCGGCCTTCCCCCCCCTGGAGCCGGACACCCTGGCCGCCATCATCTACACCTCGGGGACCACGGGCAATTCCAAGGGTGTGATGCTGACCCACCTCAACCTGGTCTTCGACATCCTGGCCACCCGGTCCATCATCCGCCTCCACCGCACGGACCGCTTGCTGTCCGTCCTTCCCCTGGCCCACACCTACGAGTGCTCCATCGGATTCCTGGACGGTATTCTCCAAGGCTGCTCGATCTGGTACCTGGACAAGCCCCCGGTGGCCTCGGTCCTCCTTCCGGCGCTCAAGAAGATCCGGCCCTCCATCATGCTCACGGTCCCCCTCATCATCGAGAAGGTCTACCGGTCCAGCGTCCTGCCGACCCTGGAAAAGATGGGCGCCTACCGGCACGAGGCCCTGCGCCCCCTGCTGCACCGCCTGGCGGGCATCAAGCTCAAGAAAACCTTCGGCGGTAAGCTGCGCTTCTTCGGGATCGGCGGGGCGGCGGTGGCGGCGGACGTGGAGAAGTTCCTGCTGGAAGCCCGCTTCCCCTACGCCATCGGCTACGGCCTCACGGAGACGGCCCCCCTCATCGCCGGCTGCGGGCCCTTCCGCACCCACTACCGGTCCTGCGGCCCCGCCCTCCGAGGCGTGGACCTTCGGATAGCGGACCCGAAGCCGGACACCGGCGAAGGGGAGATCCAGGCCCGGGGCCCGAACGTCATGAAGGGGTACTACAAGGATCCCGAGCGCACCGCCGAGGTCTTCACCCCGGACGGATGGTTCCGCACCGGGGACCTGGGAGTCTTCGACCGGAAGGGCCGCCTCTACATCCGGGGGCGCCTGAAGACCATGATCCTGGGCGCCTCGGGGGAGAACATCTACCCCGAGGAGATCGAGGCCCTGATCAACCGCTCCGCCTACGTGGCCGAGTCCCTGGTCGTCGGGGACGGGAAGGGACTGACCGCCCTGATCCACCTGAAGCCCGAGGTGATCGAGAACCTCAAGGCCTCCGCCCGGGACGGCTTGGAGGACGTGGAGCGCTCCGCGGAGGAACTCCTGGAGAGGATCCGGAAGGAAGTGAACGCGGGACTCGCGGCCTTCAACCGCATCTCCAAGGCGGCCCTCCACCACGAGCCCTTCGAGAAGACCCCGACCCAGAAGATCAAGCGCTTCCTGTACCCCAAGAAGCAGGAGGAGTAGGCGCGGCCCCCGCGCGAGGCCGAGTCGGGCCGGTTCGCCGTGCAAGCCCCGCCGTTCCCCGGAAGCCGCCCGGATAGCCGGGCCGCGTCCGGGCGGCCGGGCTCGCTAGAGCTTCTCCACGACGTCCTTTTCGTCGATCCCCGTCTCGGGCGGCTTCCGCTTGGCGTCGCACATCTGGAGCCTCCAACCGTCCGGATCCCGGAACCGGACGTTCGCCCGTCCGGTATGCCGATTGCGGTACGGCTCCGCGTCGAACCGGATCCCGGACGCGGACAGCTCCCGGAAGGTTTCCATCACGTCGTCGGCCTGGAAGGCGATGTGGTTCACCCCTATGTTCTCCTCGTCCAGCACGGTATGGAACTCGAGGATCGGCTGGTTCGGACCCGGAAGCTGGACTTCCGCGGAACCTCCGTGGTGGTCCGTCCAGGTGAGGAGCTTGAAGCCGAGCTTCTGGTAGAACTCCACGTGGCGCCGGACGTCGTTGACGATGATCTCGATGTGGTCGATCCGGGTGATCATGCGCGCTCCCTCCTCGGACCGGCTTCCCGGGCGCTCCCGCCCCTTCGCGGGCCGCCGGTCGCCCTATATGATACCTTGTATACAGTATACACTAACACGGGTATCCCGTACCGGCAACGAGTTTCCGCGGATCCCCCCGCCGCACGGGAGGCCGGTTTCCGAAACCGGCCTCCCGCTTGTATGTTTATACATCGCAATGAATAATCTCGGATTATTGACCCGGACCCTCTTCCGGTGATATACCCGGGGTGGGCTTCGGCCCCGAACCGGCCCTCCGGCCCCAACCCGAACGAGGAGGATCCCATGCCCGTCAACCTGAGAGGAAGAAGCTTCCTTACCCTTAAAGACTTCAGCCCCGAGGAGATCCGGTATCTCCTGGACCTTTCCCGCGACCTCAAGGCCAAGAAGCGCGCCGGGATCAAGGGGAATCTCCTTTCCCGGAAGAACATCGTCCTCATCTTCGACAAGGCCTCCACCCGGACCCGCTGCGCCTTCGAGACCGCGGCCTGGGACGAGGGCGGGAACGCCACCTTCCTGACGAACTCCCAGATGGGCAAGAAGGAGAGCGTCGAGGACACCGCCAAGGTCCTCGGGCGCATGTACGACGGGATCCAGTACCGGGGCTTCTCCCAGAAGCTCGTGGAGGACCTGGCGAAGTTCTCCGGCGTCCCGGTCTGGAACGGCCTGACCGACGACGACCACCCCACCCAGATCCTGGCGGACCTCCTCACCATCGAGGAACACGTCGCCAAGCCCCTCAACAAAGTGAAGATGGTCTACTGCGGGGACGCCCGGAACAACATGGGCAACGCCCTGATGATCGGCTCCACCAAGATGGGCCTGCACTTCGTGGCCCTGGCCCCCAAGGAACTCTGGCCCAACGAAGCCTTGACCGCGGAGATGAAAAAGGTCGCCGAGAAAACCGGCGGGAAGATCGAGTTCTTCGACATCGCCAAGGCCGACGAGGCCCTGAAGGGCGCCGACGTCCTCTATACGGACGTGTGGGTGTCCATGGGCGAGGAAGCCAAGTTCGCCGAGCGGATCGCCCAGCTGGCGAAGTACCGGGTGACCATGGACTTCATCCGCAAGACCGGCAACCCGGACTGCATCTTCCTGCACTGCCTGCCCGCCTTCCACGACCTGGAGACCCAGGTGGGCCGGGACGTGCAGAAGGAGCACGGCCTTAAGGAGATGGAAGTCTCCGACGAGGTCTTCCGCAGCAAGCACTCCGTGGTCTTCGACGAGGCCGAGAACCGATTGCATACAATTAAAGCAGTCATGGTGGCGACAATAGGAGACCTGTAATCCCGCGCGGGCGGCGGATACGCGCCGCCGCCCGCCCTCCTTCGCCCTGCCCGGAAAGCCCCCCGCCTCCCGTATCCCCGCCCCGGCACTCTTCAGTACCTTCTATCCATGCCCG
>CALMRC010000111.1 GCA_937873275.1 uncultured Spirochaetota bacterium
CCTGCCCTTCCGGGAATACCGGGACCGTCCCGTCCGGGCCCTGTCGGGGGGGCAGAAGCGCCGCCTGGCCCTGGCCTCGGTCCTGGCCCTGAACCCCGACGCCCTGGTCCTGGACGAGCCGGGCTCCGCCCTGGACCCGGTCTCCCGGGCCCGGTTGATGGACCTGGTGCACGGGTACTCCCGGAGCGGCCGGACGGTCGTCTTCGCCACCCACTCCATGGAGGAGGCCGCCCGGGCGGACCTCGTCGTCGTCCTGGCGGAGGGCCGGGTTATGGCCGCCGGGGACCCCGCGAGGGTGTTCGGGGCCGGGTGGGATCCCGCCTGGGGCCTCGCGCGGCCCTTCGGCGCCCGGGCCGCGGAGGCCGTACGCCGGGCCGGGCGGGCCCTCCCCGGGGACATTCTGGACGAGGACGGCCTTGTGCGGGCCCTGGCCGGAACCGGGGCGGGTCCGGGATCCGGACCGGACGGCGGTCCGTCCGGTGGCCGTCCCCGGGAGGAGGTCCCGGGATGAGGAATTTCGAGTTCCTGCGGAACGTCTCCATCGGGATGTACGTCGAGGGGGATTCCCCGGTCCACCGGCTTTCCCCGGCGGCCAAGTACCTCTGGCTCCTCGCCATCCTTCTCCCGGCGAGCTTCTCCGGATCCTTCCGGGTGATCGGAACCCTCTCGGCCGCCTGCCTCGGCTTCTCCCTCCTGGCCCGGGTCCGTCCGGGTACCCTGCTTCGGGGCTTCCTGCCGGTCCTGCCCCTCCTGGGGATCGCCGCCTTCCTCCAGGTGGTCTTCACGTGGCCCCAGGACCGGAGTCCCGTCCTGGCGGCCGTCGGGCCCCTCTCCCTCACGGTCCGGGAGAGCCTGGCCGTGCTGACCATGGCCCTGCGCTTCGCGACCCTGATGCTGGCCCTGGGGCTCTTCACCTCGGTCATCACCGAGGGGGACACGGCCCGGGGCGTGGAGGACCTCTTCGCCCCCCTGGAGCGGTTCGGGTTTCCCGCCCGGGGACTCGGCCTGACGGTGGCGGTGGCCTTCCGGTTCATCCCCATCGTGGCCGGGGAGCTGGAGACCATCGTGAAGGCCCAGGCGGCCCGGGGCGCCGACCTGGGGTCCCGTCGGGGCGGGCCGATCCGGAAAGCCCGGGCCTATCTGCCCCTGCTGGTCCCCGTCACCGTCCGGGCTCTGGAACGGGCGGTGGCCCTGGCGGAGGCCATGGAAGTCCGCGGCTGGTCCTCGGGACCCCGTACCCGCTACGCGGTGTCCGGGGGCGGGCGTTGGGACGGTCTGGTCCGGCTGGGTGCCGTCGCCTTCGCCGCGGCGGCCTTTTGGGCGGACGCGGCCTTGAAATAGGGTAGGGCCCGGCTTCCACGGGAAGCCGGAAGGGGGCGGCGGGCCGGGAGGCCGGACCCGCCGGTCCCGATAATTTCTGCGGTCCGGGCGCGACCCGAACAAGGCGTGCACCGGGACCGAGGAGGTGGAACGTGGAGAAGTCCAACGTGCGGCGAATCGTGGTGTCCGGTGCCCTGGGCGCCGTGTCCGTGGTCCTCGCGGTGACCCCCTTGGGGTACCTGCCCTGGTTCGGGGGGGCCTCCCTGACCGTTATGCACATCCCCGCCATCGTGGCGGCGGTCCTGGAGGGCCCCTGGGCG
>CALMRC010000112.1 GCA_937873275.1 uncultured Spirochaetota bacterium
CGACCTTCTCCCGACCTCGTCCGAAGACGATCGGACCGATTCGCTTACGGTCGAGCTCTGTATAGGCCTTCATCCACCATTCAAGCATTCGAGGATCTCCCCGGTTCTGACCAACTCCAAGAGACCATAGCCAATCGCGGAAGGCCGGGAAGGAGGGGAGATCAATTTCTTCAACATGCTCCGGACTTTCCAGGTAGAATCGAAGGACCATGACATCAAGATACCTCGACCTTCAGGTCAAGGGAACTCCAAGTCCTTATGATTCGCTTATGCCCCCCCGAGGGGGCCAGACCGGTTTGAATTTGTGTCAGTTCGTAGAACTGCAAGATAAAAGTGACACATTTTATTGTATTTTATTACCCTATATTTATTTACTCGTGACACACTGAGCCCCTCTGTGTCACGCATAATTTGTAATTTCTATTTATGTATATACTTATAAGTGTCACATAGAGTTTTTAGAGATGTGTACGCCGTACACTTCTCTATTATCTCCATGTGAGGCTATAGCAAAAAACAGGCTGTCTTGCCAGTCAATTTTTGGGGTTTCCCACAATCTGTCGCTTTGGGGCTCTATGGCCCCCTCCGTGCCGATGTGGAAAACCCTGACCGCAAATGTCTTTGAATACCGTGACGGATGTCTGATGAGGAAATGTAAAATCCCCCTCGATTGACAGGCCGGATTCTCCGCCCTACAATCTACCTGCGTCCCAGGCACCCAAATCATCCAAAGAGCGGTACTGACATGAGTCAAGTTTCCACCGATTCATCCCGGGCTCCCGGGCGTGTGTCTCGGATGCCGTGCTCCAACAAGGCGGAAGTACCACTCCTTTCCACTTCGAATCACTCGACCCTTGAGGTGTCCCAGGCGGCTGCTTGAGGTACATTCAGAACGGAATCGGTGTGGCGATCTTCACGTTCCTGAGGAACCTGATGTGAGGGAATCGATACTGATCTCCAAGTCCCGCTATCTCGCGGGCCTCCAGTGCCCCAAGCGCCTCTGGCTGGAGACGCACAGGCCCGAACTCGCGCCGCCCCGTTCGCCCGCGGTGGAGCGGGTCCTGGCCCAGGGTTGGGAGGTGGGCCTGCGGGCGCGGGAACTTTTCCCGGACGGCATCCTGCTGGAAGAGGATCCCCGGCTCCTGGCCGAGGCCCGGGCAGCTGCCCGCAAGGCGATGGAAGAGGGGGCTCGGGTCCTCTTCGAGGCCACCTTCGTCCACGGGGAGGCGATGGCCCGGACGGACATTCTGGTCCGGAACGGGGACGGCACCTGGGACCTTCTGGAAGTGAAGGCCTCGACCAAGGTCAAGCCCGAGCACGTCCCGGACCTGGCCCTCCAGGTCCACGTCTGCGAAGGCGCGGGACTGGCGATCCGGCGCGCGGTCCTTCTCCATCTGAACCGGAACTGCCGGCATCCCGACCTGCCGAACCTCTTTGTCGAGGACGACCTGTCGGAACCGGCGCGCCGCCTCCTGCCGTCGCTGGAAGGAAACTTGGCCCGATTCCGGGACCTCCTGGACCGGAAGGAGGAGCCCGAGGTCCGGCTGGGCTCCCACTGTTTCTCCCCCGGCGACTGTCCCTTCTTCGATAACTGCGCCCGGCTCTGGAAGCTGCCGGACCCCTCGGTCTTCGACATCCCCCACTTGGCCGCGGAGCGCCGGGACGCCCTGATCGAGCGGGGCATCCTTTCCCTGGAGGACGTGCCTCCGGATACGGAACTGGGGGGCCCCGGGGAGCGCTTCCTGCGGCTGTACCGGGCCGGGACGAGGGAGATCGACCTCCCGGGAATCCGGGCCTGGCTTTCCGCCCTCCGGTTCCCGATCCACTTCCTGGATTTCGAAACCGACGCCCCCGCCATCCCGAGGCTTCCGGGCCTCGGCCCCTACGGGAAGATGCCCTTCCAGTTCTCCCTCCAAGTCCTAACCGGGGACGGCCGTCTTGAGGAAGCTCCGGGATTCCTGCACCAGGATCTTGGGGATCCCCGGCCCGGTATCGCCCGGGCGCTCCTGGAGCAAATCGGGGAAGAAGGTTCCCTCGTCGCGTACAACGCGCCCTTCGAGAAGGGTGTGATCCGGGAACTCGCCCTGGCCCTGCCGGATTTGGCCGAGCCCCTGGACCGCCTGAACGGGCGCTTCGCGGACCTCCTGGATGTTTTCCGGAACCACTACTTCGATCCCGCTTTCAAGGGATCCAACTCAATCAAGAGCGTCCTGCCCGTACTCTGCCCGGACCTGAGCTATACCGATCTGGACGTCCGGAACGGACAGGATGCCCAGGCGGCCTGGGCCCGGCTCATCGCGACCGAGAACCCGGAGGAGAAGGGCAGGCTCTCGAAGGCCCTGAAGGAGTACTGCGGGCTGGACACGATGGCCATGGTGAGGCTGTATCGGTCGCTGAGGAATCTTGCGGATTAGGGAGTATTTCAGATGAAAAAAGACTTCACCCTTCGAGCCCTCCAGGCAATCCAAACCTTGAGCAGGCCTCATGGAGCTACGATCGAGGAACTGAGGGCAAGGCTTGAGTATACAAGTTCAAAAAGCATCTACAACATTATTGAAAAGCTCAGAGAACTGGGATACAAGGTTGAATCCCGGCCGGACCCGGATGGACCTACCAGCCAAAAGAAGTGGTACATCAAGAATGCGGAACCAAAATGGTTCCAGAAGGAGATGTACGGTCTCACCGGCACCGAGAGGCTCCTGATCTCCCTCTCCCTCCAGCATCTGAAGCTCTTTCGGAACAGCGACCTTGCTGAGGATATCGAGAAGCTCCGGCTGAAGCTTCGAGGCTGGGCGGCCGATTCCCGGGAAGATGATAAGCACGATGTCTATGTGCTTCTCAAACAGAAAAAGAGCTTGCAGCACCTGCGCAACCATATACCGTTCCTGTTGTCGGCCATCCGGGACCGGAAGGTATGCACCGTCGCATACGCCGAGCACGAAATGGAAGATCTCAGGACATTCGACATCCACCCCCTCACGCTCACGGAGTACGACAACGATCTGTACCTCACGGCGGCCATTCCGGAAACCAACCGGGAGATCCGGGTATTGGATCTCGATCGAATCGTCAGCCTGCAAGAATCGAATGGATTCTTCCGAATACCCGCAGGCTATAACCCCAGGCGACATTTCGCTTCCAGCTTCGGGATCGGGACCGGAGAACTCGCTGAATACAAGATTCTTTTCAAAAAGTCAGCCGCGCCCCAGGTCCGGAATCGGAACTGGGGGAAGGATCAGTCCATCGAGGATAGGGAGGACGGCAGTATACGGCTTTGTTTCTACGCCTCCGGTAGACAGGAGATCAAGCGATGGATCCTGGGGTTTGGTCCCGACGCAATCGTGATGAAACCCGAAGATCTCCGCCGAGAGATCGAGGAAGACCTGAGAAAAACCCTCGAAACATACGACTCTGCGGGAAGTGTGTAATAAACTTACACAACTGCTTGGTATACTCTTCTTAGAATGTTCACCGACGTAATGCTGCGCGACACCGGGCGACTGTTTATTCGAAATAATTCCGTTCTTTTATTAATTAGAAAAACTTTTCGTATATTACATCTGCAAAAAATAATGGTACCTGAAAGCCTTTAGCGATCTTGGCGACATTTTCTCCGCGTCCTTTAGTGTCTACCATTCCATTTCGCCCCAAGGAGGTTCCGGAAATCTCGTCCTGCTCTCGACAACGTCGGGAAGATTTTGTGTCTCCGAAGCAGATCCAGGAATGCAAGGAGGTTGCATGGCTCAAGAGGAAATGATGATCGATCTTCGGGAAGCGCCGAAACGGGCGCCCCGGGATCCGGAACCGAATCCCCTGGACGACGCGGTGGTCTGGTACATCGACCGCATGTTCGGGCACGCCGTACCCGGCGAGCGGTTTTTCACCCTCGTCCTGTCCTTGCTGGACGGCGAGGCTTGCCGGGGAATCGCGGAACGCCTCGAGCCCGAGGGAGGGACCTTCTTCAACTGGAAGGATCCGTCCGAATTCGGGCGGGAATTGGAGGAGTGGGTCGATGCCTGGCGCGCTCAGTTCCGTACCCGCCCCCCCCTTACTACCGGCGACGCGGGCACCCCGAGTCCGGTTCGCGGAGTCTCCACCGACTCCGATCCGGATACTTTGATGAAAGCCCTGTTCTCCGCGTTCATGGCCGCCCATGCCGGCCGCGCCCTGGATAGACCCCTGGAAGCCGTGAAGAATCGCCTGCGGGACATTTTCCGCCTGAACGAGGAGGAACTGGCGATCCTTTGCATCCTGTACGTGATGTCCTGCAAGGAAGAGCTCTCGGGCTTTCTGAATTCCCTGCCCGCGTCGGAGTACTTTCGCTTCCTGGGAATCGCCCTGGATATCGAAGTCCGCAAGGTCCGGGAAATTCTCTCCTCGGCGAGCCGTCTGCTCAAGCTCGGCTTCGTGTACATCGACTTCGTGCCCCCTCCGTACTTCGGCCTCGGCCGGGAGATGACGAATTTTTTCCGGAATCCTTCCTCCTCCTTCCAGTTCGCCCAGACCCTGGATGCCTTCATCAAGCAGAACGACTGTGCCCGGTACCCCCTGGACACCTACCCGGTGCCTCCCGTGTCCCGGGAGATCCTCAGGAAACTCGTCCGGGCGGAACGGGGCAGCATCCTGATCCACGGAGAACCCGGAACCGGCAAGACGAGCTTCGTGACCGCACTCCTGGAGGAGGTGGAGCGCCCTGTCTTCGTGCTGCGCCTCGTGACGACCCAGGAAGAGAAGGGACCGAATTACATCCGCCTGCAGATGGCCTCGTACCTTTGCACCAACGTCGGAGGCGTTTTGGTCGTGGACGAGGCGGACTCCATCCTGAACACGGATTCCTCCAAGTCCGGGGAAGCCTGGGTTTCCAAGGCCTGGCTCACGGAGTTCATGGATACCCATGCCGGTCCCATCGTCTGGATCGCCAACGACATCGACGGCACGCATGATGCCGTGCTCCGCCGGTTCGCCTACAGCCTCCGCTTCCGGGACCAGACCGAATCCCAGCGCAAACAGCTCTGGCGGACCCTGGTCCGGAAGTACGGGGTGGAGGGACTCATCCGGGAGGGAGACCTGGACCGCCTGGCCCGGGAGCACAGGGTGAACGCGGGGGGCATCGCCGTCGCTCTCAAGGGCCTCCGGACCTGCATCGAACAGGCGGAGTCCGTGGTGGACGGGATCCCCATCCTTTCGGAGCTCCTCGCGCGGCACGAGTGCCTCATGAACGGAGTCGAGACGGTCCGGGCGTCCGGGAAACCGGGCCGGGACCGGTTCCTTCCCGATGCCATCCGGACGGACATTCCCCTCGGGAACCTGACCGCCGGCTTGCGGAATGTAGCCTCCCGGATCCGGAACCGGACGGAAGAGGCCGCCCTGGGGGTTCCGGCGGAAGTCCGGGACGCCGAGGGAATGGAGGCCAAGCTCCTATTCTACGGCCCCCCGGGCACCGGCAAGACCGCCTTCGCCCGGCATCTGTCCGTGGAGTTGGGACTTCCGCTGGTCCAGAAGCGCGCCTCGGACCTGTTCAACACGTTTGTGGGTCAGACGGAGAAGGCGATCGCGGCGGCCTTCGAGGAAGCGGAAGCGGAAGGGGCCATCCTCTTCCTGGACGAGGTGGACAGCCTCTTCGTGGACCGCCGGAACGCCCGGTATTCCTGGGAGCGGTCCCAGGTCAACGAACTTCTGAGCCGCATGGAGGACTTCTCGGGGATTCTGGTGTGCTGCACCAACTTCCTAGAGGGGTTGGATCCCGCCAGCCTCCGGCGCTTCCAGTGGAAGGTTTCCTTCCAGCCCCCGGAGCCGCGGTACCGCCTGGAACTCTACCGGCGCTACTTCACGGCCCTGGCCGGAGAACCCGACGAGGAGGCCGAGCGGAGACTCGCGGACATGGACGGCCTGTGCCCCGGGGACATCGCCGCGGTGTACAAGGCCTACGCTCCCTTCCTGGGAGGGGAGTCCGGATTCGCGGTCGGCCACGGGGAGATCCTGGACCGCCTGGTGGGCGAGATGCGGGGCCGGAGCGCGGGCCGTCCCCGGGTGCTCGGGTTCGCGAGCTGAGATCCGGAATACCAAAGGCAGCCGCCTCTCCGGCTCAAAGTGGAGAGGCGGCTTTCATAGCGATCTAATGACCATCAAGGAGGATTCGAGTTGGACAAGATCGAAATCGTCAAAGGAGTTCCCACCTATCTCGGTTCCTGTCCGGGCCGCAAGGACCCGGCGCGCCAGGTGTTCCACAGGCTGGAGACCCTGGGCGTCCAGGCCATCGTCAATCTCCTTTCGGAGGACGACTACGGGAAGCACGGGTCCCCGGGCAAGCAGGAGTACGCCTCCCTGTTCCTGGACTCCGGGATCCGGGACCTCCTCCGGTTCCCCATCCGGGACTACGAGATCCCCCGGGGCCTCGAGGATTTCTCCCGTTTCGTGGAGATGGTGCACTTCCGGATCTCAGCGAGGGACATCCTGTTCATCCACTGCGGAGCGGGCCTGGGGAGGACCGGCACCCTGGCCGCCGCCCTGGTGATCCGGGAACGGGGACTCATCTCCACCAGGGCCGTCGAGCTGGTCCGGGCCGCGCGTCCCGGATCCGTGGAAACCCCGGAGCAGTTCGAGTTCCTGGAGCGGTACGCCCGCTCCCTTGCGGAGCGGGCCGGCTGAGCTATACTCTGCGGTATCCCGCCGGAAGCGCGCCGGAAGCCCGGCGCGGCCGGCGGGTGCCGCATCTAAAATCATTCAGGAGAGACCATGGCCACGAACAATCCCGGAGACATCCTGACCTGCGACTGGAACCCCGTGATCGGCTGTCAACGGTTTTCCACGGCCTGCCGCAAGTGCAGGTACCTGGACGGCATCTTCCCCTGGCAGCAGAGACTGGGGAACATCCCCGCCCAGGTGCGGCCGAACGAGGCCTGGGTGTTCGAGAAGAGGATGAAGGTCGAGGCCCTGAAGCCCAAGCGGGGCGTGATCGGGATCTGCCAGCACGGGGATTTCTTCTGGGACGGGATCCCGGATGCAGTGATCGAGCGCGTCCTGGGCATCGTGGAGCAAACCGCGGCCGCCCGCAGGAATCCCGCCAAGTATGTCCTCTGGACCAAGCAGGCCCGTCGGATGGCGGAGATCCTGGCCCGGCGCTGGCCTCGGGGCATCCCCGACTACCTGGCCGCGGCGGTGTCCGTGGAGGACCAGGCTAGCGCGGACGAGCGCCTGCCCCACCTGGTATCCGTCCGGGGAGGCACCCGCATCGCCGTGGCGGAGCCTCTCCTAGGCCCGGTCTCTATGGCAACCTTCGTGGACCGGGTCGACTGGCTAATCGTCGGGTCCGAGACGGGAGGCGAGGACGCGCTGGCATTGGATCCGGCCTGGGCCCGGGTGCTCCGGGACCAGGCCCAGGCCGCCGGGAAGCCCTTCTTCATCAAGCAGCTGGGCAAGCGCCACGACGACGGCCTTCGGGTGCTAGATGGCCGAACCTGGGACGAGAGGCCGGCGGGGTTCGAGAAGTGAAGGGCGGGAGGGGATGGGGTCGGATAAAACGGGTGTCTGTCACGTCGAGTGGCGAAATTGCATGAAGTGTACAATCCGTTAATTCAAGGTTATTATTATCTATTCATATCTATTCCGAAGGATTATCATGGACGAACTACTGAGGTCTTGGATCTGCGAAATTCTTCAAAGCCGAAGCACCCTACTCGCCATCGCAATACATGACCGTGCGAAATTTGAAAACTGGCTCAAATTCGAGTTGGCAGAAAAGGCTCAAGAGCATGGGGCAACGGAAATCAGAATAGAACCCGATGCTACTCCTGTTGGGGATGCTCATAGAGTACGAAGTGACCTTGCCTATTGGTATGGGGGTACTAGGTACCACGTCGAGTTGAAGACGCCTAATACCAGCTGGATTATAGAGGACGTCCTTCCTGCCACTAGGCCTA
>CALMRC010000113.1 GCA_937873275.1 uncultured Spirochaetota bacterium
CCCCGGAGATCCTGGCCCGGGCGGGGTACCCGGAAGGGACCCCCGGGGAGCTACGGGACCTCCTGGCGGGCACCGGGACGGTCTGGCGGGCCCGCGCCGCCTCCCGGGAGGAACTCCTGGAGGTCGACGGGAACTCCGAGGACCTGGATCTCCTCTTCCGCCTCCTGGCCGCCTCGTTCCGGGCCCCCGTCGCGGATCCCGGTACCCTCCGCAAGGCCGCGACCGCCCGGGCGGAGGAGCTCCGCCTGGCCGCCGGACCGGAGGCCGAGTTCCGGGCGGCCGCCGAAGGGGTGTCCGGGACGGCCGGATCTCCCGCGGATCCCCGGGGCCTGGAGGATTGGACCGCGGAAACCCTCCGGGCCGCCTGGGTGGACCGCTTCGGGAACCCCGGGGACTTCGAGTTCCTGGTCGTGGGGGACTTCGATCCCGCGGAGGCGGAGCGACGGGCCGCGGAGCACCTCGGCCCCCTCCGGGTCCCCGGTCCCCGGGAAGCAGTGCCTCCCCCGCCGCCCGCGCCTGCCCCCGGCCTGCGGATCGTGGACTCGAAGGACCACCCCCGGGGGCGGGTCATCGCCCTGTGGTCCCTCCGGGACCGGACCCCGGCGGAGGTCCGGGACCTCGCCGCCCTCGCTCCCGCCCTGGAAACCCGGCTCTTCCGCCGTCTCCGGGAGGACCGGGCGGAGACCTACGACGTGTACTGCTCCTGGGAGCCCTACCCCGAGCGTCCCGGCTCCGGGGAGTTCCGGGTCGAGTTCGAGGCGTCTCCCGTCCGGGCCCGGGGCTTGGCGAAGGTCCTCCTGGAGGAGGTCGCGGACTTCGCCGCCGGGTATCCGGGGCCGGAATCGTACCGGGGCCTTGCCGGATCGGACGGGTCGGCGGACGACGAGGATGTCTATCTCGACATGTTGGACGGACTCCGCGCGGAACGGGCGGGCGCCGTCCGGGACCCGGGAAGCCTCGGATCCGGCTTCGAGACGAGCGTCCCCGCCGCCCGGCTCCTGGCCCCGGAGTCGGCGGCGGTCTTCGTCCTGGGGCGGCCCTAGTTCTCCAGGATGGTGATCTCCACCCGGCGGTTCCGGGACCTACCCGCCTCGGTGGAGTTCGTGTCGATGGGCCGCTCGGCGCCCCAGCCCCGGACCACGATCCGGTCCGGAGTCCGGATCCCCAGCCGGACGAGCCGGTCCGCCACGGCGGCGGCGCGCTCCACGGACAATTGCTGCCGGCCCGCGGCGGTCCCCGCCAGGGCTGTGTGGCCCTCCACCAGAATGTCCCGTTCCGGGTAGGATTTCAGGATCTCCGCGATCCGCCCGATCTTCTCGATCTCCGAGGGTAGGAGCCGGGCGGAGTCCGCCTCGAACTGGACGTTCTCGATGGTGATGGTCACACCTTCGTCCCCGGTTTGGACCGTCACGTTTTCCAGGCCCTTCGTGGCCTCCTGGAGTTCCCGGACCAGGGACTCCCGATCCAGGGGAGGGGCTTCCAGCATCCGGGAGGCGGCCTTGCCGCGGAATTCCACGGTGAGCCCGTCGGATCGTTCCAGGACGAACTGGAAACGCTCCTCGTAGGAGTGGAGCCCGCCCCGGAGAGGGTCCCAATACAGGGTCTGCTCGGACCAGCCGACGATCTGGGTGGGGAAGACTCCCGAATGGATCATGGGCTCCGGGGGGCGGTGGAAGATCGTGTAGGCGACCTTGATCACCCGTAGATCGATCCCGTCCCGGGTCTCCGGGCCTACGTAGGTGTAGCTGGCGGTGAAGGGGATGACGAAGGGGTCCGGGATTCCGAAGTCCCCCCGGAAGTCATGCTTCTCCTCCCCGGGGGCCGCCCAGGTATCTCCGGGGGCCAGGTCCCGGTCCGGGAAGGTCGGTACGTTCCGGACGACGGGCATGTAGAACCGGGCGTCGATGTCGTACCGGCCGTCCCGGGAGAGTCGATATTCGGATTCATAGCGTTGGTTCTGAACGTAGGCCTCGAACCCGCGATACTTGGTCGAGGTGGAGAACTCACCCCGGAGAAGGCCCGATCCGTCCTCGAACACTTCGGGAATCTCGAACGAGATGCGGTTCGCGATGTCCGCATGGTAAGCGAACGTCCGGTTGTAATAGACATCCTCTTCGGCGGTGGAGAGGAATCGGTATTTCTCGCCGGCCCGGAACTTGTGCTCGAACCGTTCCGCCTGCAGGTTCGAGGCGACGGCGCCCGCGAGGAATACGACCGCGATCCAACGCTTCATGCGGTACCCCCGATCCCAGTATGGGCGATACGGAAGCGGCTGGCAACCTGGCGGAAGCCTCAGACGTGTAGTCCGCCGCACTTCGTATATATCGCACGGCGGGCCGGATAACTACGGGGTGCGGGAGATCCGCCCCGGAGCCTGATTAGCTGAGGCTCACATAATTCGCCTTGAGGCGCTATTTGCCGAGGTTCACATGACTCGCCCCGGGCTCGATTGTAGGAAGTCCGCGAAGCCCGAGCATCGAGCGATGCTTCGGGGCGGGGAATGCTTCCGTGATTCCCCTTGACGGATCTCGATCTTTAGAATACTATTTGACCGATTTGGTATAAACGGTCAAATAGACGGAAGCGGCTCGATGGCCGCCCGGGCGGGGACGCCCGGATACGGGAGGACGGATGCCGGCGGGATTCAGCGAGAGGGAACGGGAGGCTATCCGGGGTCGACTGCGGACCGCGGCCCTGGAAGCCCTGGCTCGGGGAGGGCTCGGGGCGGCCAGCGTGGAAAGCCTGGCCCGGGCGGCGGACATCGCGAAGGGCTCATTCTACGGCTTCTACCCGACCAAGGAGCACCTCTTCCTGGAGGCCCTGGAGTCGGTGGAAGACCGGTACCGGGCGCGGTTCGCGGGCGCCGTCGCGGGCCCGGGTTCCCCGGAGGCGAGGCTGGAGCGGGCCTTTTCGGAGGCCTTCGGAATGGCGGACTCCGAGCCGGCCCTTCGCGGCCTGGACATGCGTACCGCCGATCGCCTGGCCCGGGCCCTCCCCCCGGAACGGATCGAGGAGCACGAGAGCCGGGACATCGAGGCGATCGCCCGCATCGCCGCGGACTGGAGGCGGGCGGGCCTTTTGGCCGAGGGCGTCGGGGATGCGGAAGTGGCCGCCGCGGGGTACGCCGTCTTCCTGGTGTCCGCGGGCCTGCGGGATTTCCCTCCCGAGATGGGGGCCGAGATCCGGAGGGTGACGGCCCGGGGCCTGGCCCGGGCCCTGGCGGCGGGAGGAACAGAATGATCGAGGTCAAGGACTTGAGGTTCGCCTATCCCCGGTCCCGGACGGAGGCGGTCCGGGGCGTTGAGTTCTCCGTGGAAGCCGGAGAGGTTTTCGGCTTCCTGGGCCCCAGCGGGGCGGGGAAGAGCACGACCCAGCGGATCCTCCTGGGCTCCCTGCGGGGATACTCCGGGCGGGCATCCGTGGCGGGTGTCGAGGCCTGCCGGGCGGACGGGGTGTACCGGGCCCAAGTCGGGGCGGCCTTCGAGTTCCCCTGTTTCTACCAGAAGTTGACGGGACTCGAGAACCTCGAGCTCTTCGCTTCCTTTTATCCCGAGCCCCGGGACGACCCCGGGGTCCTCCTGGAGCGGCTGGGCCTCGCGGAGGCCGCGGACCGCCGGGTGGCGGAATATTCCAAGGGCATGAAGATGCGGCTGAACCTGGCCCGGGCGGTGATCCACCGTCCCCGGGTGCTCTTCCTGGACGAGCCCACCAGCGGCCTGGACCCGGCGAACGCCCGGACCGTGCGGGAGATCATCCGGGAGAGGGCCGCCGGGGGGGCGGCGGTCTTCCTGACCACCCATGACATGGCCGCCGCGGACGCGGCCTGCGACCGGGTGGCTTTCCTGGTGGACGGCCGAATCGCCGCCTGCGACTCTCCGGCCGCCCTGAAGCGCCGGTACGGCAAGCGCGCGGTGGTCGTGGAGCGGGAGGAGAACGGGACGGAGCGCGGGACCCTCCTCTCCCGGGAATTCCCCCTGGACGGATTGGGGGACGACGAGGCCTTCCGCGCCGAACTGCGCAAACCCGGCCTCCTGGGCGTCCGGACCCTCGACTCGAGCCTGGACCGGATCTTCCTCCGGCTCACGGGACGGGAACTGGAATGAACATCTTCCCCTTTTTCCGCAACGACTTCCGTCTGCTCTGGAGGCACGGTTTCGCGGCGGCCTACCTGGTCGTGGCCCTGGTCTACGCCGCCGTCCTGTCGGCCCTCCCGCAGACATGGGCGGACGCCGCCATGCCGGTCCTGGCCTGGAGCGACGCGGCGTTCTTCTGCTTCTTCTTCGCCGGGGCCAGCGTCTGTCTGGACCTGGCCCAGGGGACCTTCCGGGCCCTCTTCGTATCCCCCCTGCGGCCCTGGACCTATTTCCTGGTCAAGGCCGCGAACCTCTCGATCTTGTCCTTCGGAATGGCCGTGGCGGTATCCCTGTCCTCCCGGGGCTTGGAATTCCGGCCCCTGCCCCTGGCTGTCTCCGTCCTGGCCGGAGGCTCCCCTTCCTCCCTGATCGGCGCGGCCCTCGCGCTTCGGCTCCGCACGGTCAATCGGTTCCTGGTCGGCACCATCCCCGTCTTCCTGATCCTCTCCCTGCCGGTCCTGCGATACGCCGCGGAGCCCTGGATCCCGGGCTGGCTGGCCTCCCTGTCCCGGTGGACCCCTACGGAGGGATCCTTCCTGTGGGCCCGGGCCGCCTACGCAGCCGTTCCCGGGGGCGAGCTGACCGCCGGCGCGGCGGCGGCCCTGGCGTGGACCGCCGCCGCCTCGGTCCTGATCCTGGGACCCGCGGCCCGGGCCGCGGAGGGGGAGTGAGATGGAACCACGAGAAGCCGCCGATACGACGGCTCGGGGAAACCCGCGGCGCGGCGCGGCGCGAAACCTCGGACGCCTGGCCGCGGCGGACCTCCGAATGCTGGCCCGGGATCCCCTTCTAGCCTTCCTCCCCTTCATCCCCTTCCTGGCCGCCCTGGCCCTCCGCTTCGCGGTGCCCCTGCTGTCCGGCGTGCTGGAGCGGACCCTGGGGTTCCGCCTCCTGGACTGGGCGGACCTCTTCCGGGCGGTGATCCTCCTCTTCCCGGGGATGTTCTACGGGATGGCCTCGGGGTTCCTGCTCCTGGACGACCGGGACGACGGGGTCTCGGCGTACTGGGGGGTGACCCCCGCGGGCCGTCCGGGGTACCTGGGCGCCCGGCTGGGTCTCTTCTCCGCCGCGGCCTTCCTGGCGGGAGTCCTGGCCGCCCGGGTCTTCGGGCTGGGGCGGCCGGACCTGGTCCGGGAACTCGGGGCGGCGGCGATCGGGGCCGCCCAGGCGGCCTTCTTCGGCCTCTTCCTGGCCGCCTTCGCGTCGGACAAGGTGGAGGGACTCTCGGTCCTCAAGGCCCTGGGCGGCCTGGATCTGGCTCCCCTGGCGGTCCTGGCGGCCCTCCCCCTCCGGGCCGCCGCCTGGCCCTTCCCCCAGTACTGGGCCGCCGAGGTCCTCCTGGGACGGAACGTCCGGCCCGGGATCGCTCTGGCCGCGGGGCTCGTCTCGAGCGCCCTCTGGATCGCGGCGCTGTACGGAAAGTACCGGAAACGGATAGAGTAGCCCCGGGCCGATCCCCGCCCGTTCCGGGGGGCCCGGGGGGACGGATTGAGGACCGAAGCTCGGAGTATCGCGCCCGTCGCGGCCAAGGCCCTGGCGGGCATCCTGCCCGCGGCGGCGGTACTGGCCTTCCGGCCCTTCGGCCTGGATCCGGGGCAGGCCGCGGTCGTCGCGTCCCTGACCCTGGCGGTGGGCCTGTGGACCACCGGGGTCCTCGACAAGGCGGCGGTCTCGGCCGGCCTGCTGGCCGCCTTCCTGGCCTTCGGCCGGACCGCTCCCGCGTCGGTCTTCCGCTTCCCCCTTTCCGAGTCCTTCCCCGTGATCGTCCTGGCCTTCCTCTTCTCCCAGGGGATCGCGAAGAGCGGCCTGGCCCGGAAGCTCCTCCTCCCCGCCCTGGACCGTTGGGCGGGCACCCCGGGGCGCCTCCTGGCCGCCATGAGCCTGTCCGCCCTGGCCTTCGTCTTCCTGATTCCCCAGCCCTTCTCCCGGGTCATCATCCTCTCCGGGATCTTCTCGGAATGCCTGGAGGGCCGGGGCCTGCCGGACCCGCTCCGGCGCAAGCTGCTCTTCGCCCTCCACCTCGGCTCCGCCCTGGCCAACAACCTCTTCCTTCGGGGCGACCTGATCCTGAATCCCGCCTTCCTCGGGTTCGCGGGTCTCTCGATGGGGGAGGCCGGATGGACGGACCGTCTCCTGGTACCCGGGGTCCTCCACCTCGGACTGGCCCTGGGGGTCTTCCGGGCCTTCGCGGGGAAGGACTGGCGGGAGTACGCCCGGGACGCGGGGGGGCGGGACCGGATCGGCGGAGGTGCGGGGGCCGGCCCCGGGAACGCGGCGGAATCCCCCCTGCCCCCGGCGGACCGCCGGAATCTGGTCCTGATCGGCCTGGTTCTCGCCGCCTGGGCCCTGGAGGACCTCCACGGGATCCGGGGGGTCTGGATCGCGGCGGCGGGCACGGCGGCCCTCTTCGCGGCGGGTCTCCTGGACCTGCGGGACCTCAAGGCCGTCAACCCGGGGCTCCTTTTGTTCCTGACCGCGGCGTCCTCCATCGGCGCCGTCCTCTCCGGGAGCGGGGCCGCGGATCGGGTCTTCCCCGCCCTGGCGGCGATCCTGCCGAGGTCCTGGTCGCCGGCCCTGGCCCTGGGTACCGTGGGGATCTCCATGGCCTGCCACATGGTCCTGGGGAGCAACATGACCACCCTGTCCGTCCTGGTCCCGGCCTTCCGGGCCGTCGGGGAGGGGGCGGGGGCTCCGGAAGCCGTCGCCTTCCTGGTCTTCATCTCCGTGACCACCCAGTTCCTCCTGCCGTTCCACCACGTCATCCTCCTCCTGGGAGCCGAGGCGGGGCGCTACGACCGGAAAACGGTGGTCCGGTTCGGGCTGATCCTGACCGGGGTGTCCGCGGCGGCCGCGGTCTTTCTCTACCCCGCCTGGTGGACGCTCCGGGGACTTCCGTAGGGACCGAGGTTTGCCAAACCCGCCCATCCGTGCCACAATCCGGGCATGGACTCGATCCCCATCAACACCGACACCGGACCCCAGGTGGTCCTGGAGCTCATCTACCGCCTGAAGGTCAAGGACGTCATGACCCCGGATCCCGTGACCGCGGCCCCCGGGGACACCCTCCGGTCGATCCAGGAGGCCATGCGGGACCGGGGCTTCTCCGGGGTGCCCGTCGTGGAGGGCGGCCGCCTGGTCGGCATCGTCTCCATCGGGGACATCCTGTCCGCCCTGGACGGGGGCTGGATCGGGGAGAAGGCCGGGGACCGGATGACCCGGTCCGTGATCGTCCTGGAGGACGACATGCCCCTGACCTTCGCCATCACCTACCACCAGCGCTACCGCTACGGCCGCTTCCCCGTCCTGGACAAGTCCGGGCGGCTCGTCGGGATCCTGACGCCCACGGACATCATCCGGTCCCTCCTGGTGGAGATGAACCGGGAGGTGGAGCGCCTGGAGTCCCGCCTCAAGGAGAACGCCGAACCTCCGGGCGGGGAAACCCTGCGCCTGGCCTTCTCGACGGTGCGCTACGATTTCGAGAACGCGGGCCGGGCTTCCGGGGCCATCAAGAAAGCCCTGAAGGACCGGGGAGTGGATCCCGCGGTCATCCGCCGGGTGGCCATCGCGAGCTACGAGCTCGAGCTGAACCAGGTGATCCATTCCGTGGGGGGCACCATCACCTTCACCCTGGAGCCCGGGCGGATCGAGGTGCGCGCCGAGGACCGGGGCCCGGGCATCCCGGACCTGGACCAGGCCATGCGGGAGGGGTTCTCCACCGCGGACGAGTGGATACGGTCCCTGGGCTTCGGGGCGGGGATGGGCCTGCCGAACGCCCGTCGGAGCGCCGACGAGTTCTCCATCGAGTCCGCGCCCGGCCGGGGCACCGCCGTGCGGGTGGGGTTTGCGCTGAAGCCCGATCGGGCGTAGGATACGGCATGTTCGATTCGAGCGTGTACAAGCGGCGGCGGGAGGCCCTCCGGCGCTCCCTGGCGGACCGGGGCCGGGACGCGGGCACGGTCCTCTTTCCGGGCAACCGCGAGAGTCCGATGAACTACGCGGATAACCCCTATCCCTTCCGGCAGGACTCCTCGTTCCTCTACTTCGCGGGGATTCCGGAGCCGGACCTGGCCCTGACCCTGGATTTGGGAACCGGGAAGGCCCTCCTCTACGGGGACGAGATCTCGCTGGACGACGTGATCTGGACGGGCCCCCGCCCCTCCCTCCGGGACCTGGCCGACGCGGCGGGCCTGGACGGTGTCCGGCCTCGGGCCTCCCTGGCCGCCGATGTCGGGGGAGCCCGGCCCCTGCTCCTCCTCCCGCCCTACCGGGCGGAGCATCGGGAGGAGCTGGCGGAGATCCTCGGGACGACCCCGAAGGAGGTGGAGGCCGAGGCGTCGGCCGACCTGATCCGGGCGGTCATCGAACTCCGGGAGGTCAAGGAACCCCGGGAGGTCGAGCGGATGGACGCCGCCGCGGACCTCACCGCGGACATGCACCGGGCCGTCCTGGCCCGGGCCCGGCCGGGGATCCGGGAGGCCGAACTGGCCGCCCGGGCCGAGGAGGTCGCCCGGGCCGGAGGCGCCGGACTGGCCTTCCCGGTCATCGCCACCACGCGGGGCTCGGTCCTCCACAACCACGACCATTCCGGCATCCTCGCCGACGGGAGCCTCTTCCTCATGGACATGGGCGCCGAGACCGTGGACGGGTACGCCGGGGACCTGACCACCACCTTTCCCGTGAGCGGCCGCTTCGATCCCCGGCAGCGGGAGATCTACGAGATCCTCCTGTCCGCCTTCCGGGCCGCCACCGCCTCCCTGGCGCCCGGAACGCCCTACCGGGACGTCCACTTCGCGGCGGCCCGGGAGATCTTCACGGGGATGAAGGCCCTGGGCCTGGCCCGGGGGAACACCGACGAGGCCCTGGCCGCGGGGGCGCACGCCCTCTTCTTCCCCCACGGGGTGGGGCACCAGATCGGCCTGGACGTCCACGACATGGAGAGCCTGGGGGAGGTGAACGTCGGGTACGACGGCCGGCCCAAGGGCCTCCAGTTCGGCCTCCGGTCCCTGCGCCTGGCCAAGCCCCTCAAGCCCGGCATGACGGTGACCGTGGAGCCCGGGATCTACTTCATCGCCCCCCTCATCGCCAAGTGGAAGGCCGAGAAACTCCACCGCGGGTTCCTGGACTACCCGAAGATCGAGGAATGGATCCCCGTGGGCGGGATGCGGAACGAGGAGGACTGGCTGGTCACGGAAACCGGAGCCCGGAAACTGGGCGGCCCCTTCGACAAGGACGCCCCGGCCCTGGAGGCATCCGTCGGCACGGAATGGAAAGGGTCGAAGTGATGGACGCTCCCGAACTCATCGTGGATACCGGACTGGAACCCCGGAAGATCCGGATCGGCCTGGTCTGGGGCCTGGGACTGCCCTCCTGCCCGCCCAGCCCCGGGCCCTCCGCGTCCTTGGCCGCCCTGCTGGGGAAGGTGGCCGCCGCGGGGGAGGGCTACCTGGCCCCGGAGCGCAAGGCCTCCGTCCGGAACATGCTCCGCTTCGGGGCCTACAAGCCCGCGGGGCGCTCCAAGCCCTCCAGCGAGTACCTCCTGGCCGCCGCCCTGGAGGGAGCCTTCCCGGTGGTGAACGGCCCCGTGGACGCCAACAACGAGGTGAGTCTCCGATGGGGCTATCCCGCCAGCGTCTTCGACCTGGGCAAGACGGGTCCGGAGTTCCAACTCTCCCGGGGCCGCCCGGGGGAGAGCTTCGTGTTCAACCCCTCGGGCCAGGAGATCGACCTGGAGGACCTCATCGTGATCCGGCGCCGCGTCGACGGGACCTGGGAGGCCTGCGGAAACCCCGTGAAGGACGCCATGGCCACCAAGGTCTTCGAATCCGCACGGGACGTGGCGGGCGTCGTGTACGCTCCCCTCACGGACCCGAAGGCGGACCTGGAGGCCTGCGCGGCCCGGTTCGCCCAGATCCTGCGGGAGGATTGCGGGGCCCGGGAGGCGGGGTGGAAGATCGTTTGAAGCGGACGGTGGACAGGGGACGGTGAACGGAAGCAGTCCGAGAGATTCGGTCGGATGCGCGGCCTATCCGCCGGAGGCGGCCGCGATCCGGCGCCGCCTCCGTCCGCTGTTTACTGTCCACCGATAACCGTATAGAATCGCCCCATGAACGAATCCCGCGGCGGAACCGGTCCCCTGGTCGGGATCCTCATGGGCAGCGACTCGGACCTGCCGGTCATGGCCGAGGCCTCCCGCATCCTCGGGGAGCTCGGCGTTCCCCACGAGACCACCATCGTCTCCGCCCACCGGACCCCGGATCGCATGTACCGGTACGCGAAGGAAGCCCGGGACCGGGGCCTGGAGGTCCTGATCGCGGGGGCGGGCGGGGCCGCCCACCTGCCGGGCATGTGCGCCAGCCTGACGGACCTCCCGGTCATCGGGGTGCCCATCCGCACCAAGTCCTTCAACGGCCTGGACAGCCTTCTGTCCATCGTGCAGATGCCCGCGGGCATCCCCGTGGCCACGGTGGCCGTGGACGGGGGCCGGAACGCCGGCCTCTTTGCGGCCCGCATCCTGGCGACCCGGCGTCCCGACCTCGCGGAGCGTCTCCGGGCTTGGACGGCCTCCCGGGCCTCCGATGTCCTGGAAAAGGCCCGCCGGCTGGAGGAGGAGGGCCCGGAAGCCTTCCTCGCCCGGGTCTAGGAGCCGGGCCGTGGAGATCATCGCGCCCACCGACGCCGGACTCGAGAAGGCCGCGGGCATCCTGGCCTCCGGCGGTCTCGTGGCCTTTCCCACGGAGACGGTCTACGGCCTGGGGGGGAACGCCTGGGATCCCCGGGCCCTGGCCCGGATCTTCGAGGCCAAGCGCCGTCCCGCCTTCGACCCCCTGATCGTGCACGTGGCGGGCATCGCCGCCCTGGACGACGTGGCGGACCTGGGCGCCCTGGTCCCCGGGGCCCGGACCGCCGCGGGCTCCCTGATGGAGGCGTTCTGGCCGGGGCCCCTCACCCTGATCCTGCCCAAGCGTTCCCGGGTACCCGACCTCGCCACCAGCGGACTGCCCACCGTGGCGGTGCGCCTCCCGAACCATCCCGTGGCTCGAGCCCTGATCGAGTTGTCCACCGGGGCCGTGGCCGCCCCGAGCGCCAATCCCTTCGGTTACCTGAGCCCCACCCGGGCGGAGCACGTGGCCGCCCAGCTGGGGGACCGGGTGGACCTGATCGTGGACGGGGGAAGGTGCCCCGTCGGGGTGGAGTCCACGGTGGTGGACGTAAGCGGTCCGGTCCCCCTCGTCCTCCGGCCCGGGGGACTCTCCCTGGAGCGCCTGAGGTCCGTGGTGCCCGGCATCGAGGTCCTGGACCGGACGGACCCCGCGCCCAAGGCCCCGGGCCAGCTGGCCAACCATTACGCCCCCCGCCGGGCCCTCCGGCTGGTCCCCCCCGGGGCCCTGGCCGGAGCCCGCCCGGAAAGCCGGGCGGCCGCCCTGGTCTTCGACGCGGCCGGCCGGGACCGCCTGGGGGACGCCGCCCCGCGGTTCGCGGCGGTCCGGGTCCTGTCGGAGTCCGGGGACGCGGTGGAGGCGGCGGCCAACCTCTTCGACCTCCTCCACGAACTGGACGCCGGGGACTACGACGAGATCTGGGCGGAGCGGGTACCGGACGAGGGGATCGGCCGGGCGGTCAACGACCGTCTCTACAAGGCGAGCAAAAAAACCTGAACCGGCTCGATCATTCCGTTGTATAATCAAAGCGCTCGATTCCTCCGATAATGAATGTGGAGGAGAGCGATGCAGACGATCGATTCCGCGTACAGCCTGCCCCTCGCCGTTATGCTGTCCCGGTACAGCGCCCCCGGACGCGTCTCCATCCCCGTGCCCCGCAGCCAGGTCATCTACGCCAATTTCGAGCACGTCTCCGGGGTCGCGGCGTCCGACGGCCGCAGTTCCTCCGTGGATCGCCTCAAGATCCTGAACACCCTGATCGACCGCTTGAGCAGCCTCAAGACCGATATCCTGGTGTCCCGGGAAGCCGAGGGCCTTGTCTCTCCGGACAGGGTGGACGCCCTGCTGGAGCAGTACGGCCGGGAGGCCCACGCCCTGGCCGCCCGGAGCGGTCCCTACGCCCCCAGCCTGGGCCTGCCCCCGGGCTCCCTGATCTCCCTGGCCGCGTAGCCGGGGTGTCCAATAAGTTGGTTACTTATTGGACACCCCTTGCAGTTTCTAACGTTCTATAAAGAACCTTAGAAACCGCTACACTTAAACCAGCTATCCAAAAAGCTAACGGAGCTTTTTGGATAGCCTCTCGCCGCCGAAGAGCCCTCTTGTATCACCGCATGCCCGTCCTGGCTCCCTCCCCCAGCATTCCCGTCAGAGCCGCCTCGGCGTCGAGTCCGTAATGGAGCACACCGTAGACCACGGAGGCCCAGAGGACGTTCCGCCCGTATTGGCGGGTTTCCTCGATGGACAGGGACTCGAGCAGCAAGTCGTCCGGGAAACCCGGGGCCGCTTTCTCCCACTGGCGCATCCGGGTTAGCCCGGCGTTGTAGGCGAAGACCGAGGGCAGGACCCGGCCGTTCAGGGCCCGGAGCAGGCCCGCGAAGTGGGCGCTCCCCAGGCGAAGGTTGTCCCCGGGGTTCTCCAGGTCGTAGGAGCCGATGCGCAGGCGGCGGGCGGTCTCCTCGGCGGTGGCGGGCATGAGCTGGGCCAGGCCCACGGCCCCCGCCCGGGACACCACCGCGGGCCGGAAGAAGCTTTCGGACCGGACGAGCCCGTAGAGTACGTGTTCCTCCATGCCCGCGGCGGCGGCCGCGGCGGAAACCTCCGAGAGCCAGGGCCTGGGCCAGAGGAGGGCCCAGTCCTCCCGGGAGGCCTCGTACCCGGGATCCTCGAGCAGGCGGTTGACGACAAGCATGGACGCCGCGGGCTCCCCCCGCTCCCCCAGGAGGGCCGCCAGGCGGCGGAGGGCCTCGGGATCCGGGGCGTCCGGGGAACCCGCCAGGGCACGGATCTCCGGGGAGATCAACTCCGCCAGGCCGAACCGGGCGAACCCCTCCAGGTAATCCTCCGGGTCCGGACCCGATTTCCGGACGTCCCGGGGGGACCGGGTTTCCGGGTTCCGGGGCTCCGGGGGCCGGGAGGCCGGTATCTCGACCCGGGGCAGTCCCAGCCTATGGGCGGCCAGGAGGCGGTAATAAGGTTCCGGACTCCGGGCCCGGACTTCCTCGAAGGCGTCCCGGGCGTACTCCTGGGGATCCGGGGCGGAGCCGTCCGCCCTTCGGGGCGGGGCGATCCCGGTCTCGGCGGCGCGCCCCGCCAGGTACACGAGGCGGGCCGCGGCACGGGGCGTCATCCGGGGGGCCACCTCGGATCGGAGGGTGAACAAGGTCGCCCCGTCCCGGGCCAGGAGGGCTTCCCGGGCCGTCCGCTCGACGATGTCCGCGAAGGAAGCGGGGGCCTGCCAGGAGGGTGCCGTCCGGGCGAGCCAGGCGGCCGCGTCCCGGCGGCTTCCCGGGAGGAGGCTCTCCGCCCGGTACCAGGCGGCCGCGTCCCGGTCTTCCCCGGATACGGCCAGGTCCCGGGCCCGTCCGAACTCCGCGACCGCCTCGGTCCGTCGGTCCAGCCGGGCCAGCATGCGGGCCCCGTAGAAGACCGCGACGAACCGGGCCTCCCGGAGATCCGGGGCGTCCGCAGCCGTTCCCGCGGCGCGGGGAATGTCGGCCGCGGAAACCTCGGAGGCATCCTTTGCGGCACCGTCGGCCGCGGCCGCGAGGGCCGCCATCACGGCCAGGCCTTCCTCCGGGGCGGGGGCGTAGAGGTACGTCTTGCCCGCGTCCGCCAGGAAGGCCCGGGGCAGGGTCGGAACGAGGAGGTCCCGGACGGGCGCCAGGGCCCGGTAGGCGGCCCCGTAGTCCCGACGGGCCACCTGGAGGCGCATGCGGAAGAGCGCCCGTTCCCCCTCGGAGAACGCGGCCGGGGCGGCCGGAGTTCCCGGGGCCGCGGGCGTTCCGGACTCCGGGGCCTCCGCGGCGGCCAGGGCCGCCTCGAGGTCCTCCGTCCGGGGGGAGGCCAGGGCGAAGAGCTCCCGGATCCGGGCCGCCCGTTCCCCGGGATCCGCGGCGGTCCGCACCCGGAGTCCGGCGATCAGGGCCCCGTCCTGGGCGGCCCGATCCGGCCAGGCGGCGGTCAGGGCTTCCAGTTCCGACCGGGCTTCGGGCAGGCGGCCCAGGGCGGCCAGGGCTTCCGACCGGCGCCGACGGGGCAGGTAGTCGTCGATCCCCGCCCGGGCCTGGCGATCGGAGAAGTCCAGGAGGCCCGCCCAGTCCCCCCGGCGGTAGAGGGCCTCGGGCAGGAGTTCCCAGGCGCGCCGTCGGTAGAGCCCCGCCTCCTTCCGGGACGCCAGGTCCAATAGGACGGCCTCCCGTTCCGGGTCCCCCGCGAGGCCCGCGGCCCGGGCCGCGTAGTAGAGGGCCCCGGGGCCCAGTCGGGCCAGCTCGGCCAGCCGTTCCGGCGGGGCGGACAGGACCCGGGACCGGTCCCCGGCCAGGAGGCGGTCCCGGAGTTCGTGGGCACGGACCCCCAGGACCATAGGGTCCTCGCAGGAGGCGGCCAGGGCCGCCGCCGAGAGGAGATAGAACAAAAAGGCTCGCGGCGGTTGCCGCGGGCCTTTCCGGGGTCGTGGATGGTTCGGTCGATTCAAACGGGCTCCTCGTCCTCCGGTGCCGTCCCCCGTCTCACCGGGGCGGGATCCAGATCGTGCGTCCGGAGATGATCAGGTTCGGATTGCGGATCTTGTTGGCCCGGGCGATGCGGGGGTAGAGCCAGGGATCCCGGTAGAAGACGTAGGAGAGGTCCCAGAGGGTGTCCCCCCAGCGGATCTTGTAGTTCACCCCGGGTTTCATGCCCGGGCGGGCGGCCACCTCGGGCCGGACGTAGGCGGCCATCCCGGCCGGGAGGGCCTTGGGGGGCTCCGCCGGGGCGGGGGCGGCCGGCTGGGGCGCCGGG